>CAZSLT010000233.1:0-787 GCA_964607595.1 uncultured Phycisphaeraceae bacterium
CCCAGCGCCTCGCCGTGCGCCTTCATCAACCGGCTCCGCAGCAGCGCCTCGCCCTCGCCCTCCAGCCGCGCCGACCGCTCGATCCACGCCCCCGCGTCCCGCCGCGTCAGCAGAAGCAGCTCCATGTCCCGCGGGAACTCCGCCAGGCGGAACGGCGCCGCACCCGCCTGCCGCGCCCCGGCCATCTCGCCCGGACCGCGCAGCTCAAGGTCCTTCTCAGCCAGCTTGAACCCATCCGCCGTGGTCGCGGCCGCGCGCAGCCGCGCTTTCGCCTCCGGCGTCGATGGATCACCGATCAGCACGCACTCCGACTTCGCCGACCCGCGCCCCACCCGACCCCGCAACTGGTGCAGCTGCGCCAGCCCGAACCGCTCCGCGTGCTCGATGACCATCATCGTCGCGTTGGGCACATCCACGCCCACCTCGATCACCGTCGTCGCCACCAGCACCTTGATCGTCCCGGCGCGAAAACGCTCCATGATCGTCTCGCGCGTCGCCCGCTTCAGCCGCCCGTGCACCCCCGCGATCCGCACGCCCTCCAGCGCTCCCCCCGCCCGCTCCAGCCGCTCCACCGTCGAGCGCACATCCTTCAGTTCCCCCGCCTCCACCGCCGGCACCACCACATACCCCTGCTGCCCGCGCTCCACCCGCTCGCGCAGCTCCCGGTACACACCCGGGGCATCATCCGGCGACACCACCCGCGTCTTGACAGGCTTCCGCCCCGGCGGCATGCCCTTGAGCGTCGACACATCAAGATCGCCGAACACCGTCAGCGCCAGCGTCCGCG
>CAZSLT010000233.1:797-3466 GCA_964607595.1 uncultured Phycisphaeraceae bacterium
CGGGATCGGCGTCGCCGTCATCACCAGCGTGTGCGGCATGCTCGACGCGTCCCCCGCCTTCTCCCTCAGCGCCAGCCGCTGATGCACGCCGAAGCGGTGCTGCTCGTCGATCACCGCCACCCCCAGCGACACGAACCGCACCGACTCCGTCAGCAGCGCGTGCGTCCCCACCACAAGATCTATCTCACCCGACGCGATCCCCGCCACCACCCGCGCCCGCTCATCCTCCTCCACCGACCCCGTCAGCAGCGCCATCTTCACCTTCGACCCCTCCATCACCGAAGTGATCGAGGCGAAGTGCTGCTCGGCCAGCAGCTCCGTGGGCGCCATCAGCGCCGCCTGGTGCTTCGACGCCACCGCCATCAGCATCGCGTACAGCGCCACCACCGTCTTGCCCGATCCGACATCCCCCTGGATCAACCGGCTCGTCGGCGTCTGCCGCTGCAGGTCCGCCCGGATCTCTGCGATCACTTCGTCCTGCCCCGCAGTCAGCGCAAAGGGAAACCGCGCGCGGATGTGCCGGTCGATCGCCTCGCTCCACCGCAGCGCCGGCGCGTGCCGCGTCAGCCGCACCTGCTCGCGCCGCATCCGCATCGCCAGCTGCAACAGCAGCAGTTCGTCGTACACCAGCCGCCGCCGTGCCTCTTCCGCCTCCGCCTCGCTCCCCGGCCGGTGCACCATCCGGTACGCCGCGTCCAGCGCCACCAGCCCGCGCTCACGCCGGTACGCCTCATCGAGATGATCCTCGATCAGCGCCGACGCCTCCACGAGCACCGCGCCCACCGCCTCCTCGATCACCTTGCTCGGCAGTTCCTCGCTCGCCGGGTACACCGGGCGCAAGCGCGCCTCGATCGCCGCCGGCCCGGGCCCCTCGCCGTCCACCCGCCGCCACAGCGGGTTCGAGATCTGCACCCGACCCCGGATCGACTTCGCCTTGCCCTGCACACGCACCTGCATGCCGGGATGGATCTTGCTCTTCAGATAAGTCTGGTGGAACCACACCAGCTCCGCCGTCCCCGTCGGGTCCTGCAGCGCCGCCAGGAACCGCGGCGCCTTGCCGAAGTTCACCACCTTCGTCTCAACGATCTCGCCGCGCGTGGAAACGACGCGACCGGCCATGAGCCGGTCGATCGTCGTCTCTGCTTCTTCATGCTCGTAGCGCGAGGGGATGTGGTACAGCAGGTGCGCCACCGACGGGATGCCGAGCCGCCGGAACGCCGCGCCGCGATCAACGCCGACGCCGGGAACTTCCTCGATCGGCGTCGTCAGCCGCATCGCACCCCCGCCACGCGCGCCTCAGCTGCCCGAGGCCAGAACCACGATCTCGACGCGCCGGCTCGTGGACTTGTCGCCTTTGGGCGCGGCCGCGCCGTATCCGGCGATGTACATCCGGTCCTTGTCCATGCCGCGCGTCGAGAGATATTCCTCGACCGCCAGCGCACGCTCGGCGCTCAGACGCTCGTTCGTCTTCCACTGGCTCTTGCGGATCGGGTCGCTGTCCGTATGACCCGCGATCCGGACCTGGTTCGAGCCGTACCGCGAACGCAGCACCTCGGCCACCTGGTCCAGCGTCTTCTTGGCGCTGTTCTTGAGCGTCACCTGCCCCGAGTCGAACAGCACATCGCCCGCGATATCAACAACAATCTCGCCGCCGCGCTGCGACACCGAGACCCCGCTGATCCCGTCGAAGCCCGTCACACGCGACCCCGAGCTGCCGCGCAGGCGATCCGCCTCCGCGACCGCCGCGTCCCGATCCGAGATCAGGCCCGCGTTGCGCTCCTCGCAGGTGTCCAGCGCGTTCTCGAGCTGAGTCAGCTGCTCGCGCAGCGAGGTGTTCTCATCGCGGAGCGCCTGCGCATCCCCGCCGCCCTTGTTCGCGCAGCCGCCGAGCAACCCCGACGCCAACGCGAGCCCGACCGCCAGAGACGCCGCCTTCAGCGCGCCCCCGGCACGATCCATCATCCGATTCCGCAGCATGCCGCATTCCTCCTTGAATGAATTGGTGCCGCAAACACGACCCTGCACGCATTCTGAACAAAGTCGCCCCGCTCCACAAGCGCGCACGCCCGGCCGACTCAGGGCAGGTCGATCCCGCGCCCCGCGATCGCCGTCAGCAGCGACTCGTACCCCGGCTTGCACAGCACCACCAGCACCGTCGCCGCCGCCAGATGCGGCCCGTACGGCAGCGCCGTCCCCTCCCGCTTGAACCACCGCCCCAGGAACACGCTCCCCACCGCCCACGCGATCCCCAGGAACGGCGCCGTGAAGAACGCCAGCACCGGGTCCACCGCGCCCACCACCGCGCCCACCCCCGCCATCAGGTGGACATCCCCCAGCCCCATCGCCTCCTTGCCGAACGCCAGCGACCCCAGGATCCGCACCGCCCACACCAGCCCGCCGCCCACGATCAGCCCGCCCACCGAACCGCCCAGCGCCGCCAGCCACAGCGCCGGATCCGCAAAAACCCCCATCCGTTCGCCCGCGAACCACCCGCCCGCGGCCGCCGCCATCACCGGCAGCAGGAACACCACCTCCTTGACCATCTCACGCCGCGCGTGCGGATACCCCACCCATACCGGGTCGCCGGCCCCCCCCCCCCCCCCCCCCGCCGCCGCCCCCCCCGCCCCCCCCCCCCCCCCCCCCCCCCCCCGCCCCCCCCCCCCCCCCCC
>CAZSLT010000234.1:0-3464 GCA_964607595.1 uncultured Phycisphaeraceae bacterium
GACATCGCAATCGATGAGAGCAATGGGCATTAACTCCTTGTCATCATCGTACTGATAGGTCGATCCGCCCGCGGTGGTCGCCGCCAGCCCCACACACCACGCCAGTGTGGCGCCCACCTGAATTCCGCGATTCATGAAGACCTCCCTTAGTAGTGTCCGGAAGATAGTAGCGGACGGGCAGTGAGTCACCGATGGAGCCGGGAGGGTTCGTGAGAAGTCGGCCACTATTCCCCGCCGCCGGCGAGTTCGATGAGTGCGCCCTCGCCGAGAGACTCGAACTCCAGCGCGCCCGCTTCGCCCTCGGGCGCTGATTTGCCGCCCGTGCCGCTGATGCGGAGGTCATAGGGGTGGGGCTGCTCGAACTCGAACCAGCGGGTGAACTGCGCGTACTCCTCGACCGTCGGGTACGGCCCGGCACCGACGCCCAGGTCCAGGATGCCGACGCGGACGATGGCGTCCTGCGCGGCGGTCGGCCAGTTCGGCACACCCAGCCCTACGCGGCGGGTCTCGCCGGGGGGGACATCGAAGACCGCCTTCTCGCGGAAGCCCGACGCCCCCGCTTCGCTCATGCCGTCGAGCCGGCCCATCCATGGGAACACCCGGACGGGCGCGGCCGACTCATTGCGAATAATGAGCGTCGGCGGCAGCCCAAACATCGTCAGACCCGACGGGCGGACGCTCGGGTGATCCGCGCAGCCGCCGGCGGATGCCGCGCCCACGAGCGCCATCGCGATGAACAACCCTCTGGCCCCGGCCCGACGCGATCCCTTGCGCTCCTGCTGCCTCACGGCTGATCTCCTGTGCCGCCGCCGGGTGGATCCGCGGCGGGGGTTGAGCGGTCGATCTCGACCTCTTCGATGGTGGTCCGTCGGATGGTGACGCGTCCGGCGTCGGTGTTTCGGGTTTCCTCTTCGACCTCGCGCCGGAGGACCTTGCGGTCGCGTTCGACATCGGTGCGGACGCCCTTGACGACATGCCCGACGAACTCGCCGAGCGACCGCATGATGGATTTCTTCGGCTCGGTCATGGCTCTGCCGCGACTGTATCCGGGCGACGGGGTGGGCGGAGGAGGCGGGGGCTAGCCGACAACCAGATTTTTCTTGGACAATCCAATTTGTCGGTGTAGATTGTCGGCATGGACGAGGGCGGACCGGCGAGGGCGTTGGCGGGCGAGCGGGCTGCGGTGGGGCTGATGAGCGACCCGGCCGCGGCGATGGCGCTGCTGGACCCGCAGCGGAGGCGGCTGCTGGAGGCGCTGGCGGAGCCGGGGTCGAGCGCCTCGGTGGCGCGCGGGCTGGGGATGGGCCGGCAGAAGGTGAACTACCACCTGCGGGAGCTCGAGCGGCTCGGGCTGGTGGAGTTCGTCGGGGAGCGGCGAAGGGGGAACTGCACCGAGCGGCTGGTGCGGGCCACGGCGGCGCACTACCTGGTTGACCCCGCGGCGCTGGGCGCGCTGGGTGTCGGCGGCGAGGGCGAGGTCGCGCCGGACCGGTTCTCGTGGGCGTACCTGGTGGCGGTGGCCGCGCGAACGATCCGCGAATTGGCGGTGCTGAGCCGGCGGGCGCGGCGGGCGGGCAAGCCGCTGGCGACCTTCACGCTGCACACGGACCTGCGGTTCGCCAGCGCCAAGGCGCTGGGCGCGTTCACCGAGGAGTTGTCGAACGAAGTGGCGCGGCTGGCGGCCAAGCACCAGAGCGCTGAGCGGCGGGACGCGTGGGGCGCGAAGGTCGATGACGGGGGGCGGCTGTTCCGCTTTGTCATCGGCGCGTACCCGGCGATCACGAAACAGGAAGCGGACGACGAGGCGTCGGGCCGCGATCAATCACCCCCCCACCCCCCATCTCGGGAGTAGACATCATGAGCAAAGCGGTTGAAACGACGCGGGCGCCGATCACGGCGGAGCTGACGATTCATGCGCCGGTGGAGGCGGTGTGGGAGGCGCTGTGCACGGCGGACGGGCTGGCGTCGTGGTTCCCGCTGGAGGCGCGTGTGAAGCCGGGGGCGGGCGGCTCGGTGTTCACCTCGTGGCGCAACGAGTACCAGTTCGACATGCCGATCAGGGTGTGGGAGCCGAACAAGCGCGTGTCGTGGCAATGGGGCGTGCACGAGCACGATCAGCCGACGCCGAGCGTGGTGGATTTCTACCTCGACTCGAAGGGATCGGACACGGTGCTGCGGATGGTGCACCACGGGTTCTCCGCCGGCGCCGAGTGGGACGCGATGTACGACGGCACGGTGCGCGGGTGGGACTTCGAGCTCCATTCGCTCAAGACCTACCTCGACCATCACCGGGGTGAGAAGCGGCATGTGGCGCATGTGCGGAGCCGGCTGGACGGCGTCTCGGGGAAAGAGGCGTTTGCGCGGCTGCTGGCCCCCGGGGCGCTGGTCGAGCGGGGCACGCTGGCCGGGCTGACAACGGGGGATCGGTTCGATGTGACGCTGCGCGCCGGGGGGGGAGGTGGTGGCGGGGTGCGGCTGACGGGCGAGGTGCGGGCCCAGAGGTCCGATATGTACCTGTGTCTGCGCATCGACAATCTCGATCACGCGATCATGCGGATCGATATCGAGTCGTGCGACCCGGCCAAGGGGCCCACGATCTGGCTGTGGCTGTCGGCCTGGGGTGAAGATGGGGGCGCGACGGAGCGGTTGAACCGCGCCTGGCTGGCGCTGCTGCGTGAACGATTCGGCAACGCCTATCCGATCGGCGTCCGGATCGAATGAAAGGAGATTCACGCGCGGATCACCCGGCCTTCATCCCCGAGACCAAGAGTTCCACACGAAGGAAGAGTGCGGTCGACAACCCGCATGACCGGCGCTCGGAGCGCCGGTCGGGCCCGTGGGACGGCGAGTGTGTAGAGGAGTCCGGGATGACGAATTACGACAACCACGGCCGATCGGCGAGGCATGAGCCGCGAGACCAGAGTGAACAGAGTCAGTTGGGTGAGCGCCGCTTTCACACCGACGCCCGGCGCGAGGGCGAGGGTCGCGAGGTGTGGAACCGACGCGGCGCGGGCGCTGCGGGCGGCGGGGGCGGGCGCCTTCCGATCGAGATTCACGAGATGACGCGTGAGGAGCTTTTCGCCGCGGCGCGGCGGAACGGCGTGAAGGTTTCTCACGCGATGACGAGCAACGAGGTGGTGGAGAAGTTGCGGCGTGCGCTGCACGCGGAGGACTCCGCGCCGACAGAAGACTCTCACTGACGGGCGACCTTGCTGTCGCTCCGGATGCCTGCGCGGGGCCGGTGTGATTGATTGAACGATCACGCCGGCCCCGGGCTTTCCGATCGGGCGCGGAGGAAGACCCCCACCGCCTCGCTTGCGCTCGGCACCTCCCCCATTGGGGAATGGGGGAGGGCACCCCCACCGACTCGCTTGCGCGCGGCACCTCCCCATTGGGGACTGGGGGAGGGCACCCCCACCGACTGGCCGAAGAGCACCCCTTGTCGCTGAGCGACGAAGGGGTGG
>CAZSLT010000235.1:0-3452 GCA_964607595.1 uncultured Phycisphaeraceae bacterium
CAACTGCGCGGCGCTGCCCGACACGCTCATTGAGTCCGAGCTCTTCGGCCACGAACGCGGGGCGTTCACCGGCGCCGACCGCGAGCGCCACGGCAAGTTCGAGCTCGCCGACCGGGGCACGCTCTTCCTTGATGAGATCGCCGAGCTCTCGGCCGCGGCTCAGGCCAAACTCCTGCGCGTTCTGCAGGAGGGTGCGTTCGAGCGCGTCGGCGGGAGCCAGACGATCCGCGTCGATGTCCGCGTGGTCGCGGCGACGCACCGCGACCTGGCGGTGCAGGTCGCGCGGGGGCGCTTCCGCGAGGACCTTTTCTACCGGCTCAATGTCTTCCGCATCGATGTGCCTTCTCTGCGCGATCGGCGCGAGGACATCCGCGCGCTGGCCGAGTTCTTCCACGAGAAGCACGCCAAGGCGATGGCCCGCGCCGTGCTGCCGATCTCGGAACGCTCGATGCGCCGGATGCTCGCCTACCGCTGGCCCGGCAATGTCCGCGAGCTCGAGAACGCGATCGAACGCGCGACGATTCTCTCGAGCGGGCCGGAGCTGGAAGTGGAGCTCCCGAAGGGCCCGGCCGCGAACATGGACGCCGGGGCGCGTGCCGCGGGTGGCGGGAGCGCGGGCAGTGGGGGAGGGGGGGGCGGGGGGGTGCCGCGGGATGTGCTGCTGGACCTGACGCTCGATCAGTTGCAGCGTCTGCAGATTATGCACGCGCTGGAGACGAGCGGGTACAAAGTCTTCGGCGAACGCGGCGCCGCGTCGAAACTGGAGATCAATCCGCAGACGCTGCTCTCGCGGATGGACAAACTGGGGATCCCGCGGCCGCGTGCGCTGCGCACCGCCAAACGACGCATCGACCGTGCCTCGGGCGGGACGCCGTAACAGTGGCCGCCGGTGGCGGTACCCTGTGGGGCTTTCCACCGAACCGACCGGAGCCCCGACGCCCCCCATGCCGCTGCCCGTCGACCATCACAAGTTCTTCGGCGGCTGGGCGCGGCTGGCGACCTCGCGCCCGTGGCTCATCCTGATCGTCGCGCTCATCACCGCGACGATCGCGGGCGTGTACGCGGCACGGACCATCTCCTTCCACTCCGACCGGTCGGACCTCATCGACCCGACGCTCCCGTGGCAGCAGCGTTACGCCTCGATGAAGCACCGCTATCCGCGATGGGACGACCTCATCGTTGTCGTTGATGTCGGCTCGGCGACGGATGAGGCGACGGCGTGGGCGTTCATCGACGCGCTCGCCGAACGGCTCCGCGCCGACCCCGTCTTTGACGGTGTCACCTCCGGGTTCGATCGCGCCGACCTCCCCGCGTGGATGCTGCTCACCGAGCCGACCGAGCGCATCCAGGCGGTGGCGGACTCGCTCCGCCGCACCGCGCCGGTGCTCAACAGCCCGTCGCTGTCCGACCTGCTCTCGCTCGTGGCGCTGGGCGCCGGCGGCGGCGCCATGAACGACGAGTCCCGAGCGGGGCTGGCCGATCTGCTCGAGCGCGCCGCGCGGATCACACAAGGGGGCGACGGCTCGCTGCTGGGCATCGAGGGTCTGAGCGGCGTCGAACGCATCACCACCGGCGGCGATGACGGCGGGCCGATGCTGGCGATCGTCCTGGTCTCCAAGGCCAAGGGGGCCGACGCGCAGGGCGTCGATGCGCAGCGGCTCGTCGTCGCGGCGCTCCGCGCGCACATCGCCCAGGCACGAGCGTCCGAGACGCGTTTCGCCCCCATCGAGGCCGGCGTCACGGGCGTGCCGGTGTTCGAGTCCGATGAGACGACCCAGAGTATGGAGGACGCCACCAACGCCACCATCCTCTCCTTCGCGCTCATCGGCCTGCTCATGGTCATCGTCTATCGCGGTGTCATCGCGCCGATGCTCGCGCTCACCGCGCTCCTCGTCGGCATCGCGTGGTCATTCGCGTGGGTCGCCCTCGCGGTGGGCCACCTCCAGGTGCTGTCGGTCGTCTTCACCGTCGTGTTGCTCGGGCTGGGCATCGATACCGCGATTCACCTCATCGCGCGGCTCGAGCTGGTCCACCCCGACCACGCCCACATGGGCGAGGCCATCGCCAAGACCTTCCGTGGCGTCGGCCCCGGCGTGATGACCGCCACCGCCACCACGGCCGCGGCATTCGGCGCCACCGCCTTCACGCGCTTCGCGGGCGTCGCCGAGATGGGCAAGATCGCCGCGGGCGGCGTGCTGCTCTGCACGATCGCCGTCATGACGGTGCTGCCGGCGATGCTCATGATTCTGCCGCGCCCGGAGAAGCGGATCCGCGCGCGCGCCGGGGGCGAGTCCCGCCCCTTCGCCGGGCGGCTGGGCGTGTGGCTCGACAGGCACCCGCGCACCATCATGTTCGTCTCGTTCGTCGTGCTGACGCTCGCCGGCGCCGTCGCGCTGCGCACCCGCTACGACCCCGACCTCATGCGTCTTGTCCCGCCGAACGCCGAGAGCGTCGCCTGGCAGCAGCGCCTGGCGCACGCGGACGCCGGCTCGGTGTGGCACGCCAAGGTGATCGTGGAGGATCTCGACGCGGCCAGGCAGATCGTCCCGCGCCTGCGCTCGATGCCCACCGTCGGCGGGCTCGACGGCGCGGCGCGGTTCGCCGTCGATCGCTCGACGCTCGAAGAACGAGCCGCGATCCTCCGCACACTCCCCGCCCCCCCCGCGCCGACCGCCGATGCCGCGACCCCGGGCGTCGCGACGCCGGAAGAGGCCGATCGGCTGTCGTCCGTGTGCCGCGTCGTGGCCCAGCGCCTGTCCGAGAATGCGCGGATCTCGGCCGCGGCGAGCGCGATCGCGGACGCTCCCCCGGAGTCGCGCCTGCGGCTGGCCCAGACCTATAGAGACGAGCGCGCCGCGCTGGCCGGGTATCTGGCCGCGCTGCGCGCCGCCGACGCCGACGCGGTCGACCTTGAGGCGCTGCCCGCGCCGATGCGCGAGCTCTTCGTCGGCGTGGACGGATCGGTGCAGATCCTCGTCTCGCCGACCGTGGAGCCGGGCGTGAGCGTGCTGGCCCCGGAGCGGATGGAGCCCTTCGCCGAGGATGTGCTCTCGGTCGCGCCCGACGCGACCGGGCCGATCGTGCAGATCTACGAGTCGTCGAAGCTCATCAAGAGCGCCTACTACGACGCGGCGCTCTTCGCGCTCATCGCCATCGTCGTGCTGCTCTTCATCGACCTCCGCCACTTCCGCGATGTCGTCTGCTCGGCGATCCCCGTCGTCAGCGGCGCGATCCTCATGCTGGCGACGATGGTCCTCATCAACGAACCGCTGAATTTCGCCAACACGATCGTGATGCCGCTGCTCTTCGGTGTCGGTGTGGACGCGGGTGTCCACGCGGTCCACCGGTGGCGTCAGCAGCCGGAGGACGCGCCGGCGGGCATGGCGGGCGGCTCAGGGCGCGCGATCTCGCTGACGACCATCACCACCGTCATCGGTTTCAGTTGCATGATG
>CAZSLT010000236.1:0-3439 GCA_964607595.1 uncultured Phycisphaeraceae bacterium
TCACGGTGAACGACCGCTTCCCGCAGGGGCTTGCCGACGGCGAGGGCATCGCGGTCGCGGAGGGCACCACAGCGACCTACGGCCCGCTCTTCTCCTGGGCCGATCTGAATACCGAGGTTCTTGCGGGTGGCGGCGACTCCCGCTTCCTCCCGGCCGGCAATATGCAGCCCATGACCGGACGCGTCATTCTCACTTCGAGCGTCACTCGTCCCGGCACGCAGCCCGCGGGCCCGTCGTTCCCGGCGTATTGCATCGAGAAGCAGGACTTCAATCTCGCCGCTTCGATCGATATCACCGAACTCGCGAACTCGCCGGCCGACACCACTCCCTACAAGCAGTGGGGCTGGGCGACTGCGGAAGTCGGCCCCATCTTCGGTCCTCCGATCTGGCAGCGGGTCTACGCGGGCATGAATGGTGCGACGGTGCTGGTCCCCGCGGCGTGGACGGACGCGGGGCCGGTGGCGTTGTCGGGCGTGTTCAGCGATCTGGGCGAGGCGGCCAAGTACGCGGACTCGGCGGCGCCGAACTTCCCGCCGTTCCAGCTGTATTGCCGCGACGGGAACAACGCGTTCCCGACGGTCGCGGCGGTGGCGCAGCTCTCGACGCTGGCGCACTTCTGCGTCGATCACGAGCTTGATGACCTGACGAAGTGGAAGACGGTCTCGCAGCAGCTCGCCGAGTCGTTTGAATACAGCGCCGGCGTGCTCAATCCCTATATGGGCACGCTGGACATCTCGCGGTTCGTGCTCAACGACACGGGGACGCTCATGGGGGCGGTGGCCAATCTGCCCGATGCGATGGCGGTGCCGCCGGCGCTGCGGGTGTTTGATTGCTTCGACACGATCACGCCGGAGTCGGACTTGGTGCAGGGTCGGATCAATGTGAACACGGCGCCGATCGAGGTGCTGGCGCACCTGCCGTTCCTGTGGCCGACGAACCTGATCTCGGACGGGATGGCGATGCTGCCGGCCAACGGCGTCTTCGACGAGGCGTCGATGGGCTCGGCCTCGCCGCGGGCGAATATGCTCTCGCGGTATCGCGACAAGCAGTTCAATCTGCTCTCGCCCAATGGTGACACGCCGACGAACCTGACCGGGATGATGGGTTTGCGTGTCCCCGGCGCCGCGGCGCTTGGATTCAACACCCCCGGGCTCGCGTCGATCGGCGAGCTGGCGGTCATGGACACCTGGACTGCGGGCCAGCCGGACGCGACGGGGACGGACCTGTTCCAGTCGCTGGGCATCGATTCGGGAGCGGCCGACGGGCACCCCTTCGACCTGACGCCGACCGCGACGGCGCTCTTCACGCCGCAGGGGCTGACCAATCAGCCTGCGAACGACATCGAGGAGAAGCTGGCGATCTTCCGCGGCATGGTGAACTGCGCCTCCACGCGATCGGATGTGTTCCTGGCGTGGTTCATCGTCCGCGGGTACGACCCGGACCTGATCGAGTCGATCGAGATCACGGGGACGCCGGAGAACGCACTCAACGATGAGCGGTTCGTGCCGACCTACGAGTCGCGCTGGCTGTGCCTGTTCGACCGCTCGAACATGGTGCGTCCGACGGATCGGCCGAAACTGCTGATGTTCGTCGAACTGCCGAACGCCAAGCCGTGAGCGGATGGGACATATGAGATCGCAACGACCGGCCCGCGGGGGCCGGTTTTACTTTTTGTCGATCACTTCCGCGCCGCCCATGTAGGGGCGGAGCGCTTCGGGCACGCGGATTGAGCCGTCGGGCTGCTGGTGCATCTCGACGATGGGGATGAGCAGGCGCGGGCTCGCGGCGACGGTGTTGTTCAGCGAGTGGCAGAAGACGGTCTTGCCGGAGGTGGAGTCGCCGCGGTAGCGCATGTTCAGGCGGCGGCACTGGAAGTCGTACAGGCGCGAGGCGCTGTGGGTCTCGCCGTAGGCGCCGGGGGTGCGGCCGTCCTTCGTTGGTTCGCCGCGTCCGGGCATCCAGCACTCGATGTCGATCATGTCGGCGTTCTTGACGCCCAGGTCGCCGGTGCAGCACTGGAGCAGGCGGTAGGCCAGCCCGAGAGATTGCAGGAGTTCCTCGACGATGGCGATCATCTGCTTGTGCCAGCGTCGGCTTTCCTGCTCGTCGGCGCGGCAGATCACGACTTGCTCGACCTTGTCGAACTGGTGGATGCGGTAAAGCCCGGCGGTGTCGCGCCCGGCCGCGCCGGCCTCGCGCCGGAAGCAGGTGCTCACCGTGGCGAGTTTGAGCGGGAGCATCGACTCATCAAGGATCTCATCGGCGTGCAGGCCCATCAGGCCGACCTCGCCGGTGCCGGTGAGGAACATGTCGTGCGTTCCCCCGCGGGAGGTTTCCTCGACCACATAGGTCTGTTCGCGTCCGGCGGGGAAGAAGCCGGTGCCGACCATGCACTCCTCGCGGACGATGACGGGGACGGAGACAGGCGTGAAGCCGTGGCGGTCGGTGATGAAGTCCACGGCGTAGCGGAGGACGGCCTGATGGAGGCGCATGCCCATGCCCTTGAGGACATAGCTGCGTGAACCGGCCATCTTGACGCCGCGCTGGAAGTCCACCAGCCCGAGTGACTCCATGAGGTCGATGTGGGTCCGGGGCGCGAAGCCGCGGCAGGCGGCGAAGCCCTTGGCGACCTCGAAGCCGGCGGGGCTCCAGGCGCGAATCTCGACATTGCCCGAGGCGTCGGCGCCGACGGGGACATCGTCGTCGGGGGGCATGGGGACCTGGAGGAGGAGGGCGTTGAGTTCCGGCTCGACGGAGGCGGCCTCGGCCTCGAGGGCCTGGATTCGCTCTTTGAGTTTGGCGGGCGCTGCGCGGAGGGCGTCGGCTTCCTTCTCGAGGGCGTCACGCTCGGCGCCCTGGGCTTTTTTGATCTGCCCCATCAACTGGCCGATGCGGGGGCCGGACTCCTTGGCGAGCCGGTTCTGCTCGGCGCGGGTCTGATCGACTTCGGTCTGGATGGCCCGGCGGCGGGTGTCCAGCGTGAGGATGCGGTCGATATCCACCGAGACGCCCTTGCGCTTGGCGCCGGTCTTGAAGCGGTCGGGGGACTCGCGGAGTTGCTTGAGGTCGATCATGGGGGCGGATGGTACGGAAGATCATGCCTTCGCGCCCTGAGGGACATGACGGCGAAGATGGCGGCAAAAAAAGCCAAGGCCACCTTTTGGGGTGGCCCTGGCTTCTGCCACACACTGACATGAGTCAGCATGCGATGTTCGGTGGTTAGGTCTGACCACCTTCCCCTAACGTGTTCTTGTAGAACCGCTTGACCTTTGAGCGATTCTCTCTTCCCCAGTCCGGTTTCCCGGACCTCCGCGGCAAGCCGCGGTTGACGTGTTCCCGGCGAACCGGGCCTTCCCTCCGAACGGGGTCAAGCACAGGCAGACCCCATCCCTCCTACCAACACTTTGAAGGTACCCGAGAACCGCCCGCGCCGCCAGCG
>CAZSLT010000237.1:0-3436 GCA_964607595.1 uncultured Phycisphaeraceae bacterium
CCGCGCCGGTGGGCACGCTGAAGGGGTCGGCGAAGAACAGCACCCCCCGCAGGTCTTGCCGCGCCCCGATCGCCGCCCCCAGTCGACGCATCGACTCGGCGTCGTCGGTCTTGCCGTGGGGCAGGTCCTTGAAGAGGAACGATTGAATCGTCGTGCCGGGCATCGTCGCGCTGAGCAGCGAGACGCCCGCCGTCCGCTCGACCTCCTGATCCCCGCCGATCAAGCCCTCGGCGGTGACCGTCACCAGCGCGCCGGGCTCGATCACCCGTGAAACCTGCGCCACGATCTCCGGGGTCCGCTGGATGTGATCGCCCGACACAAAGAGCACCGCCAGGTCCGACGGACCCCCGAGCGACGCCCGGACTTCCTCGCTCACCTGTTCCGCGGCCATCACGGCATCCACATGCACCGAGAGGGCGGCGGAGGCGGCGAGTTCGGTCGCGGTCGACACATGCTCCATAGCCCGGATTGTAGCGCGCCGCGCCCGCGGGCAATCGAATCCGCGGATTGGATCGGCGTTTGTTCGCCCGGCGGGCACGGGCTACCCTCCGCATCCGCCACGCACCCGGAGAGCCGCCGAGCATGACCGTGATCGACCATCCCGCCCCGACTTCACCCGCGGGCGTTCAGGCGCGCCTCAGTCACGACCCGACGCAGGCGCTCGAGCGCGGCCTCGCGGCGCTGATGTCCAAGTTGCACGCGGACATGGGCGCGGGGGGCGGGGGGGGCGGGGGGGCGCATTGGTGCGCCGAGCTCGAGGGCGACTCGATCCTCAACTCCGAGTATCTGCTCATGAAGTGGATGCTCGGGCAGGAGGCCGCGCCCGCCGCGACGCCCGACGACCTGGCGCTCTTCGAGAAGCTCGCCGTCTACCTGCGCTGGCTGCAGCGCGAGGACGGAACCTGGGGCCAGTACCCCGGCTCACCGCCGGACCTGTCGGCGATGGTCAAGGCCTACTTCGCGCTCAAACTGCTGGGCGACGACCGCGACGCCCCGCACATGCGCCGCGCCCGCGAAGCGATCCTGGCGATGGGCGGCGCCGAGAACATCAACACCTTCTCGGCGTTCTACCTCGCGGGGCTGGGGCAGATCTCGTGGGACGCCTGCCCCGCGATCCCGCCCGAGGTCGCCCTGCTGCCGCGCTGGTTCCCCTTCCACCTCGACAAGGTCGCGGCATGGACACGCACGATGATCCTCCCGCTGGCGATCTGCACCGCCCTCCGCCCCACGCGCCGCCTCCCCTCGCACCTCGGCATCGGCGAGCTCTTCGTCGATCAATCCAAGCGCCAGCGCCTCAACAAGGCCCGCGTCCCCGGCGACCCGCTCAACTGGACCAATGTCTTCCTCACCGTGGACTCCGCCCTCAAGGGTCTCCAGCGACGCGGCGTCACGCCGATGCGCACCCGCGCCCTCCGCGTCGCCGAGCGCTGGCTCCTCGACCGCATGACCCCCCAGACCACCGACGGCCTGGGCGCGATCTTCCCCCCGATGGTCTACATCCAGGTCGCGCTCAAGGCGATGGGCTACGACCGCTCCCACCCCGTGATCGTGAGC
Source organism: uncultured Phycisphaeraceae bacterium (assembly GCA_964607595.1). GTDB lineage: Bacteria > Planctomycetota > Phycisphaerae > Phycisphaerales > UBA1924 > JACKHC01. The sequence continues at coordinate 1,555 of CAZSLT010000237.1, forward strand.
GCCGAACGCGAACTCGACCGATTCATCATTCCGCGCGAGGACCACGCCCGCATCCAGCCATGCTTCTCGCCCGTGTGGGACACCGGCACCGCCCTCTACGCGGCCTGCGAGGCGGGCCTGGCCGGCGCCGCCGACGAACGCATCGCACGCGTCTGCGACTGGCTCTGCGACCGCGAGGTCACGATGGTGGGGGACTGGATCAACAACCTCCGCCCCGCGGACCGCGCGATGCGCATGGGCCCGGGCGGGGACGCCGGCGCGTGGGCCTTCGAGTACCGCAACGACTGGTACCCCGATGTCGACGACACCGCCATGGTCTGCACCGCGCTCTGGCGCGCATCCGTCGGCGCGGGGGCCTCGGGCGAGCGCTGGCGCGCCGCCGCGACCCGCGGCGTGCGCTGGATGCTCGCCATGCAGAACGACGACGGCGGATGGGCCGCGTTCGACCGCACCAAGGACCGCCGCTGGATGGAGCATGTCCCCTTCGCGGACCACAACGCGATGCAGGACCCCTCCTGCGCCGACATCACCGGGCGCACGCTTGAGGCGCTGGCGACCTGCGCCGTGCCGCGGACGCACCCCGCCGTCCGCACCGGAGTCGATTTCATCAAGCGCGAGCAGCGCCCGCAGGGGTGCTGGTGGGGCCGGTGGGGCGTGAACTTCCTCTACGGCACCTGGCAGGCCGTCGGCGGGCTGTATCACGCCGGCGAGGACCTCTCGCAGCCCTACCTGCGAAAGACCGAGTCATGGCTCCGCGCCGCGCAGAACGAGGACGGCGGCTTCGGCGAGTCGGCGGACTCCTATCTGGATGAGTCCCTCATGGGCCGCGGCCCCTCAACCCCCTCGCAGACGGCGTGGGGCGCCATGGCGCTCATGTACCTGGTCGGCGCGGAGGACGAAGCCGTCGAGCGCGCCATGGACTATCTCCACCGCACCCAGCTCGCCGACGACGCCCCCGCCGAGCCGCCCCGACACATCGTGGACGAGCCGGCCGGCGCGTGGCGGGACCAGTGGTTCACCGGCACCGGCTTCCCCAAAGTGTTCTATCTGCGGTACCACCTCTACCGCCATTACTTCCCGGGGATGGCGCTGGCGCGGTTCGACCGCTGGCGGCGACAACCACAGTTATGGGGCGCGCCCGGGCGTTGACCGCAATGGAAGCGACTCGCGGCAACATTGGCATGGCGAATGGATGACCGTGGCGACGCGAAGAGGGGCGCCGCCGGCGCTGTCGGCCCGGGCCTGACGCCGGACGGGTTCGCCGCGCGCTTCCAGGAGTCCAGTCGCATGCTCTGGTGCATCGCCGCAGGCGTCACGGGCGATCGGGTGCTGGCCGATGACATCATCCAGGAGGCCGCGGCGATCGCGCTGACCAAACTCAATGAGTTCGACCCCGGCACCTCGTTCGGCGCATGGATGGGGCGCATCGTCCGCTTCTGCGCGCTCAACCAGGCGCGCACCGGCCAGCGCCGGCGCACGCACGCCTCGCCCGATCCCGGCGCGGGCGTCGCATCGTTCGATCGGCGCACCGGCCCCGCGGTCACCGCGCACGGAGAGATCGCCCCGGGCCAGTCCGAGTTCGATGACCGCGTGGTGAGCGCCCTGGGAACGCTCGAACCGCACGCCCGCGCCTGCCTGCTGCTGCGGACGGTCGTCGGGCTGAACTACAAGGAAATCTCCGCGGCGATGGACCTGCCCGAGGGCACCGCGATGAGCCATGTCTACCGGGCGCGCCAGCGCATGCGTGCCGCGCTCAGCGACGACCGAACCCAGTTGACGGAGGATCAAACGCGGTGACGGAGCGGGCCGACCATCTCGAGGTTCTGCTGGACGCGGTGCTCAGCAGCGACGCGACGGCCGATCAGCGCGCCGAGCACGAGCG
>CAZSLT010000238.1:0-3430 GCA_964607595.1 uncultured Phycisphaeraceae bacterium
ACGCGCCAACCCCGCTGAGCGCGATCTGCGACCCGGCGCAGCGGGAGGCGGTGCGGAGGATGCGGCTTGTCAACCCGCACGCGGACCCGGTGCGGCTGCTGCCGGATGTCCCGCCGGACCGGATTCCGCGGCATATCGCGATCATCATGGACGGGAACGGGCGCTGGGCGACGGCGCGGGGTTTCCCGCGTGTGTTCGGCCACCGCAACGGGGCTTCGGCGGTGCGGGCGACGGTCGAGGAGGCGGGGCGGCTGGGGATCGACTACCTGACGCTGTACTCGTTCTCGATGGAGAACTGGAGCCGGCCGCGGGAGGAAGTGCGCGAGTTGATGCGGCTGTATCTGGAGTACATGAGCGGGGAGCGCGAGGCGCTGGTCCGGGAGAACATCCGGCTGGTGCAGATCGGCCGGCGGGACGGCCTGCCGCCCGAGGCGCTGGAGGCGCTGGACCGCACGATCGAGGCGACGAGCCGCTGCACGGGTCCGACGCTGTGCCTGGCGGTGAACTACGGATCGCGGGCCGAGATCGTGGACGCGACGCGTGCGATCGCGGGGCGTGTGGCGCGGGGCGAGTTGACGCCGGAACAGATCGACGAGTCGGTGCTCGGCGGGCATCTCTACACCTCATCGATGCCCGACCCGGACCTGATCATCCGGACGGCGGGCGAGATGCGGCTGAGCAACTTCCTGCTGTGGCAGCTCAGTTACGCGGAGTTCGTCTCGACCGAGACGCTATGGCCGGACTTCGGGGCCGAAGACCTTCGGGCCGCGATCCGGGCCTACGCTTCGCGTGAGCGGCGCTTCGGCGGGCTGGGCGGGAACGCACCTGCGGCGACGGGCCCGCGGGCCGAGGGGTGAGCGGACAGGCCGCGATATGAGTCAACCGCAACCATCCGATCCGGCGACCGCACGCGAGACCGAGCGTCGCCTCGATCGGGCGTTCGGGATTCTCGGATGCACGACGCGGGCGTGGAAACAGGGCGTGTCGACGGTCACACGGAACGATCAGGCGTTCCCGGTCAGTATCGAGACGCTCTCGCAGCAGCTCCCGATCGAGGTCTCGAGCGCCGAGCCGGACGAACTGGCCTTTGCGATCTCGGGGCTGCTGGGGATTCCGCTCCCCGACGCGCTGGCGTTCGACTTTGATCAGGCACGCCCGTGGCTGAGGCCCCGGATCGTCGGGAGACAGCGGCTCACGGGGCCGGATCGGGCGATGTGCCGGCGTGACGCGTTCGGGCCGTTGCTGAAGGCGGTCACGCTCGGGCTGGGGGAGCGGGCTCCGTTCGTGACGACGCGGGTGCTGGACCGTTGGCCGGTCGAGTTCGACGATGTGCTGACGATCGCGATCGACAATCTTCGGCGTTCGGTGGACCCGGACTCGCTGCTGGAGATCGACGGCGACAGCGGCGTTCACGCGGTGGTTTCCGACCTGCTGCCGGGTTCGTCGGCGTGCCTGGTGATCGACTCGCTGCTTCCCCGGCTCCCGCCGGGGGGCGTCGTGTTCTCGGTGCCGGTGGACGACGCGTGCCTGCTGATGCCGGTCGATGAAAACGCAACCGTGGACTCGCTGGCGGTCCTGATTCAATCGACGCTGACGATGATGCAGGACCGTCAGGACGCGATTTCGGATCAGCTCTTCTGGAAGCGTGGCGGTGGGGTGGATCACATCCACCTGACGATGCTGGAGGAGGGGTCGCAGCGGCGGGCGCATATCGAGGCCACGGCGGTGATGCGTCAGTTGTTGCGTGAGCTCGGCGGGACGGACGACGCCCTGCTCGATTGACGGGCGTGACGCGGCTCATCGAAAGAAAAGGGCCCGCCGACAGACCGCCGGCGGGCCCCCGAAGTGGGCCCTGCGTTCGTGGGAGTGACCCAAGTGAGATCCGGTCAGGGGCAGGAGTTCGCCCAGTTGGAGAGGACGACATTGAGGTCGTCGACATCGATCGTGCCGTCGCAGTTGAAGTCGCCGATACCGCCGTCGGGCAAGGCCTGCGACCACAGCGAGAGGACGGCGTTGAGGTCATCGACATTCACGATCAGATCGTCGTTGGCGTCGCCGGCGCACACGCCGAAGTGACCGTTGCGGGTGACATTCTGGCCGGCGATGTCGCCGCTCTGCTGCCAGACGACACGGAGTTCGCCGTTGTTTGATGATGTGACCGCGGTGCGGAACATGTCGGCGGGCGTGGTGGCGACGCCGATGGGCGAGCCGGGCCAGAGGTCGAGGCCGGCGGAGTCGAGCGCCGCGGCCTTGAGGAGGTCCTGTGTGGGGCCGACGGCCTCGGTGAAGACGACCTTGGCGGCGCCGCCGGAGAAATCGGCGGAGAGCGAGCCGATGTCGTTGCCCGACATGGGGACGATGTCCAGGCCGTTGTCGGTCCACTGGCGTGCGCCGGTGCTGTCGATCCGCTGGGCGGAGAGGCCGATCATGCCCTGGGCGATGTCGGTCTCGCGGTAGAAGGCGTAGATGTCGCCGTTGGCCTGGTCGTACGCGGCGGTGATCTCGTAGCGGCGGGTGCCGGCGCCGGTCTCGGTCGCCACGCCGTTGTGCGGGAAGAGTTCCGCGCCGGCGGAGGAGACATGCTGGACGAAGTTCGTGCCGGCCGAGTCGTACCACGCGAAGACGCCGCCGCCCGCGCTGTCGCTGAGGAAGCGGGGGAAGTTGCCGATCTGGAGCGATCCGCCGTCATAGACCGCGACGCGCGAGGCCCAGACCTCGGCGCCGGTGGAGTCGAACTTCTGGCAATAGAGATGTTTGGCGGCCAGGAACGAAGCCTGCTGGATCCACGAGACAATCACATCGCCGTTGCCGGCGTCGCGGATATCGCTCAGGACCACCTGGAATCCAGGCGCGGACACGACAGTGCCGGTCCCCCACTGCGCCACGCCGTTGGCGTCGAGCTTCTGGAGCACGGTGTTGGCGCCATCGGACCACCCTACGACCGCGCCGCCGTCGCTCGTGCCGGCACAACGCGGGCTGTTGGGCGCTCCGCCCGTGTTGGCGGCGACGCCGTTCGCTCCCCACGGCATTGAGCCGTCGGGCATCACCTTGGCGGCGCGAATCTCAGCACCGCCGTTGAAACGGTAGGCGAGCAGCGCGTTGCCGGAGGCGTCGGCGGAGAGGCCGTAGTCCTGGGTTGAGGAGAAGTCGCGATCGGCGACGAGGAGGCCGTTGTGGGCGAAGATTTCGTTGCCGTTGGCGTCGAGCAGTTGGAGGCGGACATCGTAACCCGCGTTGCCGTCGAACCATGAGATCCAGACGCCGCAATCGGGCGCGCCGACGATCTTCGGCTGGGCCTGATCGCCGGGGCCGTCGGCGACGGAGATGTTGGTTGCGGGGTCGCTGTTCCATGCGGCGGACGCGGCGGATGCCGCGATCAGTGATGCGGCAAGGGTCGTGAGCTTCTTGTTCATCATCAATCTCTCTTTCG
>CAZSLT010000239.1:0-1346 GCA_964607595.1 uncultured Phycisphaeraceae bacterium
GCCGACGCGGCTCAGGGCGCATCGTCCGCGGACTGCTGATGGCCCTCGGTGACGATCGAGTCGGCCTCGATGTTGTCGTCGGTGTCGGCGTGTGGATCGGGCGTGTCGTTCGGGTCGAGGTGCACGGCGGCCGTGATCCCGAAGTGGTCGGAGCCGGGGATGCGGACGCGCCCGAGTTTGGCGATTCGCATGCCGGGGGAGACGAAGACATGATCGAGGGGATAGCGGAGGATCGGCCAGTTGGCGTTGTAGGTGTTGAAGAGGCCTCGGCCGACGCGGGGGTCTTTGAGGCCGCTGATGCGCTGGAAGAGGCGAGTAGTATGTGACCACGCGACATCGTTGAAGTCGCCGGCGACGATCCACGGGCGATCACGCTGCGAGGAAACGATGTCGGCGACCATGATGAGTTCCGCGTCGCGCTCGCGGCTGTCGTGCAAGCCGGTGGACTCTTCGTTGGGAAGGCCGGGCGGGGCGGGGTGGATGGCGATCAATTGCAGCGGGACGCCGTCTGATGTGTTGAGCGTGCAGTGCATGGAGACCCGGTCCTGCGAGACGAGGCGCTTGACGGCCGCGGCGTTCAGGGGTGTGCGGGACCAGAGGACCATGCCGAGTCCGTCACCGGCGATGTGCTCGATCCGGTGCGGGTACCGGTCGCGGAGTTTCGAGAGCGAGACGAACCAGCGCGAGTCGATCTCGATCAGGATGAGCAGGTCGGCGTCTAAGTGTTCGAGCACGGCGCGGGCTTCGTCGTGATGACGATTGTTGCAGGTGAGATTCGCGATGAGGAGCGTGAGGTTCGGGGTGTCTGTCGGACCGATGGGCGCCCGGCGGAGGCGTGTGTACGGGAAGACATGGGACAACTGCCATACGCCCGCGGCCATGACCAGGGCGAGCAACGCGATGTCGAGGGGATGCCAGTGTGCACGCCACGCGAACGGGATCAGGGCGAGGGCGGCGGCGCCGCAAAGAGCCGCGATCTGCAGGCGGGGAAAATCCAGCACGCGGACGGCCCACCAACCGACCTTGAGGAATGGCGCAGCGCTCATCAGGACAAAGAGGAGCGCGAACGCCCGAACGGTGACGCCGAGGATGGTGAGGGTCGACTCCATGAACAGCGATCATTATCCGTGGGCGATGATGAAGCATTCATGAGCGCAGCATGAGCCATTAATCACTGTCGCCGGAGCCGTCGAGCACCTGGTGTCTCCCCGCAAAGGTCGGGGGTCGGCCGAGGAGCAGCGCGATGTACAACTCGATCGATCGTCATCAGCCGGAGAACAACCACCGGGACCTTCATGGCGACGGGGCGGTGAAGAAGATCAAGGAACTCGTCGACAAGGCGAAGA
>CAZSLT010000239.1:1446-3405 GCA_964607595.1 uncultured Phycisphaeraceae bacterium
GTCGCGGGGATCAAGATGATGATCGGGGCCGTCATTGGAAAAACCCTCGACGACTCGGTCGAGGGTCATGTCAGAGTTTGAGATGCCGCGGTTGCTTCGGCGGGCTATTTCACGCGGCGGAAGGTGCCTTCCATGAATTTGTGCCACTTGCCCTGGTCGTCCCGGAACTGCGAGGAGAGGCGGCGCTCGTTGCGGGAGCGGATCTCGACGATGTCCTGGTACTTGGCGAGTTTGGTCGGGTCCGTGAAGCTCGGGCCCTCGCAGTCGAGCGTGAGGACCTTGCCGGAGGCGTCGCGCGTGCCGTCGTAGATGAACATGTGTGCCATCGGGCTGCCGATCCAGGTGCCGATGAAGCGGCGGGTGCGCGGGTCGAAGCCCATCGTGATGATGCCGGTCATTGTCCCGGCACCGCCGGGCATTTCACCGGTCATCTCGCCCATGACCCAGAGGTCGCCGATGGCGCGGACGACTTCGCGGCCGGTACTCTTCATTTTCTCGCCGTTGGGCCCCATCACGCATTCGTTCTCGAACTCCCACTCGCCGACGAGCTGCATCAGCCACTCGTGTTCTTTCTCGGGCTTCGGCATGCATTCCATGGTTGTGTTCCTTTGGGTGTGTGTGTTTTCCGGTGCGGGGTAGCGTAAGAAATGGTCAGCGGGCGGCCGCGGCCTCGGTGTCACGCGGGGCCCCGAGCAGGGGGGCGCGCCCGAGACGGCGGCGGATATCGGCCAACTGGCCGAAGTGCGACATCTGGTGCATCGCGGTGAAGAGCAGCACGCTGCCGACCGTGGCGAAGTAGGGGATGTCGGCGAGTTCGGCGGGAAGACTCTTCGGCCGTGCGTCGAGCTCGGTGTCGGTGAGGCGCGCGGCGAGCGCGATGGTCTTGGCGCGGAGGCGTGTGAAGTGATCGAGGACTTCGCGGTAGGGGGGGTACTTGCTCGCGGCGCTGGTGGGGTGCGAGCCTTGCTGGAACAACGGGCCCCATGTATCGAGCGGGTTGGGCTGGCCGGTGATGATTCCGAGGAGGCCACCTTCGGAATGGGCCGCGTGGCCCATCAGCCACATCGCATGGTGTCCGCCGTCGGGCTGGACGGTGGCCAAAGGCGCATCGATCAGGTCCTCGGCGAGCAGGATCGCCCAGTCGCGCGACATGTCGAGTGCGGAAACGATGACATCATTCGCTTTCACAGCGAGAACTCCGTGTGAGAAGTGTGAGGAGTGCGTGCGTGCCGATACGCGGCGGCGGCGGTCAGGACCCGCAGCCGCACGATGAGCAGGCGCGGGGATTGGCGTATTCGTACTTGTCGTGGTGGCGGATCCATGCGGGGCCGCCTTGCGACTGGGGCCAGCCGGGGGGTGAGTCTTCCCAGTCTTCCTGTCGGCCGAGGGGCGTGAGGTCGAGGAGGTTGTAGGTGTTGAGGAGGTGGTCGACGCCGCGTCCGTAGGTGGAGTAGGTATGGAACAGGCCGTCGGGATCGCGGAGGAAGACGCTGAGCCCGTGCGACTCGCCTTCATAGTGGAAGGGCTGGCCCTTGCGGGCGAGTTCGTCCTTGGTCATGTAGTTGTAAAGCACGGGCGCCTTGGAGTCGTCGAGCGTGACATGGAAGTCGTAGTTGAAGTCTGAGCCGAAGGATGAGACCCAGGGGACGGTCCAGCCCATGCGCTGCTTGAACGGTGTGATCTTGTCGAGGGGCGCGCGGGAGACCATGACGAGCGAGGTGTTGCGCGCGTGGATGTGCGCCGGGTGGGGGAGGTTGTCGGCGACATGCGAGCAGCCGGGGCAGCCCTCGGAGAAGGGCGGACCCTGCTTGTCGGCGGGGTCGAACATGAAGTGATAGACGATGAGTTGCCGGCGGCCGTCGAAGAGGTCGGCGAGCGAGACGCGGCCGTTCGGGCCGGTGAACTCGTAGAGCTTGGTGACGCGGGTCATGGGCAGTCGTCGGCGCGCGGCGTTGAGGC
>CAZSLT010000240.1:0-3403 GCA_964607595.1 uncultured Phycisphaeraceae bacterium
TGGATCGCTTCGACCGGACGGGCCGACTTCGTGCTCGACACCAGCGACGGCCCGATCGGTTCGGGCGGTCCGATCCGGCCGCGTTCCATCGTGATCTCGGACGGCGCCGAAGCGCGCCGCGGCGGGGCGTTTCTCCGCGGCGACTCGATCCGTGCCGCGTTCACCGAACCGGAGCGCGGCGCCACGCTCGCGGGCGTGAGCGTGCGTGACCAGGCCCGCGCCCAGGACGGACGCGGCGCGTGGATCGAAGGCGACGCGATCGACATCCTTTTCGCGCCCGACTCGGGCGATGACAGCCGCCCCGCGCCCTTCTCGGCGCGCGCGAGCGGCAACCTCCGCGCCGGCACGCCCGAGGCGGAGCTGCTGGCCGGGTCGCTCGAGGCCGAGGTCGTCCGCGACGAACAGGGCGACGACGCGATCGGCGCGTTCACCATTCGCGACCAGGTCGTCGTGACGCTGCCGGACGGCACCCGCGCGACCGGCGATGGGATCACCGGCGATGCGCGGACGCGCCGCGCCGAATTGACAGGCGCCCCGGCGTCCATCGCGCGCCTGGACGACTCAGGGAGCACAGAACTGAGATCGGAACGCTTCCAACTCGACGCCGCGGACCGCACGCTGAGTGTGATCGGGCCGGGAGAGGCCGTCGCCGGCTCGGTGGACGAGCTGCTCGCCCAGCGGCTTGTCACGGTGCGATGGGATCGGTCGTTCCTGTACGACGACACGCGCAGCCGCGCGGAGATCGCCGGGGCCGTCTCCGTTCGCGCCGACGAAGATGTGGTCACCGACGCCGGCGCATCGGGCATGCGTGTCCACACCGCGACGGGCGACCGTGTGACGCTGGATCTCGCGGCGATGACCGGCGCGACGGAAGTCGATCCCGCGCAAGTCTCGCGCCGGCTCGTGCGGGCGCTCATCGAGGGGCTCGGCGGCGATGATCCGCAATGGGCGCGCGTCGAGTCGCGGGTCTATGCGCTCGACGCCGACAACACGCGCCGACTGCTCGGTGTGCTGTTCATCACCGGCCCGCTCATGGATACGCGACCCGACGATCGGAGCGTCGCCGTCGCCGGCCCGGGCCGTTTGCTCATCGACAACCGCGCGCAGCGCCCCGAAGACGCCGAATTGATCGGCGCGGGGCCGGGATCGCTTGAGTCCGCCCTCGGCACCTCGCTCTTTGAATGGGCCGGGCGGATGGACCTCGACGGTCTTGCCGGCACGGCGCGCATGCAGGACTCGGTGTCGTTCCGTCACCTCGACGCGACGAGCGGGGTCGTCACCGATCTCCGCGCCGACACGCTCGACGCCGGATTCGATCTGGAGAACGATCGCAACCAGCGGGCGGCGCTGCGATCGGTCACCGCGACCGGCTCGGTCGTCGTCCGGCACGGCTCGGTGCAGGTCGTCTGCGACGCGGCACGCTACGACGCGATCACCGGTGAAATCGTCGCCGGCGCCACCGGCGGCAGGCGGGTCACGGTTCTGGACGAGGCGACCGGCCGGCAGGAGGAGGCCGCGGCCATCCGCCTGAACCTCGCCACCGGGGCGTGGAGCATCGAGGACCCGTCGGCGATCGCCGTCCCGCTCCGGTAGACACTCGTCGGCGGGTGCGTGGACACGCGTCGGGCCGTGCCTACGATCACCGATCTAGGAGCCAATCTTATGCGCACACTCGTGGCGATCCCGGTCTACAACGAAGAAGAGTATGTCGACCGCGTCATGGCACGCGTGCTGGAGTTCGCCGAGCAGGTGCTCGTCATCGACGACGGCTCCACCGACTCCACGCCCTGCAAGCTCCCGCGCCACCCGGTCGAGGTCATCCGGCACGCGACGAACCGCGGCTACGGGCGGTCCATGCAGGACGCCTTCCGCTGGGCGATGGTGGACGGCTACGATTGGGTCATCACGATGGACTGCGACGAGCAGCACGAACCGGAGTCGATCCCGGACTTCGTCCGCGCGGCCGCGGCCGACACGCACGACATCATCTCCGGCTCGCGCTATCTGCGCGACATGAGCGGCAACGACGCCCCGCCGCAGAACCGCCGGGCGATCAACGCCACGCTCACCAAAGAGCTCAACGAGCGGCTGGGGATGCGGATCACCGACGCCTTCTGCGGGTTCAAGGCGTACCGCGTCGAGGCGATGCGTCAGCTCTCGCTCAGCGAAGACGGCTACGCGTTCCCGATGCAGTTCTGGGTGCAGGCGGTGGCCCACAATCTGAGGATCACCGAGATCCCGATCCGGTTGATCTACAAGGATCCCAAGCGCACCTTCGGCGGGCCGCTCAACGACGACGACACGCGGCTGGCGTATTACCGGCGCGTGCTCGAGCGCGAGATCACCGCCAACGCCGACCGCCTGCCCGCCACCACGCGTGCGACCTCGTGGTGCTCCTCCTGTTGCAAGCGATGAACGACGCGCCGGGCACGGCACCAAATCCGCGAGTCCGCGTCACGCTCCCGGATCTGTGGAACGCGCGACTTCATTCGTTCGCGATCGACGCACGCGCGCGCCGCTTCCGCGAACAACTGGGACTGCCCACCGACCGCCCGATCGTCATGACCGGCCATCAAGCGTCGCTCTGGCACGCCGGGATTCTCTCCAAGTACATCGCGGCGGACGCCATCGCACAATGGTTCAACGCCGCGCAGGCGCGGCTCGTCGTCGATCAGGACGACAACGACCCCTTCGCCATCCGTGTGCCCGTGCTCGATGAACGCGGCGTGACCACCGCCGCGGAAGTGCGCCTCGGACCGCCGCCGACAACCGGCGTGACGACCGGAAGCACCCCCCCCTCGCGATCGGGGGCGATGCCGGATCTCCGCTGGGCGCTGCCTTCGGTCCGCGACGGCGTCACGCGTGCGCACGAAGCGTTGATGAGGCACGCGGGCGCTCCCTCGGCCGCGTCGCAGATCGCCGGGGCGCTCGGTGATCTGATGTCGCCGTACGCCGGCGCGGGCACGACGCTGATGGCCACCGCGATCGCGCGCACCGATCTTTTCGCCGAGGTTGTCGAACGGATGCGCGCCGATCCGCACGGGTTGGCGCGGGCGTACAACGATGCCGCGGGCGCAAACCCGGCGGCCGGGATCAAGCCGCTGGCGTCAAGCGGCGAGCGCGTCGAACTCCCGTTGTGGCGGGTCGCCCTGGGTGCTGCAAGGACGCCGGTCTGGTCGAACGACATCCCGCCAACAGATCAACTCGCGCCCAAGGCGTTGCTCATGACCGGCTTGCTGCGGATGGCGGGGTGCGACCTGTTCATCCACGGAACCGGCGGGCTCGTCTACGACCGGATCACCGAGCGATGGTTCCGGGATTGGTTGAAGGTCGAACTCGCGCCGATGATCGGCGTGACGGCGGACCTCTACCTCCCGCTGCCGTTCGCCGACTTCACGGCCTC
>CAZSLT010000241.1:0-3329 GCA_964607595.1 uncultured Phycisphaeraceae bacterium
GGGGGGCAGCGCCCCGGAGTGACTCAGCGTGAGGACTTGGTGAGCGACTCGAGTTCGTCGAGCCGGCCCGCCTCGTCGAGCACACGCTCGGCGTAGGTGACCATCGCGTCGCGGAGCTGCTCGAAGGAGTCCAGCACATAGAGGATCGGCTGGTAGTGGTCGATCTCGAATGCGGTGTTGCAGACGCGCTCGAGCTCGAAGGGCCGGCGGTCCACATCCGGCGACTCCAGCGAGTGGTGGCCCTCGCCCTCGGAGGAGATCAGCCCGGAGCCGTAGAGCTTGAGCTTGTTGTCCTCTTGAATGAGGCCGAACTCGACGGTGAACCAGAAGAGCCGCGCCAGCCGTTCGGTGTGCAGCGGGTTGTTCGTGTAGAGCGCGGCCTTGCCGTAGGTCTGGAGGAACTCGGCGAAGACCGGGTCGGCGTGCAGCGGCACATGGCCGAAGACATCGTGGATGATGTCCGGCTCGGGCAGGTAGTCCATCTGCGCCTTGGGGCGGACGGTGACGGTGGTCGGGAACTGGCGCTGGGCCAGGAACGCGAAGAAGGATTTGGCGGGCAGGTAGCCCGGCACGCCGTGGCTCGACCAGCCGGTGCATTCGTTGAGTCGGCGGTTGACATCCTTGAGCGGCGGCACGCGGTCGGGGCGCAGATTGATGACCTTGGCGCCGCTGAGGAAGATGTTCGATCCGAACTCGGCGAGCTGCTCCATGCGCTTGCGGAAGATGGTGCCCCAGACCTCGTGGTTCTCGTCGGTGTACTTGTCGTACTGCTGGGTGATCTTCATCGAGTCGATATCGATCTTGTCGGCGGGGAGGTCGGCGCTGGCGTCGGCCGCGGCCTGGGCGCGCTTCGCCTCCTCGCTGTCGATCACCGCGGAGTACAGGATCTTCTTGCCCATCTCGGCCACGGCATCACCTCCGGATCACGGTTGATTACCCGCATGATTGTACCCGCGCTCTAGCGTCTCGTGCCGAACTCCGGCGCCCGCGGCTTGCGGAACCCGAACGCGCCGGCCGCCAGCGAGAGCACCGGGATGAGCACGAGCGCCAGCGCCGCCGATGCCGCGGCCGAGCCGAAGCCGTGCAGGAGCCGCGTCCCGGCGCGTCCGGGCTGGATGTCGCCGTAGGCGGAGCGGAGGGCCAGAAGGACGGTGACGACGATGGCCGCGATCAACCCGCCCAGGAGTGTGAGGAAGATCGCCGTCCGCAGGTTGCGCCGGAAGACGAGCGTGCGTGAGGTGACGATGGTGTAGCCGGTGAGCAGCAGCGCCAGCGCGTGCGGGCCGACGATGGTGCGCGCCCCCTCGTCGGCGGGGATCTGGAAGAGCAGGTCCATCGCGACGCCGAGCGCCAGGCAGGCGGTCAGCGCGCTGACCGAGGGCGCCCACATCGCCACGAAGACCGCCAGCACGAGGACGAAGCTCGGCGCGATGGGCGTGGACCCGAGCGCCAGGGCGTCGCGCAGGCCCCATTCACAGCCGAGCGCGATCCATGCCGCGATGACGAACACGCCCCAGCTCACGGCGCTCCCTCCCCGCCCCCCCCGTCACGCGCGCCGTCGGGCTGCGGGATGCGCAGGACCACGGAGGGCGCGTGCATGGGGTCGATCTCCGGCTGGACGACGATCCGTCGGTGCAGCGGGTGATCGGTGCGGCGGACCTCGATGATTCGTCCGACGATCAGTCGCGAAGCGCACGCGGGCCAGGTGGGGTCGTCGAGGCGGGCGAGCAGTCCGGGGGCGATCTGTTCATCGTCCGGCGACTCGACGCCGATCTCGCCGATAAGCGTGCCGTCGCCGACCGGTTCCAATCGGCAGCGCGGCGCGCCGAGGATCGCGCCGGGGTCGGTGACGCCCGGCGGCACGAGCAGTGTCTCGATCGCGGCGTTTTCGCCGGAGGTGTGCGTGACGGCGCGGACGGTGGAGGTGAGGCGGCCCACGGCGGTGACGATGCCGATGAGCTGCTGCCCACCGGCCGAGACCGCGACGGAGCCCTCGGTGATCTCGTCGGCGGCGCCGCCCCGGACTTCGATCGTGCCCGCGTTCAGGTCGCGCCCGACGCGTGGCGCGACGAAGGACTCGCACGATGGGTCCGACGCGAACTCGCGTCCGTTCTGGAGGTCGCGGATCGTGGCGCGGAGCGCCTCGTTCTCGCGGAGCGCCTGGAGGTACATCGTGTTGAGTTCGTCGCGTTGGCGGAGCGCATCGTCGGCGGAGAGTTCCTCGTCGCGGGGCACGGGTGCGCTGCCGGGGCGGAGCCATGAGGAGATCATGGACGCGGGGCGGGCGGCGGGCGTGACCACGACGACCAGCGGGTCGCGGAACCATTCGAGCCATCGCGTGAGTTTCGGCGGGGCCAGGCAGAGCACGAGCAGCACCGCGGCGATGCCGGCCAGCACGCGTCGCGGACTCGGTGTGCGTGATCCCATCATGCTCCGCGTGCGGGGGGGGCGGTGGGTGTGGGGGGGCGGGGCGTGCCGCGGCGGCGCTACGCGTCCAGATTGCTCTCGAGGGTGTCCTTGAGCAGTTCGATGTTCTCGAGGAAGGTTGCGGTTCCCGCGGCGACGCAGGTCAGCGGGTCCTCGGCGATCTGGACCTCCATCCCCGTGGCGTTGCGCAGGACGACATCCATGCCGCGGAGCAGCGCGCCGCCGCCGGCGAGCATAATTCCGTTGTCCACGAGGTCGGCGGCGAGTTCGGGCTCGGCGCGTTCGAGGGTGCGTGTGACGGCCTCGATGATGGCATTGACGGGCTCTTGCAGGGCCTCGCGGATTTCCTCGCTGGTGACGACGGTCTTGCGGGGCAAGCCGGAGATCATGTCGCGTCCGCGCGCTTCCATCGAGCGCTCCTCGCCCACGGGGGCGGCGCTGCCGATGTCGATCTTGATGCGCTCGGCGGTCTGCTCGCCGATCATCAGGTTGTAGGTCTTCTTCATGTGGTTGATGATCGCCTCGTCCATGTCGTCGCCGGCGACGCGCACCGACTCGCAGGTGGCGATGTCGGCCAGCGACATGATGGCGACCTCGGTGGTGCCGCCGCCGATGTCAACGATCATCGAGGCGGTGGGCTCGGCGAAGGGCAGCCCGGCGCCGATGGCCGCGGCGATGGGCTCTTCGATCGTCCACACGATGCGCGCTCCGGCGCGCAGGGCGGATTGCTGGACGGCCTGCTTCTCGACGGCGGTGATGCCGGAGGGCACGGCGATGACGACACGCGGCCCCCAGACGCCGAGATAGCGCGAGCGTCCGTTCACCTTGCGGATGAAGTAGGAGAGCATCGCCTCGGTGATCTCGAAGTCGGAGATGACGCCGTCCTTGAGCGGGCGGATGGC
>CAZSLT010000242.1:0-3305 GCA_964607595.1 uncultured Phycisphaeraceae bacterium
CCCCCGCCGGGGACGGGGGAGGGAGCGGAGAGACCCCTCACCCGTCACTCGCTGCGCTCGTGCCACCCTCTCCCTCAAGGGGAGAGGGTGCATCACTCCGCAATCCCCCTCATCACTTGTTGTCGAACCAGGAGCGTCCGAGGCCGGCCTCGGCGACGAGGGGGACTTTGAGCGCCATCGCTTGTTCCATGCGTGCGACGATGAGGTTCTTGGCGTCGTCGGCGGCGGGGATGGGGGCTTCGAAGACGAGTTCGTCGTGGATCTGCAGGAGCATGCGGACGCCGCGGGGAGCGGGGGGCGCGGCGTCGTTGTTGTCCGCGGCGAGGCGCGCGTGCAGGTCCACCATGGCGACCTTGATGAGGTCGGCGGCGCTGCCCTGCACGACGGAGTTGATCGCCATGCGTTCGGCGAGCGAGCGCTCGGCGGGGTTGCGCGAGTCGATGCCGTGGATCGGGCGGCGGCGCTTCATGATCGTCTCGACGAATCCCATCCGCTTGGCCTGCGCGATGCACTCTTCGAGGAAGGTCGTGATGCCGGCGAAGCGCTTCTTGTAGCCGTCGATGATCTCCGCGGCCTCGGCGTTGGAGATGCCCAGCCGGCGCGCCAGCCCGTAGGCCGTGACGCCGTAGACGATGCCGAAGTTGACCATCTTGGCGCCGTCGCGCTGCTTACGCGTGACTTCCTCGGGGGGGATGCCCGCGATCTGCGCGGCGACGGCGCGGTGGATGTCCTGGCCTTCGTGGAAGGCCTGGATGAGCGCGGGGTCGTCGGAGAGGTGGGCGAGCAGGCGGAGTTCGATCTGCGAGTAGTCGGCGCTGATGAGGAGGTGGCCGTCCTCGGCGACGAAGGCGCGCCGGATCTCGCGCCCGATGTCGGTGCGGATGGGGATGTTCTGGAGGTTGGGGTCGGAGGAGGAGAGGCGGCCGGTGGCCGCGACGGTCTGGTGGAAGGAGGCGTGGACGCGCCCCGTCTCGGGGTTGATCGCCTCGCGGAGCGCGACGAGGTAGGTGTTGACGAGCTTAGTGAGCTGTCGATACTCGACGATGAGCGCGGGGACGGGGGAGTCGATGGCGTCATCGGCCGCGAGTTTCTCGAGGACCTCGACATCGGTGGAGTAGCCGGTCTTGGTCTTCTTGAGCGGCTTGATGCCCAGCCCGGGCTCGTCGTCGTCGGGCTTGTTGAAGAGGACCGCGGCGAGCTGCTTCGGTGAGTCGGGGTTGAAGGGCCGGGGCGCGGCGTCGGTGATCTGCTTGCGGAGCTGGTCGATGCGGAGCTGGAGGCGGTGTTCCTGGTTGCGGAGTTCCTGCGGTTCGACGCGGATGCCGTTCCACTCCATCTCGGCGAGCACGGCGACGAGCGGCATCTCGAGTTCGCGGAAGAGTTTCTCGAGGCCCATGGCGACGATCTGGCTGCGCATGGTGAGCCAGAGGCGGAGCGTCATGTCGGCGTCCTCGGCCGCGTAGACGGTGGCGCGCTCGAGATCGACGCAGTCGAAGGTGCATTGGGACTTGCCGGTGCCGATGAGTTCGCTGATGGGGA
This sequence comes from uncultured Phycisphaeraceae bacterium, assembly GCA_964607595.1. Lineage (GTDB taxonomy): Bacteria > Planctomycetota > Phycisphaerae > Phycisphaerales > UBA1924 > JACKHC01. The sequence goes on from CAZSLT010000242.1 coordinate 1,540, forward strand.
TGCAGCGGTGGTTGAGCAGCGCCAGCGAGAGGTTGTCCATCGAGTGGCTGGAGCGCGAGGCGTCGATGAGATAGCTGGCGACCATGGAGTCGGAGGCGGTGGCGGGGGCGTCGAATCCGCGGACGGTGACGCCGGCGCGCCGGAGGACGAGCGCGTCGTACTTGAGGTTATGGCCGCACTTGGGGCGCTTAGGGTCTTCGAGGAGGGGGCGGATCGCGCTGAGGACGGTCGCTTCGTCGAGGTGCGTGTCTGTCGCGGGGGAGCGGACGGGGACATACCACGCCTGCCCGGGCCGCACGGCGAAGGAGAGGCCGCAGAGATCGGCGCGGCGCGGTTCGAGGGATGTGGTTTCGGTGTCGAAGGCGAAGATCTCGGCGGCGCGGAGTTCGGCGACGAGCGCGTCGAGTTGCTGTTTCGTGCGCACGCACTCGTATCGGCCCGCGGCCGCGAGCGGCGTGGCGTCGGCGGTGTGGACGGGCGCGAAGAGGCCGCCGGCGAACTCGGCGTCGCGGGCGCCGCGTGCGCGGGCGGCGGCGTGATCCGCGGGCGGGGCGTCGGTCGGTGCGGGGGCGTCGGGGGTAGGGGGCGATTGAGGCGCGCCGATGAGGTCTTTGAGGTCCTGCTGGTAGCGGTTGAAGCCGAGCTGCTGGAGGATCGGCATGAGGCGATCGAGGTGGAGGCGGTTCACGGACGCGGCGTCGAGGTTGAACTCCACAGGGACATCGCGCCGGAGCGTGACGAGCGTGCGGGAGAGGGCGAGGCGGGGCGCGGCCTCGCGGAGTTTCTCGCCGCGTTTGCCCTTGATGTCGTCGGCGTGGGCCAGAAGGTTGTCGAGGGTGCCGTACTCGGCGATGAGCTGCGCGGCGGTCTTGGGCCCGACGCCGTCGACGCCGGGGACATTGTCGACGGTGTCGCCCATGAGGGCGAGCATGTCGATGACCTGCGCGGGGGTGACGCCTTTTTCGGATTTGAGCGCGGCCTCGTCGATGAGGGCGTCGGTGTGGACATCGAACATCTCGATGTGGCCCTGCTCGAGGAGTTGCTGGAGGTCCTTGTCCTTGGAGACGATGCGGACGAGCAGGCCGTTCTTCTGATGCGAGAGTTTGTCGGCGATGGTGGCGATGACATCGTCGGCCTCGAAGCCCTCGACGCCGAGGACGGGCACGCCGATCTCGGTGAGCAGTTCGATGCAGCGCTTGATCTGCGGGAAGAGACTCTCGGGCGGCGGCTCGCGGGTGGCCTTGTATTCGGGGTAGATCTCGGATCGGAAGGTTTCGCGGTCGCCCGAGACATCGATGGCGACGGCGAGGTAGTCGGGCTTGAGTTCGCGGAGGACCTTGAGGAGCATGCCGACGAAGCCGAAGGTGGCGTTGGTGGGCTCCTTGGTGACGGGGGAGGACATGGGGGTGCGGATGGCGTGGAAGGCGCGGAAGAACTGCGCGTAGCCGTCGATGAGGTAGAGGGTTTTCATGCCCCCCTCACGACGCCCGGCCTCGATGACAGCGCGTGCAGATCGGCGATCAGTTTCTCATACGCGTCGGTGGGCTTGAGGGAGCGGCGGGCCATGACGGTGCGCATCACATCCATGAACTTGCTGAGCCGGTAACTGCGCTCGGCTTCCTCTTCCGCATCCGTCAGCCACGCGAACGGCGCGACCGCGCCGCTCACGGGTGCGCTGGAAGCCATCATCGCACCCATCCCGATGACGCAGCCGGTCATCAGCCGCGTGCCGATGGCGGTCTTGGCGTGGTCGCCGATGATCGCGC
>CAZSLT010000243.1:0-3298 GCA_964607595.1 uncultured Phycisphaeraceae bacterium
TGGGGCGATGGGATGGTGGTAGGGGGCGGGAAGTGGTGGACGGCATAGGAGCGGGGGGTGGGGGGTGGGGCCCTCCCAGCGGAAACTTTGACACCCCCGGACCGCGCCGCTACCCTCTTCCTCCCGACTCACACCTCCGGACCTGTGCCGGGGGAGTCGCAGCACTTTTACGGGCCCGGGCGTTCGGCGAGTCGTCGATCCGCCCCAACGAGACCGAACACCATGCACCCTACCCATCGAATCAGCCCGGGCCGTCAGCGTCGCCGCCGCAGCCACCACGCGATCGAGGCGATCCAGGTCGGCCTGTGCCCGCTCACCGGCAACATCAAGCTGCACCACCGCGCCTGCAAGGTGTCGGGATTCGTCCGCCCCGGGCTGACGATTCGTCTTCCCAAGCTGGGTATCGGCACGAACGAGGGCTGATCCGTCATGCGACTGGCCGTCGATGCGATGGGCGGGGATCACGCGCCCGATGCCATCGTGCGGGGTTGTCTTGACGCGATTCCCGACCTGGCCCCGGGCGATGAGATCGTTTTGATCGGGCGCGAGCCCGAGATCCGCGACATCATGCGCGAGTGCGGCGGCAGCCGTTTCAAGGACGCGCCGATCGAGATCATCCACGCGGATCAGGTCGTGGAGATGCACGAGTCGCCGGTCGAGGCTGTGCGGGCCAAGAAAGAGTCTTCGCTGGTCAAGATGATGCTGCTGGCCGCGGGCCGGCTGGACCGTCCGGCGGCGGATGTGGTCATTTCGGCGGGCAACACCGGCGCGTGCGTGTCGGGCGGCACGATGTACATGAAGCGGTTGCCGGGGGTGCACCGGCCGGGCATCGCGTGCGCGATCCCCTCGTTCCACGGGCCGATGGTGCTGTGCGATGTCGGGGCCAACCCGGAGCCCAAGCCGATTCACCTGGCGCAGTACGCGGTGATGGCCGAGGCGTATGCCCGGCGCGTGCTGGGCGTGCAGCGGCCGCGGGTGGCGCAGATGAACATCGGCTCGGAAGAGGGCAAGGGGACGGACCTCGTGCGCGAGGTGCGTGATCTGCTCAAGGCGATTCCTGACCTGAACTATGTGGGCTATGTCGAGGGGCGGGACCTGTTCGACGGCGTGGCGGATGTCGTTGTGACCGACGGGTTCGTCGGCAACACGATGCTCAAGCTCGCCGAGGGTCTTTCGCGGTCGCTGTTCAATGTCATTCTCTCGGAGATCCTCGACCGCGACCCCTCGATGGCGCTGCAGCTCGAGCCGATTCTGAAGGATCTGTTCAAGAAGAACGACTATCACGAGTACGGCGGGGCGCCGCTGCTGGGCGTCAATGGTGTCTGCTTCATCTGCCACGGGTCGAGCGAGGCCCGGACGATCCGTGCCGCGATCCGCGTGGCGCGTGAGTATGTGAAGAAGGGCGTGAACGAGGCGATCATCGAGCGCGTCTCGCGTCTTGAGCCGCCAGGTGGCGCGGTGGCGAGGGGCGACGCGGCATGAACCGGCCCAACGCCGAGTCCCGTCCGGTCCCCCGTGTCGGCGTGCGCATCGCCGGCACCGGCCATTGCGTTCCGGACAAGAAGCTCACCAACGCTGATTTCGAGCGGATGGTGGACACGACGGATGAGTGGATTGTCCAGCGCACCGGCATCCACGAGCGGCGCGTCTGCGACCCCGACAAGGGCGAGAGCGTGCGCTCGCTGAGCGTCAAGGCGCTGTCCCGCGCGATCGAGGACGCCCGCATCGACCCATCGGAGCTTGATCTGGTCATTCTGGGGAGCGTGACGGGCGAGATGTCGTGCCCGGCGACCGCCTGCCGCGTCGCGGCCGAGGTTGGGGCGGTCGGCGCGGGGGCGTTCGATATCGCCGCGGCGTGCTCGAGCTTCGTCTACGGGCTCAACATCGGCCACGACATGATCCGCACCGGCGCGATGCGGAATGTCGCGGTGATCGGCTGCGATGTCATGAGCGAGATCATGGACTACACGGACCGTGGCGTGTGCATCCTCTTCGGCGACGCCGCGGGTGCCGCGATCCTCCGGGCCACCGACGACACGACCCGCGGCATGATCGCCGGGCGCCTCCACGCCGACGGCACGGGGTGGCGCGAGCTCTACCTGCCCCGCAAGCCCCGCGACCTTGCCGAGGGTGTTGACCCCGCGACCGTCAAGATGGGCAGTCTCCAGATGAACGGGCGCGAGGTCTACAAGTTCGCGGTCTCCACCTTCGGCAAGCTCATCGAGCAGACGCTCGACGACGCTGGGATGAAGGCCACGGACATCGACATGTTCGTGTGCCACCAGTCCAACGCGCGGATCCTTGAGTCGGCGCGCTCGAAGTTCGGCATCCCCGAGTCCAAGCTGTATGTGAACATCGACCGCTACGGGAATTGCTCGGGCGGCTCCGTGCCGGTGGTGCTTGATGAGCTCCGGCGGGCGGGCAAGTGCCGCGAGAATGATGTCGTCATGTTCGTCGCGTTCGGCGGCGGTCTGACATGGGCCTCGAGTCTCTGGCGCCTGTGAGCGTCCACGACTCCATCGCGGCCCGCTCTGGAGCGAGGAACGACGCATGAGCCAAGGCATGGTGCTGTTGTGCCCCGGTCAGGGCGCCCAGAGCGTGGGCATGGGCAAGGCGTGGTTCGATCGCTCGCCCGACGCCGCGCGGACCTTCGGCGCGGCCGACGAGCTCCTGGGCGATCGGCTGGGTGCGAAACTGTCGAAGCTCTGTTTCGAAGGGCCCGGCGAGGTGCTCAACCGGACCGACATTGCGCAGCCCGCGATTTTCGTGGCGTCGGTCGCGTGCTTCCAGGCGTTGTTCCCGGGCGCGAACCCTAAGGATTTCGCCGCCGCGGCTGGGCTGAGTCTCGGTGAGTACACGGCGCTGCATCTGGCCGGGGCGATGGGCTTCGCCGATGCGCTGGAACTCATGACGCTGCGCGGGCGCGCCATGCAGGACGCCGCGGAGAGCGGCAGCGGCTCGATGGTCGCACTCATCGGCGCAGACGAGGAGCAGGCGCAGCGCGTGTGCGATGAAGCCCGGGGGTCCGGCGTGCTTGTCTGCGCCAACTTCAACGCTCCGGGCCAGATTGTGCTGTCTGGCTCGGGGGATGCCTGCGAGCGCGCGGTTGCGGCGGCTTCTGGCATGGGATTGCGCGCCACCGCGCTGGCCGTGGCCGGCGCGTTCCACTCCCCGCTCATGGCCCCCGCCGCCGAACGCCTCGCTTCGGCCCTCAAGTCGACCGACCTCCGTGCGCCCCTCTGTCCCGTGATGTCGAATGTGACCGCCGAGCCGCACGAGGCCGATCCGGGGTCGATCC
>CAZSLT010000244.1:0-3291 GCA_964607595.1 uncultured Phycisphaeraceae bacterium
GCTGCGTTGTCCACGGGTTGCGCTTTGTCCTTCGCTGCGCTCGGACTTCGCTCCACCCGTGGCAACACTCCACCGCTCCTTCGGAGCGGAATCAGCCCAAATCAAGGACCATCCGGCTCCCCCTCCGCGCCCACCGCGCCGCCGCGGTGATTCCGAACTACTGCCGCTTCCCCTTCCCCTTGCGATCACCACGGAAATCGCTCTTCCGCTTGTCCCGCGACTTGCTCCGCGCCGCCCGCTTGTCAGCGCCGGTCCGCTGGGGCTTCTCGAACTCCACCTCGCCCAGCTTCAATCCCGACGCCACGCTCTTGTTCTTCCCCGCCGTCCGGCTCGAAGCGTCCGTGATCACCAGCTCCATCTGACGCCGCGGCAAGTCCACCGCCGCGATCGTCACATCCACGCGGTCGCCGATGTTGTACGACCGGCCGGTGTTCTGCTCGACCAGCGCGCCGGACTTGGTGTCGATGCGCCAGATGCCCTTCTTGTAGTACGACTGCTTGGCGCCGGGCGGCGCGGGCACGGGCAGGTCGGCCGCGTCGCACATGCCTTCGGCCAGGTACTTGTCCAGCCGCACGAACACGCCGCGGTTCATGACACCCGTGACGATGCCGGGGAAGGACTCGCCGATGTGCTGCTCGAGCAGCTGGAGCACGAGGAACTGGCGGAGTTCGCGCTCGGCGCTCTCGGCGTTCTCTTCGTTGTTGTTGCAGCGTGACGCGATGACCTGCAGCGCCTGCTCGTCCGGGCAGGCCGGGCTCTCGCGGAGTTTCTTGCCCAGCGCCTTGCGCTCGCTGTCGGTGCGGGGCGGCTCGGTCCCGTTCTTCGTGTGGCGGAGGTATTCGGCCAGCGCCCGGTGGGCGGTGAGGTCCGGGTAGCGCCGGATGGGGCTGGTGAAGTGCGAGTAGGCGTTGGAAGCCAGCGCGAAGTGGCCGATGAGCGCGGGGGAGTACTGCGCACGGGTCAGCGTGCGGAGGACCGCCATGTGGATGGCCGGGGCCGCGGGCGAGCCCTTGGTGGCGTCGAGCAGCGCCTGGAGATCCTCGCGGGTCGGCGCCTTGGGGATTCGGTAGCCGGCGACGCGGACGAAGCCCTGCAGCGACTCGGTCGAGCCGGGGACCGGCTCGGGGTGGGTGCGGCGCAGCACCGGCACGCCCAGGTCCTCGAAGAGCACGGCGATCGCCTCGTTCGCCTCCACCATGAACATCTCGATGAGCGTGTGCGTGTACGCATCGTCCTCGGGCACGGCGTCCACCACGCGCCCCTGATCGTCGTACACCAGCTCGACATCGGGCAGCTCGAGGTGAATCATCCCCGCCTTGCGCCGCCGCTCCTCGATCCGCTTGGCCAGCCGGTCGAACTGCCGCAGTGTCTTGACGAGCTGCTCGGTGTACCGCGGCTCGGTCTTGGCGTGCTTCTTCGCCTCGGTCTCGTCGCCCTCGATCAGCGCCTGCGCCTCGAGATAGGTCAGCCGCTTGGCGGATTTGATGAGCGTCTGCGCGTAGCCCCGCGCCTTGACCTGCCCCTTTTCGTCGTAGTCGATGAACGCGCTCTTGCAGAACCGCTCCACGCCCTCCTGCAGCGAGCAGATGCCGTTGGAGAGAATCTCCGGGAGCATCGGGATCACCTTCCGCGGCAGATACACCGAGGTGGTGCGCTCCGTGGCCTCGCGGTCGATGGCGCCGCCCGGCTCGACGAAGTGCGCCACATCCGCGATGTGCACGCCCAGCCGCCACACCGCCCCCCCACTACCGCCGCCGCCTTCCTGGCCGATCTTTTCCAGCGAGAGAGCGTCGTCGTAATCCTTGGCGTCGGGTGGGTCGATCGTGATGATGTACGACTCGCGCAGGTCGCGCCGCACCGTCGCATCCACCTTTTTGCCGCCGGTGAGCTCGGCGATCTCTTCGTCGAACCGCTTGGTCTGGACGCGGGCCTCCTCCATGACCTCCTCGGCGAACTCGCCCGGCAGGCCGTACGCCTCGATGACCGCCTGCGTCTCGACATTGGGCTCGCCGGCCTCGCCCAGCACCTTCGTGATCACGCCCTCGCCGAGGTAGTCGCCCTCGGGAAAGTGCAGGATCTCGACGACGACCTTGTCGCCCTCGTTGGCGCCCGAGCTCTGGGCGTCGCGCACGACGATCGGGTCGGTGACGACCTTGCCGTCGGGATCGACGATCCACATCCCGCCGCGTCGGACCAGCGTGCCCGTGAAGTTCGACTGCTTGCGCTTGATGATCTCGACGATGTTGCCGATGTACGGGCTCCGGTCGTCGTCGCCACGCCTCTTCTGGTAGATGACCTCGGCCTTGACGACATCCCCGGTCAGCGCATCCATCGTGTTGCCGATGGGCACGAACAGATCGCCGTGGGCGTTGGGGTCGTTGGGGATGATGAAGCCGAACCCCTTGGCGTTCCGCTTGAACCGGCCGATCAACTCGCGCCCGATGGGCGGCAGCGTGACCAGGTTCTTGTCCAGCACGAGCTGGCCGCTCTCGGCCAGATCGTTCACCGCCTCCTTGAACGCCTCGGCGTCCGCCTCGTCGATGCGCAGATCCCGGATGAGCGTCTGGATGTCCGACGGCGTGTAGGAGTCGTGCTTGAGATGCGCGATGAGGCGCTGCTTGAACCGGATGGGCATGGGGCGTCCTTTCCCTGGCGGGCTGGGCCAATCATAGAAAGAAAACGCCCGGGCCACCCCGGCCCGGGCGCTGAAGAAATGTTCATCAGGGACCGCGTCGATCGCTCAGACCGTCGCGCTCTCCTCCTGCATCTTGCCGTCCAGGAACGGCGAGAGCTTGCGCGACCGCACCGGGTGCTGCAGCTTCCGCAAGGCCTTGGCCTCGACCTGCCGGACGCGCTCACGCGTCACCTTGAAGATCCGGCCCACCTCCTCGAGCGTGTAGGTGTAGCCGTCGCCGATGCCGTAGCGGAGCTTGATGATCTCGCGCTCGCGGTAGGTCAGCGTCTTGAGCACATCGTCGATGCGCCGGCGGAGCATGTCGCTGGCGGCCATCTGCGACGGCGCCTCCTGGCGCTCGTCCTCGATGAAGTCGCCAAAGTACGAGTCCTCGGAGTCTCCCACCGGGCGGTCCAGCGAGATCGGGTGACGGCCGATCTTCATAACGCGCCGCACCTCCGCCGCGGGCATCCCCGCGGCCTCGGCCAGCTCCTCGATCGTCGGCTCGTGGCCCAGCCGCTGCAGCAGCATCTTCTGGAAGTTGCGCAGCTTGCTCATCGTCTCGATCATGTGCACGGGGATGCGGATCGTGCGGGCCTGATCGGCGATGGCGCGGG
>CAZSLT010000245.1:0-3277 GCA_964607595.1 uncultured Phycisphaeraceae bacterium
TCGCGGCGGCGTCTGCACGCGGCGCGCTATGCTCGTGAGGATGTGGTGATGGGGTGAGGCGAGCAGCAGGCAGCAGGCAAGCGGAGCATAGCGAAGGAAGGTGCCTCAACAACAGATCACAGACTTCGCGCGCGTTCTTTGATCTGATCCGTGAGCGGCTCGACGAGGCGGGGCTGGCGCGCCGGCTGCGCGATGATCGGATCGGCGAAATGGAAGGCGACCCCGACGACCTTGCGCGGATGGTGTTTGAGATGATGGGCCATGCCGCGGAACCAACCGCGCCGGGGGCGTCGCTGTTCGGTGCATTCTGCGAGGTCAATGACGGCGTGATGTTTCACCCGGCGCGGAACGAACGCGAGTTCCTGACGAGGTTGGCGTGCTGCGGTCTGGCGGTGGTGCTCGGCGTTGAACGGGACATCGTCGGGGCGCTGGAGTCGCTGGCGCATCTGAACGATTCAGCGCTGGCGGCGGGGTTCACCGATCTGCTGTGGGCGCACGAGGTGGAACACGCGGCGAGCGCCGGCGGTATGCGAGTGTGGGCGTCGGGCGTAGAGTTGGTCATGGATCAGTTGGATGCAGCGCGTGCGGCGCGGTGGCGGGGGTGGATGGAGGGTTTGAAGTGATGAAGCAGCACTGGATCATGCGGAACCGCTCCTCCCCCCCCTCCCCCCTACCCCCCTCCCAGAGGGAGGGGGAGCGGATCGAGCGCGACATTGCGCGCCAATGCACTCACCACGAGCCCTCCCCTACCCCCCCCTCGGGGAGGGGATTCTTCGGACGCGCTGTTGAGCGCGTGATGCGGATTCGGAAACCCTCCGCTACCCCTCCCTCGGGGAGGGGATTTGTGGTCGCGGTGTTGGTGGGTTGGGTGGCGGCGACGGCGGCGGGGCAGGAACTGCCGGATGTGAGCGAGGGGGTGCTGCGGGCGGTGGCCGCGCCCTATCTGAGCGATGAGGAACGAGCGGACCTGCGGGTGTTCCACGGGATGTGGACGGAGGCGGACATCGCGGAGGTGCGTCGGCGGGCGAAGGCGGCGCTGCTGGTGGGGGTGTGGGACGACGCTTCGCTGATGGATGACGCGGCGGACGCGGAGGACCGCGCCGAAGCCGCGATGTGGCGCGGGGAGTATGAGTCGGCGCTGGAGGCGCTGGCGGGCGTCACGAGTCTGCGCGGGGCGCGGCTGCGGGCGGAGTCGCTCGAGGCGCTGGGGAGAACGCGCGAGGCGGATGTGGCGATCGACCCGGTGGTGTCGAGTCTGACGCGTACGCGTGAGACGAGCGCGGCGGAACTTACCGAGGGCGCACTGGCGCTGCAGATCCGTGCGCGGCTGGCGGGCCGGCCGGCGGGGGATTTCCATGCGTTGATGCGGCTGTTCGGGCGGGCGCATCAGGAACTGGACCGGCTGTACTGGCCGGCGGTGATCGCCGAGGCGCGGCTGCTGAAGCAGAAGGGGAACTGGGGCGAGGCGGCGGGTGCCGCGATGCAGGCGGTGTCGCTCAATCCTTCGTGCGTTCCGGCGCTGGCGCTGCTGGGGGAGATGGGTGTTGAGAACTTTTCGTTTGATGCGGCGCAGGAGATGGCCGGTCGGCTGGACCGGCTGGCGCGCCGGATCGACGACGACCCCTCGGCGACGAGCCCGCTGGGGGAGTTGATCCGCGCGCGGGTGTGGGTGCGGCAGAACGAGCCGGACCTGGCGCAGTTCCACCTCGACTCGGTGCTGGAGCGGTACCCGAAGAACCGCGCGGCGATGGCGCTTGAGATCGCGTGCGAGGCGCTGCGGTACGACCCGGAGTCGGTCGAGCGGATGCTGGCGGAGTTCGACCGGCTCAGCCCCGGCTCGCCGGAGGCGCTGTTCGCGGTCGGCAAGACGCTCTCGGACGCGCGGCAGTACGAGCCCGCGGCGGAGTACCTGCAGCGGGCGCGGGACCTGGCGCCGAACTGGGCCGAGGCGCACATCGAGCTTGGATTGCTGGAGATGCAGTCCGGGCGGGACGACGAGGCCGTGGGCGCGCTGCGGCGGGCGGTGAAGCTGGATGAGTTCAATGTGCGCGCGGTCAATAGTCTGAAGCTCATCGAGGAGTTGCTGACCTACGAGCGGATCGAGGGGGAGCACTTCATCATCCGGTACAAAGGGACGCAGGAGAACGACGAGCGCGGGCCGGGTGGCGACGCGGTGATGGCACGGGAGATGATGCCGGTGCTGGACCGGCTGCACGAGGCGGTGACGGGGGAGCTGGGGTTTGCGCCGGACCGCAAGACGGTGATCGAGCTGCTGCCGGACCACGAGTGGTTCAGCGTGCGGATCACGGGGATGCCGGATGTGCACACGATCGCGGCGGCGACGGGCCCGGTGATCGCGATGGAGTCCCCCCGCGTGGGCAAGAATCATCTCGTGGGGGTGTACGACTGGCCGCGTGTGCTGCAGCACGAGTACACGCACACGGTGACGCTGGCGATGACGCGGAACCGGATTCCGCACTGGTTCACGGAGGCGGCGGCGGTGCACCTGGAGTTCGGGCCGCGGGATTACTCGCGTTGCGTGCTGCTGACGCAGGCGCTGGTGCGCGGCACGCTGTTCGACATGCGGCAGATCAATGTGGCGTTCACGCGGGGCGACATGCGGGCGCAGGCGTACGCGCAGGGTCACTGGATGTACGAGTTCATCCTTGATCGGTGGGGCGCGTGGGCGCCGATCGAGTTGATGGCGCGGTACGCCGCGGGCATGCGCGAGGACGAAGCGATGTGCGAGGTGCTGGGGGTCTCGCAGGAGGAGTTCATCGATCGGTTCACGGTGTGGGCGTGGGAGGACGCGGCGGGGTGGGGGCTCATGGCGACGCCGACGATCGGCGAGCTCCTCATGGAAGAGACGCAATCGATCCCGGCGCTGCGGGAACAGAGCGCCGAGGAATTGTCGCGCCTGGCGATGGGCTCGGCGGGTTCGCTGGCGGGGCTGGGCGGGCTGGGGGCGCGGATGGGGTTTGTGCCGACCACCGTGGATGTCTCTCCGGCGATGATCGAGCGATGGCTGGAGAAGTACCCGGCGCACCCCGGCGTGTTGGAACTTAAACTCGCGCAGGTGCTGGAGTCGCGCGGGGGTGATCCTGTCGAGGAGGACGCGGCGTTGCTGGAGCGGTACGCGGCGGCGCGTCCGGTGGACCCGATGCCGCGTCGGCACCTGGCGCGGATCTACCTGGCGTCGAGTGAGCCGTCGCGTGCGATTCCGCATCTTGAGTATCTCGATGCGCGCGAGCAGTACTCGGCGGCGTACGCGGCGGAG
>CAZSLT010000246.1:0-3273 GCA_964607595.1 uncultured Phycisphaeraceae bacterium
CTTGGCGCTCCTCATGACGCACCTCCCCCGGCGCGTTGAATCTGGGGGGTGGGGGGGCGCGCCGGTTCGAGGGCCATCAGGGCGACCGCCGCGACATCAATCAAGTCGCAGGGGCCTTCGAGATGCTCGGTGTTCAGTGGGGGGTCGTCGGCGAAGCGCGGGGTGGTCCGCCGCCGTTCACACGCCTCGGCTAACAATGAAGACAAGTCGGCCAAGCCGCGTTCGAACGGGTCATGCGGAGCTACCGGTCGATCACCGGCGCGCAAGACACAACCGTCGTGCGTTTGCGGATGACTTACGCCCTTGCTTCGGGCACGGGACTTCCCGCGGAACTGGATATCTGCCATGTGGTGCCGCCCCCGGCCCACCGGCAATGTCGCGGCCGGGAGTCGATCATCAACCCTCAAATCCGAAAAAACTTAATGCCTCAGAACGGGCGTGGATGGGGGAGGAAGATCCGATCGGGTGCGGCAGGTCGACTACAACGAGACCGGCGGCATGTCCTCGGGGCACGGTGTGTCCCCGGCTGGCGAAGGGGGGATGGCCCGCAATCGGTTCGTCGGCATCTGAAGGAGGTAGACGACCCTTCTTCGCCGCGGGCATCCGGCGTAGGGACGATGTGAGCACTCGATCTTGGGTCGATGATTGCCGCGTTCCCGACCCAGACGCGACGCGGTTCACCGTTCCAGTGTCGCCGACTCATCCCGGCCAGTCCGCGAGAGACTCTCCGAACAGACAATCAGCCGTCTCGGAACGGGCCGATGAGATGCTAGAATCCCAGCGTCAAGTTTAAGGAGCGACGCATGATGAACAGGCCGATCAATTCCTGTCTTACACTGCTACTTACCGCCTCGGCCCATGTGAATGCATCCGGACAGTCCGGCCGCGGATACCCGTCATTCACCCATCAGGCCGTCCCGATCGTAGACGCGGTCGGCGGATACACCGCGGGAGACCTGAACAGCGACGGTCGCGATGACATTGTCATAGTTTCATTCACCGCCAACTCCCTCACCGTCCTGACCGGCGGAGAGAACGGCGAACTACGCCCGAGCGGCCCGTACTTCTGCGGATTCGCTCCCAGGCAACCAGCGATCGTCGACATCTTCGGAGACAGCAACGGCGAGATTTTGGTGCAGTCGGGCAACAGCATCGTGTTCCTGGCGGCCGACGAGAATCGGGACTACTCCATAGTCGGGTTCGTCTCCCTCCCCGACGCGGCAGCCGAGTCGGTGTACGCGGATCTGGACAACGACGGCGACACGGACATCATCGCCATCGTGTCGACGGCCTCGGCGCGCCGGCTCCTGGTGCTGGACTCGCTCGGCGGCGGGAGGTTCGCGACCCCGGTGGAAGTCTTTTCAATGGGTACATACTTCGACTTCCCGCAGGTCACCGATATCGACGGAGACTCCGCGCTCGACATCGTGCTCCAGGAACAACAGCGTACCATTTCGCTGCTCGGTCTCGGCGACGGAACATTCGCCGCTCCTGTGATCACGGAACTCGGCGCTCCGGTCCGGGCTCTCGGCACGATCGACATCAACAACGATGGAAAGCGCGACCTCATCGGGACCTACCGCGGAGCGCTGAACCAAGTTTGGGTCCGCGGCGGAGTCGGCGACGGGAGCTTCTCCGATCCGACTCCCTTGAAAGATTTTAACGACAGTATCCGCTCCGCGGCGATTGACGATTTCGGAGGAACCTCCGGCGAGGACCTGCTCCTGATCGAAGAGGTCGTCACACATCTTTATACCGAGGTACAGCCGGGGATGTGGGACTGGCAGACCGTGCGGGGCGCCCCGATCGCCGAGCAATATATCCCGGCGGATGTCAATGGCGACTCCGTCATCGATCTCTGCAGGACGAACATCCATGACTCCGAACTGGTCGTCACGATCGGGCACGGCGGCTACTCGTGGATCTCGGAACGGACCATCGATCTCTCCGGCGAGTACTTCGACGGCTTCGCGGCCGATCTCGATCTGAACGGAGTCCAAGACCTGGTGGTTGTCGTCGATCGTGGGCCGGGACAGGACTTTCTGGATGTCATGCACCAGACCATGCCCGGTGAGTTCGAGTTGGTTCAGTCGATACATACCGACCAGAGCGGAGGCGGCCGACTGACGCCCGTCGACCTGAACCTCGATGGGCGCACCGACTGGATTGCGACGCGCCGCGACTCCGTCCATGTCGGCATCTGCCAGCCGGACGGTCTGTACACGATCGTGCTCATCGACGACATCGGCGCATCCCCCTTTCTCAGCAACTCCGGAGATCTCAACGGGGACAACCTGCCCGATTTCATCGTGAACAGCAGCAACTCCGTCATCGTCTACCTGGCCGATGGGATGGGCGGCTTTCTGAAGCAGAGCCCGATCCCGTATGTGACGACCATCAATGCCCGCCCGTTGATCTACGACTTCAACAAGGACGGACAGAACGACCTCGTTCTGTCGCACTCGGCTCTCTCAACACTACGAGTGATGATCGGGAACGGCGACGGGTCGGTCCAACCGGACATCCCGATCCCCGGCACATCGGGAAGCGGCCTCTTGTATCCGGTCGACATGAACGGAGACGGTATCGACGATCTGGTTGCGACCGGCCCCGACCTGCTCTACTACCGCGCCCTGCCGGATGGCGGACTCGACGGTGCGGTCGTCATTCAGCCTCAGAACAGTGATAACAGCCTGGAGTTTCGTGACTTCAACGGCGATGGGGCCTTGGACATACTCTTGGATGACGGGACGATCCTGATCGCACCCTTCGGCGCGGACACACCATTCGCCGGAAGCGTCAAGGTCGGCTATGGGAACGGATATCGAGTCATGGGCGATTTCACCGGAGACGGACAACCCGATCTCATGCTGACTACTTATGATCCTCTCGATTTTGACACGGAGGTGATCGTGGTCTTCGAGAACCTCAGGTCCCCAGCTTGCCCCGGCGACATCGCCAACAACGACGGCGTGGTCGATGTCGATGACCTCAACGCCATCCTCGGCGCATGGAACACCAGCGTCGGCATCGGCGATCCGCGCGATCTCGCCAACGACGACGGTTTCATCGATGTGGACGACCTCAATGTCATCCTCGGCAACTGGAACACCGTCTGCCGTTAAACGCGCCCCTATCGCGCCGCCCTCGACGGACATCCCACCAACACCTCGCACGGACGCCCCGCGCGCGTCCGTGTTTTCATTCCCCCCCCGCTAACCCCCCGGCCCTGTCAACCAAAGAGCCGCAGAGTCCAAGGGCCCCCGCGGGAGC
>CAZSLT010000247.1:0-3270 GCA_964607595.1 uncultured Phycisphaeraceae bacterium
TGACATTCATGAACGCGGCCACATAATCCGCCCGCTTGTTCTGGTACTTGAGGTAATACGCGTGCTCCCAGACATCCACGCCGAGAATCGGGCGCACATCGGCGCTGAGCATGTCCTGCTGCTTCTCGCCCTGCATCACGATCAGCCTGCGTGACACCGGCTCGTAGCACAGCCAGCCCCAGCCCGAGCCCTCGACCGCGTTCGCGGCCGCCTGGAACTGGCGCGCGAACGCGCCGAACGAGCCGAAGTCCCGCGTGATCGCCTCGCCCACCGCGCCCCACGCCTCGCCGCCGACACCCTTGGCCGGGGCCGCCATGACATTCCAGAAGATCATGTGGTTGACATGCCCGCCGAGGTGGAAGCTGAGCTCGCGCGACCAGTGCTTGATGAGCGCCGCGTCGCCGCCGCCCTCGCGGATCTTCTTGAGCTCGCCCAGCGCCTTGTTCGCCCCGGCGACATACCCGGCGTGGTGCTTGCCGTGGTGGATGAGCATCGTCTGCTCGTCGAGGTGCGGCTCGAGCGCCTTGGCGTCGTACGGCAGCGGCGGCACGACATACTCGCCCTTGACAGCGTCCCACCCGGCGCGAAGAAACTCCACCCCGCCGCCCCCGCCGCTGGTTCCGGTTCCCGGCGGGCCGCCCGCCCCGCCAGCACCACCCCCACCATCCTGCGCGCCCAGCGCGCCGTGCGCCATCGCCAGCGCGCTCACGCCCCCCAGCGCCGCCAGCGCGGCCCGACGATCCATCGCGTTCTTCCGGTTGCTTGCGCTCTCGCTCATCGCTGGACTCCTTGTGTGCGGATCACACAAGGGTATACCGGCGGGATGAGGATGCGTTCACGGCGATCCCGGGCGGTCCCGCGCGGGCGAGTCGTCGTCCATCGCGGCCGCGTCGAGCCCGGTCGCGGCCCCGCAGCGCCACACCTCGCCGATCGTGTGCTTCGTGCCGCACTCCGGGCAGACCGCCGAGTGCTGGCCGGTCATGTCGTACCTGCACTTCGAGCATCGCACCACCGCGCCGGACAGATCCCGCACTCGTCCGAGCGATCCCGGCGGCGTGGAGCCCGCGATCCAGCACGCGAAGATGAACCAACCGATCGGGATGACGCTGTTGTACCCCTGATAGACGATGTCGGAATAATCAAGAGGCGTGCCCACCTTCGGCAACAGCGCGATGACTGCGATCAACAGCACGCACGCCACGGCCAGCAGGAACTGGCGCTGCGCACGGCCCTCGCGGAAGGTGAATGCCCGGCTCCAGACGAGCCATGTCGAGATCGCGACAAGCAGCCAGGTCACCCCGGTATCAAAGAGAAACGGTAGGACTTCCGGGGACGCCACCCACAGCGGGTTCCAGAGAAGCTCGGTCGCCCATCGACCGATCATGAGCGAAAGAGACAGCAGCCCCACCGTCATCAGCACTTTCGCCGCGATCGGGGGCATGCGCCGTGCTCACTCCCCGACATAGACGACGATGTCGCCCTTGCCGCGGTCCTCGTCGCGCAGCGCGTCCGACCACGCCCCGCTCATCGTCACCACCAGCACCTTCGCCTTGGGGTGCGTCGCGCGGATCCGTTCGACCAAACCCCCGCCGAAATCGCAGTGGAACTGCCCGACGACATGCACCACCGGGCGCTGGCCCTCTTGCAGCCCGGTGACCACCGAGTCGGCCATCGTGGCGTCCCACAGGTTCTGCGAGCGGTAAAAGGGAAGCACGATCGCGTCGATCTCCTCGGCGCTGGGCGGGACCGGGGCCGCGTCCGCGCCCTGCTCGCTGGCGGGCGAGCCGTCGGCGCTCGTGCTGGCGCTGTGGCCCATCGCCATGCCGCCCATGAGCGCATAGAACCGGTCGCGGTAGCCGCCGCCGGTCAGCGACTCGGGGATCAGGAACATCTCGCGCTGTACCTCGGTGAGCGAGGCGAGTTTCTCGAAGCCCTCGGTCCGGGCGAGCCGCACATACCGGCGCGGCGCGTTGGCCGCGATCACCGGGCGCTGCGCCGCCCGCGCGGCCTCGACCATCGCGCGGTGCCCGGCGGGGTAGTTGCCCTCGCTGCGCCCCGCCGCTTTGAGGAACTCCTCCTCGGTCGTCACACCGGTCAGGTAATCGTTCAGCGCCATCTGCTGGTCGCGCTCGAAGAACTCCATCGAGAGCGCCGCCGTGTTCGGGCAGCGCGCCACGATGTCCTCGAACAGCGCCGACGCCACGCCCAGGCCCATCTCGTGCCCGTGCATCTCGCCGATGATGACCGCGTCCGCCTTCGACGCCGCGGCCATCACCCCGTCCCAGGTCATCGGCAGACCGCTGCGCCCGTCGAACGCCGGCTGGGCGCGGTGATCCGTCGGCCAGCCCGCCGGCATCGGCGCCGCCTGTGCCGCCTCCGCGCCCGCCCCGCCCCGGGAGGAGGCGCACCCGCCCAACCCGCCCATCGCCGCCGCGAGCAGCCCCAGCACGCCCAGTCCCATGAGTTTCATCGTCTTCATGCCTCAAGCGTCGCGCGCCCGCGCCCGCCGGTCAACCCCCGGCCGGGGTATAACCCACCCCATGCACGCAATTCTCCTGGCGGTCTGCGCCGGCCTGTGCTGGGGCATCGGCGAGCTCTTCACCAAACAGGTCCTTCACACCAAGACGATCGGCCCCATCACGGCCATCACGGTGCGCTCCACCGTCGCCCTGCCGGCGATCTGGGTCGCCTACCTCGTGGCCACCCGCCTCCTCAAGGCCGAACGGGCCGACTGGTACCGCGTCGCCGACACGCCCACGATCCTCAAACTCGTCCTGGGGTCGGGGCTGGTCGCCGGTGCCGCGGCCATGATCTTCTTCTACTCGGCGCTCTCACGCGGGCAGATCTCGGTCATCAAGCCGATCGCCTTCACGCTCGCCCCCGCCTGCGCCGTCATCCTCGGCTGGCTCGTGCTCGGCGAGCCGATGACGCTCCGCAAGGGCGTCGCGCTGGCCATGATCCTCGGCGGCGTCGTGCTGCTGACGGGCAAGTAGACCCGACTCACTGATCGAACAGCCGGTCTTCCTCGCGCACCACCCAGCCCTCGGCGTGAGGCGGCGCCTCGGTGCTCGTCACGCCCTCCGGCAGCGGCGCCTCGGTGTCCACATTGAGCAACTGCACCGTCGAGATGTCGCGCTTGCGGTCCACCGCGCGCGACATCAGCGGCAGCAGCGTGCCCTTCTGGTACCACAGACGGATCTCGCGGTACTCCTCGGCCGCTTCCGTCCCCTCACGCGGCGTCAGCTTCAACTGGTACACGCCCTCCGGCCC
>CAZSLT010000248.1:0-3259 GCA_964607595.1 uncultured Phycisphaeraceae bacterium
ACCCCCACCCGACCCGCCGCCACCTGAGCCGGAACCACCGCCGGAATTTCCGCCGCCGCCGGCATTGCCTCCGCCGTTCCCGCCGCCGGTCGATCCCCCGGTGTTCCCGCCTCCCGCGCCGTTACCGCCGGTCTGTCCGCCGGTGCCGGGGCCACTCGGCGCGCCGCCGGTCGTCGTGACGCCCTCAACATCCATCGTTTGTGGCGTGACCCGGCTAAGGGCTGATGGGGCCTCGCTTGAGCCGAGACGCGCCTGGGCGAGCGACTCGCGCTGGGCGTTCATCGCGGCACGGCGTTCGTTTAGTTCGCGTTGCCGCGCTTCGACCACACGCTGGCGCTCCAATTGCCGCTCACGGGCGCGATACTGCGATCCCTCGGGAAGTGTCGTCGTTGTCGTGGGTCGCTCCGGCCTCCGCTTGACGCCCGATCGCTCCGGGCTCAATGGCGAGGTCCGTGGCGCCTCGGGCTGAATCGGGGCTGTCGGGCGCGAGATTCCGACCGGGCCGGTCTCACCCGCGGTCGGGGTATCGAGTATCGGATCGAACCGCGTGCCCGACATCGCCCGTCCGGGATCAACCCCGGTCGGGTTGAGAGGCGCCCCGCCGGGGCTCAAAAAAGAGTCGACGCGGCTGCCGGGTGACTCGGCCTCGCCGCCGCTGGGCATGAAGACCGCCGCGCCGCTGCTGACCAGCAGCAAACCCCCGATTGTCACCCAGATCGCTCTCATCTGACTCCCTTGCCGCACGCCGCCCGATGAATCATGCATCGACCTTCGGCGGGGTCCATGTCCAGCCGGTCGAGTCGCGGATCACCGCCCTCCCCAGTCCCACCCCCACCGATCCGGGAGTAGCCTCCATCGGACCCGGGACCCCAAGGTATACGCCTGAAAGGGGCCCGAGGACGCAGTTTCGGGCGTCCAAGGGGCCGGAATTGGCCCGGCATGGTTCGGCGGGGTCGGCGTGGTGCCGATATTCTTACCCGGATACCCCCGTCTTCCAGACCCGACAGGAACCCTTCCATGCCCACCGCGACGAAACCCGCCGCCAAAGACACCCCCTCGTCCCGGCTTTCCGATGAGACGCTTATCAAATGGCTGCGGGACATGGTGCTGATCCGCGAGTTCGAGCTGCGGACGATGGCCGCGTACCAGCAGGCAAAGATCGGCGGCTTCTGCCACATCTACATCGGGCAGGAGGCCGTGGCCGTCGGGACGATCGGCGCCATCGAGAAGGACGACCCCGTCGTCACCGCCTACCGCGACCACGGGCACGCCCTCGCACGCGGCATGGACCCCGGCGCGTGCATGGCCGAGATGTACGGTAAGGCCACCGGCTGCGCCAAGGGCAAGGGCGGCTCAATGCACATGTTCGACAAGCCCAACTGGCTCTTCGGCGGGCACGGCATCGTCGGCGCGCAGACGCCGTTGGGCGCAGGGCTCGCGTTCGCGGCCCGCTACGAGTGGGAAGTCCTCAAGAAATCGCTCGACGGCGGCAAGGCCAAGAAGAAGGTCGCGCTGTGCTATCTGGGCGACGGCGCGCTCAATCAGGGCGCGCTCCACGAGGCGATGAACCTCGCCGGCATCCTCTCGATTCCGGTCATCTACATCGTCGAGAACAACGGCTACTCGATGGGCACCTCCATCGAACGCGGCACCACCATGGCCGACAAGCTCTACAAAAAGGCAGAGGCCTACGGCATCGAGCACCGCACCATCGACGGCATGAGCATCACGAAGTTGTACGACGAGTTCAAGCCCTTCGTCGACATCCTCCGCGATGAGCAGCGCCCCGGCTTCGTCGATCTCAAAACCTACCGCTACCAGGGCCACTCGATGTCCGACCCCCAGAAATACCGCACGAAGGAGGAGGTCGAGCAGTTCAAGGAGCGCGACGGCATCAGCTCGCTCGCCCACCACCTGATGACCGAGCGCGAGTGCCTCACCGAGGACGCGTTCAAGGAGATGCAGAAGGAAGTGCGGGACGAGGTGATGGCCGCGGTGAAGTTCGCGGAGGAGTCCCCCGAGCCCGATCCCGCGACCGAGCTCTACTCCGATGTCTACGCCAACCCCCAGCCCAACCTCAGCCCCATGCGCGACTACACGCAGGGTGCGAAGAACCCGTTGTTGGATTGACAGCATGGCAGCAAGTCGCACGGTCTATGTCGGCCTGCTCGATGAGGGCGTCGATGTCTGGAGGCCTGTTCAAGCCGAGCGTATCCAAAGGCAAGTGTGGCGCATTCTCTCATCTCAAAGCCAACCGACCGACGAGCAATGGGAGTCTGCCCCGGGTTCAACTGTTGAGTGTGAGGTGAGGCGACTTTCAGATGGCGAGCATCTCGTCGCAGTCCGGAGCGTGACAGCATGACCAACGAAGAGTTCCGCAAAGCATTGAAAGCCCAGCCATTCGTTCCGTTCAGGGTCCGCTTGGCAAGTGGGCGTGCACTGGAAGTCCGACACCCGGACTTTGCCATGTGTCCCCCGAACACACGGATTGCGGTTATTTACGACACATCCGATGGCGCCAACGAGAATGTTGACCTCCTGCTGGTCGAGTCGATCGAATTCATCAAGGGCACGAACGGCCGCAAGAAGAAGGCCGGTTAAGAGAACCCCATGACCACAACATTCGCCACACCCAAACCCGACTTCACTCACGCCCCTTCGCGCGACGGCGACAGGGTCATCGCGTTCCGCGAGGCGCTCCGCGAGGCGATGAACGAAGAGATGCGCAAGGACCCGCGCGTCTTCCTCATGGGCGAGGAAGTCGCCTACTACAACGGCGCCTACAAGGTCTCCCAGGGCATGCTCGAAGAGTTCGGCGACAAGCGCATCATCGACACCCCCATCTCCGAGTCCGGCTTCGCCGGGCTGGCGATCGGTGCCGCGATGTACGGCCTCCGCCCCATCGTCGAGTTCATGTCGTGGTCATTCTCCCTCGTCGCCGCCGACCCGATCCTGAATAACGCCCCCAAGATGCTCTACATGTCCGGCGGGCAGTGGGGGTGCCCCATCGTCTTCCGCGGCAACGATGGCGCGGGCGGCCAGCTCGGCTCCACCCACTCATGGTGCGTCGAAGCGCTCTTCTCCAATGTCCCCGGCCTCAAGATGGCGATCCCCTCCAACCCCTACGACGCCAAGGGCCTCCTCAAGACCGCCATTCTCGACGACGACCCCGTCTTCTTCCTGGAGTCCGAACGGATGCTCGGTGACAAGGGCCATGTCCCCGAGGAGGAGTACTACATCCCCTTCGGCCAGGCCCACC
>CAZSLT010000249.1:0-3236 GCA_964607595.1 uncultured Phycisphaeraceae bacterium
GGCTTGCTATCATGCCGCCCCCCGGAGAGGTGCCCGAGCGGCTGAAGGGGCTGGTCTCGAAAACCAGTAGACCCAATAGGGTCTCGAGGGTTCGAATCCCTCCCTCTCCGCTTGCTGCGATGCGGCGCACGAACGCGCCGCGACCGGCCACCCGCCCGGTTCATGCAACCCGCAATCTTTGGTTTCCGCGCCCGCTCCACCCGGAGTCGCACGGCTTTCTCGCGCCCCCGCCGCCTTGTCCACCCCGCACGCTCAGGAGGGCGGACGGGCATCGCCGTCCGATCGTGGCAACCAACCACCGGAGCGACACCCATGACCAAGCGGCTGGATTACGCCAAGGCCTCGCCCGAGGGATTCCGGGCGATGCTCGGGCTGGAAACGCATTGCAAGTCATCCGTCGAAGCCACGCTCCTTCACCTCGTGAAGGTGCGGGCCTCCCAGATCAACGGCTGCGCCTTCTGTATCGATCTGCACTGGCGCGACGCCCGGGCCTCGGGCGAGTCGGAGCACCGGCTCTACGGTCTTGAGGCGTGGCGCGAATGCCCGTGGTACACCGATCGAGAACGCGCCGCGCTGGCCTGGACCGAGTCGCTCACGCTCATCTCGACCGCGCGTGCGCCGGACAGCGTCTTCAACGCCCTCCGCGAGCACTTCGACGACAAGTCACTCGCCGACCTGACCTGGGCGATCGTCGCGATCAACGGATGGAACCGGGTGTCGATCGGCTTCGGCAACGAACCAACAACGCCCCGGGACAAGTGACCGGAGCCGGCGGACGCATCATCGCGATGACCCAGTGATCGCACGCGCCTGGCCCCGCCGCCCGGGGCATGACGCCGACGGCGTCAAGGTCATCGTCCGTTTCAAAGGGCCGGGCGGGGCGCATCGCCGGCCCTGATATGCTGGCGCTGACCGCCCGAGGCCCCGTAGCTCAGCGGTTAGAGCAGGCGACTCATAATCGCTCGGTCCCTGGTTCGAGTCCAGGCGGGGCCATTCCCATCCGCGCGCGACGACCGGTGCGCAGCGCATCACACATTCAGTGTTCGCCGCCGCGAAACGCCGCTCACGGGCAGGACTGATTCCAGTTGCTCAGCACCTCGTTGAGGTCGTCGACATCCACGACACCGTCTCCCGTGAGATCGCCGCCGGTGCCGGGTGCGATCATCGTGGTCCACTGGCTGAGAATGATGTTGAGATCGTCAACATCGACCGTGCCGTCGCCGTTGGCATCGCCGGGGCACGCGGGGACGACGCCGACGAAGTGCGTCGCGTCGTCGAGATTGATCCAGCCGACATTCTCGCCCCAGGCGTAGCCGCGGAGGCGTCCCGAGACGCTGTCGAAGCGGGCGCGGTCGGGGCCGAGCGTGGGCGTGGCGAAGTTGACCCAGCCGATGTTCTCGCCCCAGGCGTAGCCCGAGAGCGTGCCGTCGGTGTCGATGTTGACGCCGAAGTTCGTGCCCAGCGTGTTGGCGTACGGGCCGCCGCCGTTGCCGACATTGAGGTGCCCGACATTCTCGCACCAGACGAGGCCGGTCATGTGGTTGCTCGCCAGCGTGACGCCCGAGCCGCCGTCGTCGTCGGCCCAGTTCATCCAGCCGATGTTCTCGCCCCAGGAGAACTTGTTCGCCGGGTCGATGCCCGAAGAGCCGGCCAGCGCCGCGGCGGTGAGGGCGAGCGCCGAAACAACCCCGATGATGCCACGATTGCTGCCAGCCATATCGACCTCCGCTGATGCGCGTTGTCCTGCTTGAGAACTCAGTATCACTTCCCGAGTGACCATGCGAGAGAATTCGGTGGCCCGGCCAGAAATACCGCCCGCGATCCTACCATGATCCGAACACAATCATCCCCGCCCCGCGCCGGGTCTCACCAAACCTTTACGCATCCCTCACAGCGTCAAGACGACCACACATAGACTTCACCCAGTTGACCATTCCATGACCCGCGCAGGAGGTCCGCCGCGTGACTCGATCCGTCCTGGTCGTCGAAGATGAGCACGATATCGCGACCCTTATCGAGTTCCATCTCCGCAAGGAGGGGCTTGATGTGCAGGTGGCGCGGGCGGGCCGGGCCGGGCTGGAGGCCGCCCAGCGGACCACCCCCGACCTGCTGATCCTGGACATCATGCTGCCGGACCTCGACGGGCTGGAGGTCTGCCGCCGGCTCAAGCGGGACGCCGAGACCCGGGACATCCCGATCATCATGGTCAGCGCGCGGGGCGATGAGGCGGACATCGTGGCCGGGCTCGAACTCGGCGCCGATGACTATGTCACCAAGCCATTCTCGCCACGGGTCCTGATGGCGCGGGTCCGCGCCACACTGCGCCGCTCGGAGGAGATGTCCGACGCCGTTCCCTCGGCCGATGACCTCGTCCAGCTCCCCGGCGGCGTCACCATCGACCAGGCGCGCCACATCGTCCGAATCGCCGAAGAGCGCGTGGACCTGACCGCCACGCAGTTCCGCCTGCTGGCCTATCTCGCCGAGCGCCCGGGCTTCGTGCGCACGCGGGATCAGATCGTCGCGGCCGTCCGCGGCGAGGACGCCGTCCTGTCCTCCCGCGCGATCGATGTCCATGTGGCCGCCCTGCGACAGAAGCTCGGCGACCGCGGGAGAGTCATCGAGACCGTCCGGGGCGTCGGCTACCGAATCGCCGATGAACTCGTCGATGCCGCGATCTGATCTAGTATCCGCCTCACGGTGACGACCCGCCCACTCTGGTCCCGGCTTGCATGGCCGCTGCTGATCGTGCAGGGGGTGTTGCTGTTGTCGGTGTGGGCCGTCGCGTCGCGCTCCCCGGCGATGCTCGCGTGGCTGGGCGGCGCGTTGTTCATCTCCGGCGGCGTCACGATCGCCGTGCTGCGTCGGCACGCGGCGACACTCCGCGCCGTGACCCGCGCCGCCGAGCGCGTCACGCAATCCAACGACCGCGGCAACAACGGCAATGGCGGGGGCAGTGGGGGGGGAAACGATGAGGGCATGGACCGGCTGCCCCGTCAGACCTCCGATGAACTGGCGGCGCTGGCGCAGGCGGTGCGGTCGATGTCGATGCGCCACGCCGAGCGGCTGGACCTGCTGCGCGCGCAACGGAACGAGCAGGAGGCGATCCTGCAATCCATGGACGGCGCGCTGATCGCGCTGGACCCCGACCAGCACATCCTCTCGCTCAATCGCTCGGCCGAACGGATGCTCGGCGTCTCGGCGGGCAAGACGCAGGGCCGGCTCATCCAGGAGACCGT
>CAZSLT010000250.1:0-3209 GCA_964607595.1 uncultured Phycisphaeraceae bacterium
GGAGCTGGCGCGGGGGCATGATCTGATCATCTCGACCGGCGGGCTGGGGCCGACGCAGGACGACCTGACGCGGAATGCGCTGGCCGACGCGATGGGGGAGGCGCTGGTGGAGGACGCGGGGGCGCTGGAAACGCTGAGGCGGCAGGCGGCGGGAAGGGGGGTCGAACTGTCGGCGCATCGGCGGCTGCAGGCGCTGCGCCCGGAGGGGGCCGCGATGATCGCGAACTCGAACGGGACTGCGCCGGGGCTGCGGTCGCGGCTGGGCGGGTGCGAGGTGTTCTGCCTGCCAGGGCCGCCGAACGAGATGCGCCCGATGTTCGAGTCGGCCGTGGCGCCGGTGCTGGAGGAGTGGCGGAAGGCGTCGGGTGTCGCGGTGACGACGCGCGTGCTGCACACCTACGGCCTGGCGGAGGCGGATGTTGCAGCGCGGCTGGGGGAGATGATGCGGCGCGGCAGGAACCCGACGGTGGGCACGACGGCGTCGGGCGGCACGGTCTCGGTGCGGATGCGGCACGAGGGGGAGGGGTCGGCGGGGGCACGCGAGATCGAGGCGTGCGAGCGCGCGGTGCGTGCCGCGTTGTCGCCGCATGTGTTCGGTGAGGGGGATGACACGCTGGCGGCGGTGGTGGTGCGGGCGCTGACGGAGCGGCGCGAGAAGGTGATGACGATCGAGTCCTGCACGGGCGGCGGGCTGGCGAGCGCGATCACGGCGCTGCCGGGGTCTTCGGCTGTGTTTGATACGGGGCTGGTGACCTACGCGAACGAGATCAAGACGATGCTGAGCGCGGTGCCGCGGGAGACGCTTGAGGCGCACGGCGCGGTGAGCGCCGAGACGGCGCGGGCGATGGCGGAGGGGGCGCTGGGGACGATGGCGGGTGCCTCGGCGCACCATGCGCTGTCGGTGACGGGGATCGCGGGGCCGGGCGGGGCGACGCCGGTGAAGCCGGTGGGGTTGGTGTTCATCGCGCGGGCGTCCAGAACCGTTGGGGTGGGGGGAGTGGGGGGTGCGGCGGAAGTCGAGGTGCGTAGGTTCCAGTTCACGGGCATGCGCGAGGATGTGCGGCAGCGTTCGGTGATGAGCGCGCTGGCGATGCTGTGGTTCTACCTTGGGGGCGAGCGCGTCGGGCGGCTGCTCTGGGAAGTACCGATCGAAGGGAGCGGCGTCTGATGGCGGGGTCCGAGATTGATGACTGGTTCCCGCTCGATGAGGAGGATCACCACGCGCAGGTGGCAGGGTTGCTGGCGATGCTGGGGCAGACCCCGCCCCCCCGTCCCCCCAAGCGCGTGCTGGACATCGGCTGCGGGGACGGGCGCGTGATGATGCCGCTGAAGCGGGCGGGGCACGAGGTGGCGGGGATCGATGTCGATTCGCGCGCGGTGGAGGCGTGTGTCGCCAAAGGATTGAACGCGCGCCGGGGCAATGTGCTGGAGCCGGGATGCGATCTGACTGTGAACGGCGCAGCGCCGGACGCGGCGGTGTGCCTGGGGCACACCTTCATGCTGTTCGTGGACCCGGTGGCGACGCTGGGGATGCTTCATCGCGTGCGTGCAGCCATGGCGCCCGGGGGATGGTTTGCGGTGGATGCGTTCTGCGAGCCGCTGTGGAACGAGGTGGCCGAGGGGTACTGGCAGTCGGGGCTGGCCGAGGACGGATCGAGCCAACTGGTGTGGTCGCCGGGTGACAATGTGCTGGCGTTCCGGGGCGAAGCGGATATCGATGAGTCGTCGTGGGAGGTGCGGGCGAGCGACCGGCCGGTGCGGCTGTGGTCGATGGGGGAGCTGCGCCTGTTGGCGCACGGCGCGGGGTTCGGGGAGCCGGAGGTCCGCCGCACAGACGGCCTGATCGTCATGCGCGCCGTCCGATAGCCACGCACTGGGAATGTGGCGGTTGCGTCGGTGAAGCGGGGGGGCGGAGCGGCCGATGCCTCCGATCGGGCCCGGGCCGTTTCCACGCCGGGCGCCGACGGAGAATCCCCGTGCCCGCGACACGCTCAAGAACGGCCAACTGGCATCACAGTCTCCAGCAGCTCCACGAGCGCAACGGGGCGCTGGAGATCAGTCTGCCCGCCTTCGCCGACGCGGGCTCGGAGTCCGGCGGCGGCAGCAACCTCATCTGGCGTGTGCGCATCCTGGAGCTCAGCGAGGCGGAGATTCTCGTCGAGCTGCCGTGCGCGATGGGTCAGGAGATCCGCCTGCAGGACGGCATCGAGCTCGTCGGCATCGTCGCGATCGGTCAGAACCGATGGATGTTCAAGACCGTCACGCTCGGGCTGACGCACTATCAACTCAACGGGCACCGCTCGATCAACGCGATGCGCCTGCGCATGCCGGTGCATGTGGAGCGGTGTCAGCGCCGGCAGTTCTACCGCGTGACGACCGTCGGGCTGACGCTGCCGGAGGTCGACTGCTACCCGCTGCTCGATCCGCTGTCTTCGGTGGTCGCCGAGACCGCCAACCGGCTCGAGATTCAGCGGCTGATCGACAAGGACATCGCCGGCAAAGTCGGCGGGACGGTGAACAAGACGGACCCCGACACGCTGCCGCAGGTCGGGCCGCGTGCGAAGTCAATTCTGGTGAACATCGGCGGCGGCGGTGTGGGGTTGCTGCTGGAGCCCGAGAACCGGCCGATGATCGACAGCCACCGCGTGTACTGGCTGCGCGTGAATCTGATGCCGCAGATCCCCGCCCCGCTGGGCGTGACGGCGCGGCTGCGCCACACGCACATCGACAGCGCCCAGCGGATCTACGCGGGCATGGCGTTCGACTTCGGGCACTCGCCCGAGCACCAGCAGTTCGTGGTGGACCAGATCTGCCGGTACGCGATGCTGCTGCAGCGCGAGCAGCTGCGGCGGGCATCTCAGAAGGGCAACGCGGAGCCGTGATCCGGCCCGCTCGCCGCGATCAATCCTCGTAGAACGAGGGGGTGGTCACGGTGCGGGCCTCGCCGGTCGGCAGATTGCGCGTGTACCGCCGTTGGCCCTGGAGCCACATCGCGTCGCGCATGTCCGGGAGCGTGTGCTTGTAAGCCCGGGTCAGCGCGGTGGGGTTGTCCATGATGAACACGCGGACATCGCCGCGGTTCGTGCGGCACACCACGGGATTGTCGCCCTTGTTGAGCGTCGCTGTTGTGGTCGAGGCGTTGGTCATGAGCTTTTCGGTGCCGCCGACCTCGTCCTTGTAGGAGGCCTCGCCCTCGAGCGAGAGCAGGT
>CAZSLT010000251.1:0-1777 GCA_964607595.1 uncultured Phycisphaeraceae bacterium
GAGCGCGACCACCGCGGCCGCGGCGACAATCTCGAATACGCGCTGGAGGACGAGCGTTCGGCGGGCGGTCGAGCGCGCGCCGCGGAGTTGCTCGACCACGCCGCCCAAACCCTGTCCACCCTGAGCGCGGGGAGGGTTCTGAACGGAGGAGGAGTCTGCGGCGTGGCTCACACCCGTTTGTACCGGGGGGCGGGTGGAGGGGTTCGGATCATGGTTCGGTTCGCTGGGCATCGGACCACTTCACTCCATCGGGCGTTTGTGGCCTGCCGGCTCGAACTGACCACGGCCCTTACAGCAATCGAATGACTCTACGGCCCACCCATTCCACCGTCAGCAGGAGAATCAGGAGAATCAACGCCAAGGGTGAGTCCCACAACGACTCGTAGCGTTCGGAAAGTGTCACCCGCTGGCGGCTCCGGAGGTGTTCGGGGAGCGTTTGCAGGTCGTCGGGGGCGATTCGCTGCCCGTCGGACTCCTCGCTCAGACGCGCCAGCAGGGGGTGGTCCGTCTCGGGGGTGCGGAGTTCGTCGTCCGGGAAAAAGACCTCGACCGACTCGGTGAGTTCGGAGAGAGCCAGGTCAGACTCGCTGACGCGGATGTCCCACACGCCGGGGTCGGAGGGGATCCATGTCGTCGAGTAGATGCGCCCGCCGACGCGCTCGGGCTGGAGCGTGATCTCGGTCTCGGCGGCGTCGGCCGCCGCGCCTTCGCTCTGTCGGCGCGCCACTTTCACGGCGATCGACGACAGCCCGAGGTCCGTGATCGACTGATCGATCAATTCGACAGAGATGCGCACGGGGCTCTCGGTGGTGGCGCGGCGGGGGGTGACCTCGAGAATCGCGGCGCGCCCGGAGCGGGCCAGCGAACTGCGGCCCAGCATGCGCACCATCTGGAGCCAGAACCGTTCGGGGAGCAACTCGCCCTGGCCGTAGCGCCAGCGCCAAGTCTCGTCGGTGGCGACATACAGCGACCGGCCCGCGCCGTAGCGCATCGAGATGACGATCGGGCCGGCATCGGCGCCGTCGGTCGTCACCCACTCGGCGAGCACCTGCGCGGTGGGCTTCAATTGGGATGCGTCGATGCGCTGCGCCCAGCGCAGCAGGGACCATCCCGAGCGCGGGTCGGACAACGCCGCGGGCCACGGGTCTTCGGGCGTCGGGCCCAGGCGCAGCACGCCGAGGCGCTCGGCCTGCTCGGTGGGGCGGATGAGCACGCCCTCGGTGATCGCGCCGGACGCGGCGGCGCGCCCGTCGGGGCCCGCGGCCTGCTGGGTGAACGGCAGCAGATCGCCGAGCGGCGTCGTCCACCACTCGCCGGGCATGACGCCGTCGCCGGCGATGAAGATCAGCCCCGCGCCGCGCGTGGCGATGTGCTCGCGGAGCAGCGTCAACTGCTCGACGGTGAAGACATCGGGGCGGACATCGCCCAGGAACACGGCGTCGTACTCGGCCCAGCCCTCGGGCGAGTCGGGCAACGCCGCGAGAATCACATCGCCCTCCTGTGTGTACCGCCGATCGGGCGCCAGCAGGAGGTTCGAGCTCTGGATCGTCTTTTCGCGGATGAGCAGGTTCTTGAGGTAGCGCTGCTCCCATCGCGGGTAGCCGTCGACATAGAGCACGCGCATCGGGCGGTCGACCATCTCGACGGAGACGGGGCGCGAGTTGTTCTGCTCGATGAGGTCCCCCGGGCCATCGGCGAACCCCCCCACCCCCTCCGGCGATACGACGACATCCCACTCGGCCATGCGGGCCTCGTCGGCGCGCGAGGTGAGCGCGAC
>CAZSLT010000251.1:1877-3209 GCA_964607595.1 uncultured Phycisphaeraceae bacterium
CGACGACATCCCACTCGGCCATGCGGGCCTCGTCGGCGCGCGAGGTGAGCGCGACGCGCGCCTGCGTCGATCCCGGTTCGAAGACTGCGGTCTTCTCGTCGATCACCAATCCGGTGGACCGCTCGACGAGGCGCACCCGCGCCGACGACGCCCCCCCACCCCCCCCACTCTCACCGCCGCCCCCGAGGCGCTCGATGGTGGCGACGACCGGCGTGATATCGCCGACGAACGCCAGGGCCGGCGCATCGACCGACGCGACGCCGAGGTCGCCGATGGGGTTCTCGCTGCCCAGCGCGACGGTGTGGACCGGGATGCGTGCGGCCTGGAGGCGCTGCACGAGGGCGCGGGGCGCCTCGTCGCGGGCGCGGCCGTCGCTGATGACGACGAAGGCGGAGACGGGCCGTGCCGCGGACCGCAGCAGGGCCTGCTCGATGGCGCGGGTGATCGATGTCGTGCGCCCGTCTGGGTCGCCCATGGCCGTCAGCGTGCCGTCATCGCCGGCCGCGAGGTCGTAGGCGCCGGCGTCGAAGCCGAGCCACAGGACGGTGCGCTGCGAGGCGAGTTCGCGCCACATCTCCCGCGAGTCGGTCAGGGCGCGGCGGAGTTGCTCGTCGCGCGAGAGGCGCTGGCCGCCGTCCTGGCCCGCGGCGTCGCGGATGTTCATCGACGCCGAGCGGTCCACCATCACGACGACCCAGTCCTTCTCGACCGCTTCGTTCTGCTCGACGAGTCGCGGGCCGGAGACCAGCACCGCCAGCAGCACGATGAGCGCCCAGCGCAGACCGGCGAGCACCGCCCGCGACCAGCGCGGGCCGATGAGGTGGCGGTAGCTCCACGCGGCGTAGAGCCCGGCCGCGACGATCAACCCGGCCCACACCCATCCGGGCATCGGGCGCTCGAAGCCGAACGACACATTGGGGTCGTCCCAGTGGAAGGCGTCGAGCCCGAGGAGCCGGCGGATCAGATCGCTCACGCGGCACCGCCGATCGCGGGGGCGGCGCCGGCGGATGATGACGACTCGCGCCCTGCGTGGCTGAACCATCGCGCCATGACGACCTCGGCGAGGGCGAGCGCCAGCGCCGCGACGAGCATGGGCAGCGAGACGGGGGAGCCGGAGTCGGTCACGCGGAGCGAGGCGCCGGCGTCATCCGTGCTGAGCCACGAGAGCGCCCCGCGCGCGATGGCCGCGGCCGACTCGTCGCCCTCGCCGCCGAGCGCGCCGCCGAGCCATTGCTGGACGCTCGCCTCGGGCTGGGCGTCGGTGCGTCCGCCCTCGGGGTCGGCGTTGACGGCGATGAGGCCGACGGTGCGGCCGGCGCGATCGACGCCGCG
>CAZSLT010000252.1:0-3183 GCA_964607595.1 uncultured Phycisphaeraceae bacterium
CATCACTCCGAGCAGGTCCATCCCTTGGCGCGCTGGCGCGTACGACCCGTGCGGCGTGCCAACATCCACGCCCTGGCCCCGCGCCGAGTTGTGCGGGCACACCTCCTGGCACACATCGCACCCGAACACCCACTCGCCGATCGCCTCATGAAACCCCGGATCGATCGGCACCCGCCGCTCGATCGTCAGGTAGCTGATGCACCTCGACGCGTCCACGCTGTAGGGCGAGATCGCCCCGGTCGGGCAAGCGTCGATGCATCGCGTGCAGGCGCCGCAGTGGTCCTCCACGGGCCCGCCCGTCTCGCGGATCTCGAGCGTCGTGATGATGCCGCCCAGCAGCACATACGACCCGATCCTCGGGTGAATCAGCAGCGTGTGTTTCCCCACCCAGCCCAGCCCCGCGCGCACGGCGTGCTCCCGCTCGAAGATCGGCGCTGTGTCCACAAACACGCGGAACTGGTGCGCCGGGTGCTCGGCGCGCAGCGAGTCGGCGACCGCGAACAACCGCTTCTTCATCTCATGGTGATAGTCGCGCCCTTGTGCATACCGCGCGACCCTGCCCGAACCGGGGAGGGCCACATTCTCGCCGACTCCTCTGGCCGAGTACTGGTCCCCCACCATCACGATCGAACGCGCGCCCTCCAGCAGCAGGCCGGGGTCCGCCCGCGCATCCGCGTGCTCGGACAGCCACGCCATCGACCCGTGCTTGCCCGCCGCCAGCCACTCCCGCCACTGCGATGTGAAGTCCGACGCCCGGGCCGCGCACACACCCGCGAGCGCAAAGCCCTGAGCGCGGCACAACTCCACCACCGGCTCGTTCGGCGCGATCATCGCACAACAGTATGGCGCACCGCGGCCCGTCCGTCGCGAACGGCCCGATCACGCCGCGGCGAACGCCCCGCCTCCGGCGCCGGCCGAGCCGCCGATCCATCCATACAGCGTCCGCGCCGCCTCGGGCAGCACCGACTCGGCGGGGGCCAGGTCGTCGAGCCAGAGCCGGTCCCAGTTGTAGATCGCCCACGCCTGCGACCCGGCGCGGGAGAGCGCCTGGATCGTCTCGCGCACCGGGATGTCGCCGGCGCCGAGCATGCACGGGGCGCCGTGCCGCATGTCTCGCACACGCACCGCGTGCAGGGCGGGGCCCAGCCCCACCGCCCCGGCCGCGGGGTCATCCCCGGCGCCCGCCGCCGTCGAGATGTCGTAACACACCCGGAGCAACTGGTGGCCGACGCGCCCGACGATCTCGCCGAGGTCCTCAGCCCGCGCGAACGCGCCGCCGTTCTCGATGACGACGAACAGATCCCGGTGCCGCGCATGATCGCACACCATCGCCAGCCGATCGCACACGCGCCGGAGCACCGCAGATCGCCGCTCGCGCCGGCCGCCCTCGAACGCGAACATGCTCGCGTAGGTCGCGCCGATGTCGTGCGCCACCTCGACGGCGTGCCGGCCCTCGCGCATCGGCCGGTGACGCGACTGGAGCACCTGCCCGATCACCGGCGGCTTGACCGCCGGGTCGAGCCGAACTCCCGTCGACACGCCCGCGATGCGAACCCCCTGCTCGCGGAACATCCGTTGCACCTTCGCCCGGTCGGTCAGCGCCGGGTCGCACGCCAGACGCGTGGAACCCGCGCCGAATGAGCGCAGCTCAACCGCCTGAAAGCCGAAACCGGAGGCCGATCGCGCCACCCGATCAAGGGTCCAATCGGGTAGGGCCACCGTGCTGAACGCGGGTCGAAGCATCGTCAATCCTCAAGTACCGGGTCGGTTCGTCCGTGATCAAACGCGTTCGGTTCAGTTGGCGCCCTCGGGCGCCTTCATGGGGACACTCAGTTCGACTTCATGGCCCGCGCGGACCACAACGATCCGCGCCACATCGCCCGGCTTGTGCGACGCCAGCCGCTGCATCATCCCCGCGGCATCCGCGACATCGTGGCCGTCCCACCGGACGATGCGATCGCCTTTGAGCATCCCGCCATCGGCCGCGCTGGTGTTCGGGTAGACCTCACCGACCAGCACCCCCGGCTCGGCCCCTTCATATGTCTCGGGGCGAACGCCCAGACGAACCGAGAGATTGCCGCGCATCGGACCGGAGGGTGCCGCGGCCACCACAGCAGCAGCGGACTCCTGCAGCGCATCACCGGCGGGCGTCAGGCGCGACCGAGTCGTCGCCAGTTCCACCGCCAGATCCTCGACCACATCGATCACACGGATCGCCCCCTCGTAATTGACCGTCGAAGCCACATCGCTCGGCTGGTGGTAATCGGCGTGCGTGCCGGTAAAGAAATGCAGCGCCGGCACGCCCCAGTCGGCGAACTTCGCGTGGTCGGAGCGCCCGCCGGTGCGGACCGTCTTGGAGACATCCAGCCCGCACGAGGCGATGATCGGCTCCAGCACCGCATCCCACTCCTCGGCCGTGCCCGTGCCGTTGATCTCCATCTTCCCATCGGTGAGCCGGCCGATCATGTCCATGTTGAGCATCGCCTGGACCTTCGACGGGTCTATCCCGTTGTTCTCGACGAAGTGATCCGCCCCGAGCAGGCCCATTTCCTCGCCGGCGAAGCAGAGGAACAACACCGACCGCGCCGACTCCCCAGCGCTCATCGAGTCGTACAGATCCTTCATCCGCTGGGCGATCACGAGCACGCCCGCGGTGCCCGAGGCGTTGTCGTCGGCGCCGGGGTGCAGATGCCCGACATTCCGCGGGCTGGCGCCGGCCAGGCGGCCGTACCCGACATGGTCGTAGTGCGCACCGATGATCACCCACTCATCCGCCAGCGAGCCCTTGCCCGGCAGCACCCCGCCGACATTGGCGGTCGGCAGTTGCGGCCGATCCAGCGCCACATCGATCGTCGCGGTCACACCTTCCTTGAACCGGATCACGCCGCCCGACTCATTGGCGAGCTTCTGCAGATCGGCGAGATTGCGTCCCTCTGGGTCGGCGAGTTTGACCATGCTGTTCGCGGCCGCGGGCGTCAACTGAATCGCCGCGATCTCGCCATCCACGCGGAACCGCGAGCGGCTCGGCGGCTGCAGCGCATTGATGTCCGGGACATCGAGCATCGGCGGATTCACGAGGATGACACCCACCGCCCCGCGGTCCACGGCCGCCTTGACCTTGTTCGTCAGCGACGCGGCGTCGGTCCACCCGCGCTGGACCCACTTGCTCCGGCCCT
Source organism: uncultured Phycisphaeraceae bacterium (assembly GCA_964607595.1). Lineage (GTDB taxonomy): Bacteria > Planctomycetota > Phycisphaerae > Phycisphaerales > UBA1924 > JACKHC01. The sequence goes on from CAZSLT010000252.1 coordinate 3,177, forward strand.
CGCCGTT
>CAZSLT010000253.1:0-3174 GCA_964607595.1 uncultured Phycisphaeraceae bacterium
CGCGTAGATATTCCCCACCCCCGCCAGCACGCCCTGGTCGAGCAGCGCGCTCTTGATCGGCCGCTCGCTGTGCGCCAGCGCCGCCCGCAGGGCCGCCCCGCGGATCGTCAGCGCATCCGGCCCCAGGGTCCCATCCCACAACGCGTGCACATCCCCCGTGGACAGCCCCGCGCGCACGCCGCCGAACCGGCGCGGGTCGATGAACGCCAGCGTCGAGCCGTCATCGAGCAGCCACTCGATGTGCGTGTGCGCCTCCCGCTCGCCCCGCGCCGCGCGCCGAGAGGCCCCGCATGGCGTGCGCACCACCGCGCCCGTCATGCCGAGTTGAATGATGATCGCGCGCCCGTCTTCGCCCATCACCGCCAGCTGCTTGCCGCGTCGATCGAGCGACTCCACCCGCGCCCCGGCGAGCAGCGCCTCGGCGCGGACGGGGCGCTGCCGCGCCGAGCGGAGATCCCCGCGTCGGGCGCGGGAGCGTCCGCCCGGCGGGTCGCCCGGCGCGATGACCACATCCCGGCGCAGCACGCGCACCCGCTCGATGCGCCGCCCCACGATCGGCGCCAACGACCGCCGCAGAGTCTCAACCTCGGGGAGTTCGGGCATGGCGGGCGGAGTTTATCCGCCGAATGTCGGAGAAACCGCTTGGATCATCCGCCGCAGCGCCAGAAACTGTCCGTTGGCACGGCCCGCGACGCCCGACGCCTCGTCGACATCCTTCAACCCAAGGAGCACGAGATGCGAAGCAACATCAGCCGGCCGCGAGTGCTGATCGGGTGCGCCGCCGTCGCGGCCGCGGCCGCGGCACTGACTCTTGCCGGCGACCTGAACCCGCCCGCGGGCCCCGTCGCCCCGACCATGAAAACACTCGATGAGGTCGAGCCGCGCATCGCGATCAACGCGGCCAACACACCGGGCGACGCCACCGCCCAGTTCATCATCGCCCAGCCCGGCTCCTACTACCTCACGGGCAACATCGGCGCGTCGGGGAGCCGGGCCGCGATCAGAATCGCGGCCAACGATGTCTCGATCGACCTCAACGGGTTTGCGATCGACGGCGCAGGGTCATCCGGCGTGGCGTCGGGGATCACCTCGTTGGGAAGCGTCGCGCGGGGCGGACGGATTCACAACGGGACGATCTCCAACTGGGCGAACAGCGGCGCCTTCCTGGTCGGGGAGGGGTCGCTCCTTGAGAACCTCCGTATCGGCGGCAACGCGGTCAACGGCGTTCAATTGTCCAATCACAGCGCGATGCGCCGATGCACACTGATCGGCAACGGCGGGAACTCGGTGCGAACCTTCGACTCATGCATCGTCGAAGACTGCATCATCGAGACTTCAGGGACCGCGGGCATCGATGTGTCGTCGTCGAACATCATCCGCCGCAACATCATCCGCGTGGAGTCCGCGGCCACCAGCGGAATTCTCAATCTCGGCATCTGGACCCGCATCGAGGACAACAATGTCACGGGCTTATCCGGCGCCACCGGGATCAGCGCCGGGGCCAACTCGTTCGCCGCAAGGAACACCGTCGCCTCCGGATTCACGACCGATTACAGCATGAACGCCGCGGCCAAACACGGCCCCATCATCACCGCCGACGGCGACCTCTCCACCATCGCCAACGCGGATCACCCCATGGCGAACTTTGTGTACTGACCCGCCGCCCCGATCCCCCGCACCGGTATGATTGGCTCGAACACACCGCCCGCGCTCCACGCGGCCGGACAGGAGAGCCCCTCATGCCCGATCCTCTGGCCTCCAAGCCCGCCCTCAGCGCCGCCACACCCGAGCAGGCCGTCTCAGAGGTCCGCGGCGCCTTCGATCGCCTCCGCACCGAGGTCGCCAAGATCGTCGTCGGGCAGGACGAGGTCGTCGAACAGCTGCTGGTCGCCATGTTCTGCCGGGGGCACGCCCTGGTCGTCGGCGTGCCGGGGCTCGCCAAGACGCTCCTGATCTCCACCATCGCCCGATCGGTCTCCCTCGGATTCAGCCGCATCCAGTTCACGCCCGACCTCATGCCGTCGGACATCACCGGCACCGAAGTCATCGAGGAAGACAAGTCCACCGGCGCCCGCGAACTCCGCTTCGTCAAAGGCCCGATCTTCGCGAATGTGATTCTGGCCGACGAGATCAACCGCACGCCGCCCAAGACGCAGGCCGCGTTGCTCGAAGCGATGCAGGAGCACCAGGTCACCGCCTCGGGCGTGCAGCACCGCCTGCCCGAACCGTTCTTCGTGCTGGCCACCCAGAATCCCATCGAGCAGGAGGGCACCTACCCGCTGCCCGAGGCTCAGCTCGACCGCTTCATGTTCAACATCAAGATCGGCTACCCCACCGAGGATGAGGAAGTCGAGATCATCCGCCGCACGACCTCCACGAAAGAAGCCGTCGCCGACCCGGTGCTCTCGCGCGAGGATGTCCTGCGTGTGCAGGAGCTCGTCCGCCAGGTCCCCATCGCCGACCATGTCATCCGATACGCGCTCCGCCTCGTCCGCGCCACCCGCGTCAAGGACGACATCGCCAAGCCCAAGATGGTCACCGACTACATCGGCTGGGGCGCCGGCCCGCGCGCCGGCCAGTACCTCACGCTCGCGGCCAAGGCCAAGGCCGTCCTCGCCGGCTCCTTCCATGTCACGCCCGAGCACATCCGCGCCGTCGCCCACCCCGTCCTCCGCCACCGCATCATCACGAACTTCAACGCCGAGGCCGACGGTGTCACGACCGACAATGTCGTCGATGCGCTGCTCTCGGAGATCCCGGTGGAGTCCTCCGACACCGGCACCCGCCGACAGATGAACGCGGTGATGAACTGACCGCCGTGCGATGAAAAGTCTTTCATCCCGATAACCTCGGTGACCCCTGAATCGGGTGATACTCGGGCGAAAACCCCGCTCGGCGTGCCGCATACGCGGTTGTCTGGCGTGGTCCTCGAAAGAATTTACGAAGGTGTTCTGAATTCGTTCACTCAATGCGCGCAGAGTTGGCCGGACCAGTCGAGTGAAGGCGCGATCCGTCCGACGATGGGTGAGCACCCCCCCCGGGGATGGGTGATTGCGGTCCAGAACAGAAACCATCAATTCCATGAGGCGCGTCCGATGTCGTTGCCGAGCCGCGACAGAAGGAACACCAGCAGCGAGACTTCGACGGGTCTTGGCGGCCCGGCGCCGCGCCCGC
>CAZSLT010000254.1:0-3157 GCA_964607595.1 uncultured Phycisphaeraceae bacterium
CCGGGCGGGCCGCTGCGCCGCCATGGAGGCCGTCCGCACCGCCCGGGGGAGGGGTGGGGGCGCGGGGAGCGCCTGGAGGGAGGGGGCGGTGACCGGGGGGGGGGCCGGGGAGCCGGGGGTGCGGCTGACGGGCAAGGCCCGGGAGATTGCCGACGGGCTGGGAATCGGGCGTTGGGTGCTCTCCCTGAGCCACACCGAGCGGTACGCCGTCGCCTCGGCGATCGGGCTGGCGGCGCTGGCCTGATTGCGGTCCGCGCCGCGCCCCTGAATAATGTTGCACCATGCGCCGGGACAAAAACGCACCACGCCTGTACGAGCTGCTGGGTCAGCGGGATGAGGGGGGCTCGCGAGAGCGGCTTCCCCGCCCGGCCCCGGAGCGATCGCTGCCGGTGCGCACGGACGGCGACTCGGACGCGCCCAAATCATGGCTGACGCCGGGCCGGACGATCCGGGTGCCGGTGGGCTATGTCTTTCTGGGCGTGGCGGTTGTGGTGCTCTCGGGCATGCTCGGGTACTTCACGGGGTACGCCAAGCACCGCGGCGAGACGCGCCGGGAGCAGGAGCGCCAGGCCGCGCTCGCGTCGCCCGAGAACCCCGGGGCGATCCGTGACCCGTTGAACGCGGGGGCGGACGGGTCGATCACCGACCGGCCCGCGGTCCAGCCCTCCACCCCCACCGGCGGCACGCCGACGGGCGTGGCGGGGGGCGCCCGTGCCCTGATCATCGAGGCGGGGGACCCGGATCCTCGGGTGCCGGGGCTGAATTACTTCGTGGCGGCCCGGCTCCCCCCGGAGAACGCGACCCAGGCGGCCATCTACCTGACTTCGCGCGGGATTCCCGCGGCCCGTCTCGCGCCAGACCGCGACAATTGGTGTAAAGTAGTCGCCCTTCGCGGATTCGACGCTTCGACGGTCCGGGGCCCCGACGCCGAGCAACTGGCGGATCAGATCCGCGCCATCGGTCGGGATTTCAAACGGATCGAACGCGGCGGCGACGATTTCGCGAGCACCTACCCGGAGAAGTACACCGGGAACTGAGCCACGGCTCGTTCCCCGGAACTCAGTCAGTGTTCGGAGCGCCGCCCGAGTCGGCCGCTCCGATGAAAGGATGTTCGAGCCATGAGTCTGGACCGTTCGCTGAAGACCGCCGGTAATCTGACCAAGCACCGCAATGTGCTCAAGCGCGACGAGCGCATCAAGCGTCTCTCCGAGACCAAGGGCTTCGTGGCCGACGACAAGCCCGTGCTCGGCCTCCAGAAGACCGCCAACCGCAAGCCGAAGTGATCAACCCGCCCCGTCCGGGCGTACTGGGTGAGTCCGGGCCGACATCCCCTGGGCCTCGGGCGAGCGCACGGGGAGCAGGCATGGACGCGAGTCATCTGATCTCGGATCGTTGCCGACTGGTGCAGGGTTCGGGCATCCGCCGGGTGTTCGAGCTCGGTGCGAAATTGAAAGACCCCATCGATCTGTCGATCGGTCAGCCGGACTTCCCGGTGCCCGACGCGGTGAAGCGCGCCGCGATCGACGCGATCAACGCGAATCGCAACGGTTACACGCTCAGCCAGGGCATCCCCGATCTGCGCCGCGCGTGCGCTGCGCGTCTGGCGGAGGACCTCGGCTGGCCCGCCGACATCGGCGACGCCGCTAGCGGCGTGGGGCTGATGATCACCACCGGCACGAGCGGCGCGCTCTTCCTGATGATGATGGCCCTGCTCTCGCCCGGCGACGAGATCATCATCCCCGACCCGTATTTCGTCGCGTATCCGTCGATGGCGGGGATCTGCGGCGGTCGCGCCATCAGGTGCGACACCTACCCCGACTTCCGGATGACCGCCGAGCGGGTCGAGCCCCTGATCACCAGCCGCACCAAGGCGGTGCTGCTGAACTCACCGGGCAACCCGACGGGCATCGTGATGAGCGGGCGTGAGTGCCGCGACCTGCTCGATCTTTGTCGCCGGCGCGGGGTCGTGCTGGTGTCGGACGAGATCTACGACGAGTTCTGCTTCGAGGATGCGCGCGAGAACGGCGCGTGCCCCAGCCCGGCGCGCGAGGCGGGATCGCAGAACGATGTGCTGGTGATCCGCGGCTTCGGCAAGACCTACGGCTGCACGGGGTGGCGGATGGGCTACGCCGCGGGCCCGCACTGGCTGGTGCACGAGATGACGAAGATGCACCAGTTCTCATATGTGTGCGCCCCGTCGCCGCTGCAGTGGGGGTGCGTCGAGACTTTCGGTGTGGATATGGGCCCGATCGTCGGGCAGTACGCCACGCGGCGCGACGCGGTGGTCTCGCGGCTTTCGGCCGTGACCGAGGTCGCCACGCCGGGAGGCGCGTTCTACGCGTTCGTGAAGGTCCCGGGCCGCATGGGGATGAGCGGTCAGGAGTTCTTCGAGAAGGCGCTGGCTCGCAACTTGCTGGTCATCCCGGGCAATGTGTTTTCGGATCGTGACACGCATTTCCGAATCAGTTACGCGACGGCGCCGGCCAAGCTCGAACGGGGGCTGGATGTGCTCGTCGACCTGATGTCGTCCTAAGTTGAAAGGGAGTTCGATGGGCATCCGTATCGGCATCAACGGCTTCGGCCGCATCGGTCGTCTTGTGTTCCGCGCGGGCTTCGGCAAGGGCATCGAGGTCGTCGCGGTGAATGACCTCGTCCCCTCAGATAACCTGGCGTACCTCCTCCGCTACGACACCGCGCACGGCCGCTTCGGCACGCACAAGGTCACCGCCTCCGAGGGCGCGTTCAGCGTCGACGGCAAGGCGACCAAGTGCTTCGCCGAGAAGGACCCCGCGGCCATCAAGTGGGGCGACCTGGGCGTGGACTATGTCATCGAGTCCACCGGGCTCTTCACCGACGAGACCGGCGCCGGCAAGCACCTGACCGGCGGCGCCAAGCGTGTGCTGATCTCGGCGCCCACCAAGACCCCCGAGACCGTTCCCACCTTCGTCTACAAGGTGAACCACGAGAAGTACGACCCCGCCAAGCACAAGATCATCTCCAACGCCTCCTGCACGACCAACTGCCTGGCGCCGGTCGCCAAAGTGATCGACGAGAACTTCGGGCTCGCCGAGGGCCTGATGACGACGGTCCACGCCGTGACCGCATCGCAGCCCACCCAGGACGGCCCCAGCAAGAAGGACTGGCGCGGCGGGCGCAA
>CAZSLT010000255.1:0-1266 GCA_964607595.1 uncultured Phycisphaeraceae bacterium
GAGATAACCAGATCAGGGCCTTTGATCGCCCCCTCCGCGCCTCATTTCGTTGCATTTCGTTGCTCCGGTCCAACGCCGTATTATCGCTGTAAGTCCCCATCAATATACGACTTGAGGATTTTCTCCCGGTTCATTCAATCTTGCAGGAATCCGCGCGCCCCCGTCGATACACATGGTGCCAACGACATCTGTTCCCGGGGGCCCGATCCGAGTGATGATCAGGCAGTGCCGCGCGGGGCCGTTGGCGATCGAACGCAGTGAAGGGCAACCCATCATGACCAGTATCAGCAACATCGACACGACCAACAACACCACCGCCCCCACCGCCATCGCTCGCCGCCGCGACGCCGCCGCCGCGGAAGCAACACCGACACCATCCGGCCGCCCCGACCCCGACGCGGCCGACCGAGTCGAAGTCTCCGATCATGCGCGCTGGCTGGACTCGCTCCGCGATCTGCCTGTCCGCGCCGACCTCGTCGAGCGCATCCGCACGCAGATCGCCGACGGCTCCTACGACCTCGACAGCCGTCTCGACCAGACCGCCAGCGCCATCGCCGACGATCTGACCCACTGACGCCTCAACGGTTCACAGCCCCGCGCCGATCAACGCCGTCGATGAAAGCCGCACGCCGTCCCCGCGCGTGAACTGCGCGCGCAGCGTCCAGCCCGCCCCCCCCGCGCCCCCCGCGCCCGGCCCACCCGCGCCATCGCCGAATCCCTCGACGCCGTCCCGCAGCAGGAACCGGTAGGTCCGCGTCACCGGGTCGTACGCCCGCGCGTTCACCTCGGGGTCCGTCATGTCGTGCGTCCAGTTCAGCATCTGCTCGTCGGACTGATCGCGCGACGCCACCCCCGCGTCGCGGTAGAGCTCAAACACCACCACGCCCAGCCCCTTGACCGCGTGGTCCCACCGGTCGAACAGCTCGATGTGCGCCTCGATCTGACGCCGCCCCGTCTCGCGGTCGCGACCGAACGCCGTCAGCGGGTGAATCGTGATCCGCGCCGGCGCAAAGGGCTCATCGCCCCGCGTCACCGCGCCGCCGCTCCCCCCACCACCCCCGCCCGCCTTCGGCGCCACGCCGCACCCGCCGATGAGCGCCGTCAGCAGCGCCCCACTCATCGCCGCCGCCATGATCGCCCCGCGCTGTCTCTTCTTCATGCCGACGAGTGTACCGACGCCTCACCGCCCCCCCCCCGTCCCCACCGCCGCCGCCGCCGCGCCCGGGGCCTGCCCCCGCGAGCGGTGCAGCAGCGCCGTCAGTTACC
>CAZSLT010000255.1:1276-3154 GCA_964607595.1 uncultured Phycisphaeraceae bacterium
GTCTCTTCTTCATGCCGACGAGTGTACCGACGCGTCACCGCCCCCCCACCGCCCCGCCCGCCGATGCCGTCTGGGCCTGCCCCAGCGAGCGGTGCAGCAGCGCCGTCAGTTCCCGCTGCCCGCCCTCCAGCGCCGACACCGCCCGCGTGTTGTCCCGCACCACCTGCAGCAGCGAGTCCAGCTCCGTCCGCTGCGACATGAGCCGCCCGTGCGCCTCGGTCACCTCGCGCTCGCGCTGCTGCGCCGCCCGCCGCTCCACCAGCCACATCACCGCGATCAGCCCGGCCATCCCGAACTGCGCCAGCGATCCGATCACCTCCGCCTCGCCCATCGCCCACCTCCCTACGCCGTCTTGTAGTACCGCACCGTGTACCGAACGCTGAACCGCCGACCCCGATCGAAATCCCCCTCCAACTGGAACCGGCGCATCTGCATCCCCGTCCACACGCGCCCGTTCCCGTCGTTGAGCGTCCCCGTCGCCTGTGTTTCCGCCTTCGTGCGCACCGCGTCCACCAGCGCCCACAGCCCCGCCTCCGACGCGCTCGTCAGCCGCCCCTCCTGCGTGATCCGCACCTCCCGGATCCCCCGGTCCTGCGAGGTCGGCCACCAGGTCGGCCCGAACCCCGCGTCCTCCGTGTACCGCCCCACCGCCTCGAGCACGAAGCGGTGCGGCCCCGATCCGAACAGGTCCTGCCCTTGGAAAGTGCTCATCGCGCCCCCTTACGCCGCGTCCGTCTCGACCACCGGGTCCGCCGCGCCGTCCGGCGACACCGCGACGCACGAGATCGTCTGCGCCGCCCCGCCCCGCGCGCTCAATTTGCTCTCCACCGCCGTCACCACCACCGTCGCCGTCACCTGCCGCACCGGCAGCCCAGCCCCGCTCGGGGCCGTGCGGAAGCTCAGCGCCCGCTCGTCACCCGGGCGCACACCGTTGTCCTGCTGATCGACGATCGTCCGCGTGATCTCGATCACCACGCGCTGCTCGGGCACATCCGCGAACCGCACATGCCGCCCGCCCGACCCGACCTCCACCACCAGTTTGTCCGCCACACGGCTCACCGACACCGCCGACACATGCGCCAGCGTCACGCCGCCCAGCGTCACTTCCCTCGGGCTGATCCAGATCATCGCATCACCTCCGCACGAACTGCATGACATTCATCCGCCGAATCACATCCCCCACGCCGTCGCCATCGACATCCACCACCGCCGCGGCACGCGCCCGCTCGGCGCCGAACCGCGCCAGGTACGACTGCGCCTTCTGCCACAGAATCGAGTCCGACCCCACCAGCGCCGCCGCGCCCGAGAACACCAGGTGCAGCGCCCCCAGCGCCTCGACGCGCACCAGCGCCCCGGGGTTCACCACGCTCGACTCGTCCGGCGCCGCACCACCCGCACCGTCCAACCCCAGCGCCGTGATCACCTGCTGATGCACCACGCCGATCTGCGGCCGGAAGGTCGCGATCCGCACGCTCAGCCCCGTCCCCTCCACCAGCGGCAGCCCCGCCCCCGCCGCCGACGCCCGCAAGCGCGACACCAGCAGCGTCTCGGCGTCCTGCCGCTCGATCACCTCCACCGCCACGCCGCCCACCACCGCCACCCACCCCGCGCCGACACCCAGCGCATCGAACGCCGCGCCACGCACCGTCAGCACCAGCCCGCCGCCCGTCACCTCGCCCTCGCCGCTCACGAACACCGTCTGCGAGGCGAACGCCACCTCATCGAACAGCCGCGGCTCATACACCAAGAGATCCCTGTCGCTCGCGAACATCGCCGCCCCTTTCCGCAACACCGCGCCGCGTTCACGCGAACGCCGCCTTCAAACCCCGCCGCCGGCAACGACGCCGGCGACGGGTCCACAGGAGGAGAGAGATGGGC
>CAZSLT010000256.1:0-3122 GCA_964607595.1 uncultured Phycisphaeraceae bacterium
CGGAGACGACGAGGATCGCCCCGTCCATCTGGGCGGCGCCGGTGATCATGTTCTTGATGAAGTCGGCGTGGCCCGGGCAGTCCACGTGGGCGTAGTGCCGATTCTCGGTCTCGTACTCGGTATGCGACGAATGGATCGTGACGGTCTTGGACGAGTCACGGACGGTGCCACCCTTGGTGATGTCGGCGTAGGACTTGGCCTCGCCGCCATACTTGGCCGCGGAGCGCGCCGACAGCGCCGCGGTCAGAGTGCTCTTGCCGTGGTCGATGTGACCGATCGTTCCGACATTGACATGCGGCTTGGTCCGCTCAAAGACACCCTTGGCCATTTCCCAAAGACCTCCAACATGATCCGCGGCACCGAGTCCCGAGCGCGCCGGGATCCTGATGCTCCATCTCGAAACTTTCGGCGCCACTCGCCCACGCGAGCGGACCTTGATCGCCGACGAACCGTTCGCCGCGCGACGCGACCGCGTCTGGGCCGCCCGTTCTACCATGATCCGACGACCGACGCCCCACCGGCGCCGACCACCATCGTATACCCTCGGCCCGAGTGCCGTCGATCAAACCGACCACACTCGGCACGAGCCACCGATGGGACTTGAACCCATGACCTCACCCTTACCAAGGGTGTGCTCTACCACTGAGCTACGGTGGCACATCCCGCCGGGCTTCCGCCCGACGGGGGGCCGCGAAATGTACCCACACCCAAGCCCCGAGACAAGTTCCGACAAGCCGACCCCCCGCCGAGGCCACGCCGACCCGGCCCCGCACCTTCCACGCGCCCGCCGGGTACCCTCATCCCGCCGCCATGAACCCCTCCACCCCCCCGCCCCCCGCCGTCTTCTTCGACCGCGACGACACGCTCATCCATTGCCGATCCGTCACCCCCGACGGCGACCTGGGCGATCCCGCCCTCGTCCGGCTCATGGACGGGGCCGCCGACGCCTGCCGCTCGCTCGCCGAGGCGGGCTTCACCCTCGTTGTCGTCTCCAATCAGGGGGGCGTCGCCCGCGGCAAGTACCCCATCGACGCCGTTGAGCGGGTCAACGACCGCATCAACGAACTCCTCGAAGGGCTGATCAGCCGCTTCTATTACTGCCCCTACCACCCCAAGGGCGCCGTCCCCGCCTACACCCGCGAGCACGCCTGGCGCAAGCCCGCCCCCGGCATGCTGATCCAGGCCGCGATGGACCTCGGCCTCGACCTCGAACACTCCTGGATGGTCGGCGACGCCGAGCGCGACATCGAGGCCGGGCGCGCCGCCGGCTGCCGGACGATCCTCGTCGCCCCCGCCGAGCCTCGAACCCGCGCCGACTTCACCGCCCCCTCGCTCCCGATCGCGGCGACCCACATCATGATGTCCTCCCGCCACGAGCCCACCCCGTGACCCCCGACCCCGACCGCAACACCATCACGCTCCGCGCACTTGATGACGCGCCGGTGCCGCCGCTGACCGACCCCGCCGTCCGCCGCATGGTCGTCGCCACCGCCCACGCCATCGCCGAGCGCAACGGAGTCAACCTCCTCCGTGTCGTCGCCGACGACAATCGCGTCACCGCCACGCTCGCCTGCTCCCGGCTCGCGGCCATCGGCTTCGCCGCCGAACTCCGACGCCTCACCGAGAACTGGTACCGCCAGCACACCGGCGAACATACGCTCTGGGGCATCCCCACCCGCAACGACCTCGACGAGCCCGAAGAAGAGGACTGGGGGCTCGACCTCGACGAATGGAAGGACCACGACGAGGGCTGATGGAACCCGCCGGCCACCATCCCGACCCGTCCGCGGCATCATCATCGCCACCCTCCGGCGCGGCGTTGCGTCCGCTGCGCCTCCTCGTCGTCATGCCCTCATGGGTCGGCGACGCCGTCATGGCCACGCCCACCGTCCGCGCCATCCGCGAACTCCTGCCCGGCTCCTTCATCGGCGCGCTCGTCCGCCCCGGCATCGACGAACTCCTCACCGGCACCACGCTCTTCGACGAGATGCACTGCGGTCGCGCCTCGGGCATGATGGGCCCCAAGAAACTCGCCTCGCGCATCCGCCCGCGCCGCTACGACTCGGCGCTCCTGCTCACCAACTCCTTCTCCACCGCGCTCATCACGCGCCTGGCCGGCATCCCCCGCCGCATCGGCTACGAGCGCGACGGCCGGGGCGTCCTGCTCACCGAACGCCTCGAAGCCCGCCGGCGCAAGGATGTGGACCCCTACCGCCGCTCCGCCACCGCGCCCAATGACTGGGCCCCCGTCCCCGCGTGCGAGTATTACTTCGAGCTCGCCCGCCACCTCCTCCGCCACGCCGGGCTCTCGCCATTGCCCAGCGCCGCCCCCGGACCGATGGAACTCGTCGCCACCGCCGACGACGAGTTCGCGGCCGCGGAGATCCTCGAACGCGCCGGCATCCCCCGCGAACGCCAGCACCGCGAGCCCTTCATCATCCTCAACCCCGGCGGCAACGACCCCGACAAGCGCTGGCCCGCCGAGCGCTTCGCCGCACTCGCCGATCACCTGGCGCACCAGCACGGCGCAACAATCCTGGTCAGCGGCTCGCCCGCCGAACGGCCCATCGCCGACGACATCTGCGGACGCTGCGACGCCGCCACCCGCACCGTCAACCTTCCGGCGCTTGGCATCCGCCTGGGCACGCTCAAGGCCGTCGTCAAACGCTGCCGCCTGATGGTCACCAACGACACCGGCCCCCGCCACATCGCGGCCGCGTTCGGCGTCCCCGTCGTCACGCTCTTCGGCCCCACCGACCGGCGTTGGACCACCATCCCCTTCCAGGACGAGATCGAACTCGTCGCCGACCCCACCCTCCCGGAAGAGGAAGTCGCCAACGACCACCCCGACCGCTGCCGCATCGAGAACATCACCCTCGACACCGCCGCCCGCGCCGCCGACACACTGCTGAGCGGCGCCACGCTGCGCTAGCGCATTGAATTCGTGTGCCATGGGCAAGTCGAAGACTTGCCCGTGCGATGACATGGTGAACACCGGATGCGGGTGCCATGGCTCGGCCCGAGCATCGCCAGGGCGAGCCATGTTCGTCCAATGAGATCTCGACATGGCTCACCTGACTCCGTCAGGCTGAGCCATGGCAACCGAGCCAGATCTCTCGGTC
>CAZSLT010000257.1:0-3109 GCA_964607595.1 uncultured Phycisphaeraceae bacterium
CCCGGCGGGACCGACAGATGCTCCCATCGCTCTCCGGCGAGAATCCGCGCGAAGGACACGATCTGCCCGGTGTGGTAGCCGTAGTGGTCAATCTGGCGTGTGATCGCGCGGGCCACGGTGTGTGGCTGACCCCGGATCGTGATCGTCTGCGCGAGGTCCGCGTCGGTCAGGGAGGCCAGCGTGTCCAGTACGCACGCCCAGCCCTCGTCCCAACGCCGCATCAGAGCGTCGCGCCCCAGCCCGTCATCGACGAACTCCTCGTCGCGCCGCCGCCAGGGCTTCTCGCCGTCGGATGCGAGAAAGTCCGTCCAGCGCGACGCCATGTTCCCCGCCATGTGACGCACGATCACCGCGATCGGGTTCATGCCGGGCGCGGCCGCGCGGTGCAAATTCTCATCGCTCACCTGCGCCATGGCCCGCTCGGCCAGCGATTTCTGGCCGCGGAATGTCTCCTCGAAAGCGGCGATGACCGTGCGCATCACGGCGTTTCGGCGGGATCGACCGGAGCGGTCTCCTGCGGCATCGCGCCCGAGTTCTTCAGGTGCGTCACCATCTCCTCGCCCATCCGCTCCTTCCAATCGAAGTCGTTGATGGAGCCGTGGTCGAGACGCGGCAGGATCTCGACATACCCGCCCCACTCCTCGGCCTTGCCCAGGTAGCCGAGTGTCTCGAGCGACTCCTTCAGCAGCGCCACGCCGCCGTTGAGGTAGTAACTGTCCATGTCGCCGACGCGGACGCGGATGCTCTTCTTGAAGATCGGCCCGAACTTCTCCGGGTTGTTCCGCAGCAGGTCCCCGATGTCGTACTTGCGGTAGCTCTCGGCGACGGCGTGGTCGATCTCGCCGGTGCGCGGATCAAAGAGCGGCGCGGGGTGGCCGTTCTCGCCCCGGGGACCGAACACCGCCTGCCACGAGTCCCACTGCTGCCCGCTGGAATTGGCCGGGCCCAGGACCTCCTCGTACCCGTTCTCCAGCGCGACCGAATAGATCGGCTCGCCGTCGCGACGGTACGCCGGCACCGGCTCATCGTCCCGCAGGTACATGTTGCCGTCCTCGTAGATGTTGGCCAGTTGGAACGCGCGGAAGTCCACCGGGTCCGGCGCCGAGGCCCACGCGGCCCCGAAGGTCTCCGGGTGATTCATCGCCAGCCAGATCGCCGACCACGCGCCGGAGGAATGGCCCTCGAGCAGCCGCGCCTCGGGGCGCGCCAGCAGCGGGTATTTCGCTTCCAGGAACGGGAGGATCTCCTCGATGATCGCCCGCGCCACCGGCCCGTTGTTCGCCGAGTCGGCGTACAGGTTGTGCCCGTTCGGGCCCTCGGGGTCGATGATGAACCGGTACGCCGATCGGTTGAGCAACGCGTTGAACCCCGGATTGCGCGAGCGCATCCGTGCGAAGCGGTAACCGTCCTTGTGATTGCCGCCGAACCCGGGGATCTGATAAATCGCGGCGTACTTCCGGCCGGACTTCAGCCCCAGCGGCGGGATCACCGCGACCTCCACCTTGACCTCGCGTCCCCAGAATTCGCTGAGCAGCGCGCTGGGAACGCTTACATACTCGAAGATGCCGCCGGCGGTGTCGGCCCCGACGCTCTCATACACACGGATGAACTCAAGCTTCTGCGGGTACTCCATCACCGGCGCGTTGGCGTTGTCCTTGATCCCGTCCGGGCCGTTCACATACACGCGGTACACCGACGACATCAGATGGCCGTCCTCCTCGCGCCAACTGCTGTTCTCACGCTTGCGGTCGAGCAGCGCCTGCACCCGGTACATGCCTTCGGGCAGGTCGTTCATCGTCACGGGGCAGCCCAGCGAGTTGCTGTCGTCGATCACCAGACGCTCGCCCGGTTTGAGGTCCGTCACATCAAGCCCGAACATCGGCTGCGGGTTCTGCCAGAACGGCCCGAGCACCGGCTGCTGGCCCTGACCGATGCCAGACTCATCGCTGATGAAATACACCAGCAGACGGCCAGACACCGGCTCGGCGAACAGGTCTTCCTCGAACCACACCTCGAACGACGGGAAGACACGCTCGGGAATCCCCGGGCCCGCCGGGTCGGCCTGACCCATCGCCGAAGCGTGAACACCGAGCAACATGCCGATCGCCGCTACCATCCCGTGCAGTCTCATGAGTTCCTCTTCTCGCATTCAGCCACGCCGACGGAGATCGCCGACGGAGTCAGTTCAAAGGGTCGATGATACCCGCGCGTCCGACGCGGCCTCTCCAAGCGTCGACCGCTCCGGCGACGGTCTTGACCCCGGCTCACAAGAGCCGGCGTGGTACGACCAGCCATCGTGGTACGACATCGTCCACCAGCGCGGATCGGCACGAGAGGCACGCGAACTGGACACCCTGGCGCGCCGATACGCCCGCACACCCTTCTACCGTGCCGCGCGCGACACGGCTGCGAGGCCCCCCGACCCGCCGGTCTGGCTGGAGCCCGCCTGCGGCTCCGGACGCTTGCTCCGAGCCGGGGCCATAATCGGCGCCCGCGTCATCGGCATCGACTCCAACCCGAACATGGTCCGCTACGCCCGCGAGTCGCTCACCAGGCGCGGCCTGCCGGGAACCGTCATCGAGGCCCCGATGCAGTCTTTCCGTCTCGACACCCCGGCCGACCTTGCCTTCTGCCCCCACAACTCCATCCGCCACCTCCCCGCCGACCGGGACATGACCGATCACCTCAACGCGATCGCCCAATCCCTCAAACAGGGGGGTATTTATGCCGTCGGGTTGGGGACCACCATCTACGGCTCGGAGTTCCCCACCGAGGATGTCTGGACCGGCCGCAGGGGCTCGCTGCGGGTCACGCAAGTCGTCCAGTACCTCCCCGGGGACGCGGCAGGCCGCCGGGAACGGGTCCTCAGCGTCCTCCATCTTGAGTCCCCTCGGTCTTCACGGTGCGTCGAGATGGCCTACGACCTGCGGACCTACAGCCGCGACGAGTGGCTGGGCATCATCGAAAAATCTGATCTGCGGCTGCTCGCCGAAACCGACGAGCGCGGCGAGCCCGTCCCGCCCACGGATGGGCCGGGCTACCGTGTCTGGGGGCTCGTCCGGAAAGAAGATGCGGGGGAGCGAGCACCGGCACGCCGCTCAGCGTGGAG
>CAZSLT010000258.1:0-1396 GCA_964607595.1 uncultured Phycisphaeraceae bacterium
CATTCGAGATCGTCGGCGTCGTCTCCTCGCCCGGCCTCGACATCCTCAGCAAGTACTTCGACATCGGCAAGGAGGCCGCCGACCGCTCCATGCACTCCGTCTTCGGCTCACGCGCCGATCTCATCAATGTCTTCGGCAACGACACGATCGACCTCATCCAGGTCAAACTCCGGGGCGACATCACCGACGAGAACGCCACCAAGGCCCTCCGCGCCGCCGTCGACGACCCGCTCGTCGCCGTCGGATCGGGCCGTGAGATCAAAGACGAAATCATGTCCATCGGTCGCGGCAGCATCCGCGTCGCCACCATCGTCGCCGTCGGCGCGATGGTCCTGGGCGCCCTGGGCGTCGGCAATGTCGTCATCGCCGGCATCGACGCCCGCCGCTTCGAACTCGGCGTCCTCCGCTCCATCGGCGCCTCCCCCGCCATGCTCGCGCGCCTCATCATCGCCGAGGTCCTCATCGTCGCCATCGCCGGCTGCGCCCTCGGCGCGCTCATGGGGCTGGCCATCCAGCCCCTCGAACTCCGCATGTACGAACTCATCGCCGGCGTCGAACTCCCCTTCCGCCCACTCGTCTGGCCCGTCATCGCCGGCAGCGCCCTGCTCATCGGCATCACCATGCTCATGGTGCTCCCCATCGCCCTCCGCACCTCACGCCTCCGCCCCCTGGCGCTACTCAGCGCCACCCGCGGCTAATCGCGAACGACCACCCCGACGATTGCTCCCTCCCCCGACCCCGGCGGGGGAGGTGTCACGCCACGCGTGACGGTGGGGGTCTGCCCCCTCTCCCTTGGGAGAGGGCAGGGTGAGGGCTCCGTTCCTCCTCTTTCTCTCTCGGTTCTTGTCCTCCCTCCCCCGACCCCGGCGGGGGAGGTGTCACGCTGAAAGCGTGACGGAGGGGGTCACTTCACGCGAGCAGCGCGAGCCGCCTCATCACCACGCATCGTCGCCACATGCCACAGTGTCAATCCGGCCGCCGTCGTCACAACACCGAACGCGACAAGGACCCACCGCGCCGTTCCCATCACAATCAGATCACCTGCATCTCCTGCGCCGGTGAAGGCGCCGCCCCCCAGATAGGCCCCGTTCGCGATCATGCAGAATCCCGCGAAGAACACCGCAATCAATCGCAAAGAGCGCCGCGAACGGCTCAACACCAGCGCGATCAACGCCGGCGCCGCGACTCCCACGATCGGCCCCGCCCAGGTCTCAATCATCGGGCTCGGGTTCGGCTCCACGACCGTCCGTGAGAAACCCACGATCGGAAACTCAACGCGCTGAACAACGCCACCAGTCACCACAGCGCCGATGACATTCCCGAGTTCGTGCGTAGCCTGCATGCCGTACCACGACCCGATCATCACGATCATGCCAATCCCGAGTGTCAGCGGCAT
>CAZSLT010000258.1:1406-3084 GCA_964607595.1 uncultured Phycisphaeraceae bacterium
GGAGAGGGCCGGGTGAGGGCTCCGTTCCTTCACTTTCTCTCTCTGTTCTTGTCCTCCCTCCCCCGCCGCCGGCGGGGGAGGTGTCACAGCGGGGGGGCGAAGTGTGACGGAGGGGGTCACTTCACGCCAGCGCTGCGAGCCGCTCGCACCCTCACCGCCCCTCCGCGCAGCACGCCTTCTTCTCATCCGCCGCCGGAACCGACGCGCAGCAATCCTCTTTATTTTCGACGCCGCGCCTCCCCATCACCCCGAATACCAACCCCCGCAGCGGACGCACCGCGATCAGCACCAGCCACGCCAGGCTCACCACCGCCAGCCAACGCGGCAGCATCCCGTGCCCATGCCCCACATGCTCCCCCATCACAGCCGCGCCCCGCGCCGCCATCGCGTCCAGCATCAACCCCGCCAAGACAGCCACGCCCCCCACGCCCGCGAAATACGGCGCGATCGAACGCGCCCCCAGCTCCCGCCGCAGCACGCCCAGCGTCGCCAGATTCGTCGCCGGACCCGCAAGCAGCAGCACCAGCACCGGCCCCGGCGACACGCCTGCCATCAGCAGCGACGCCGCGACCGGAGTCGCGGCCGAAGCGCACACATACAGCGGCAACCCGATCACCAGCATCACCGCGTACGCCCACGGCCCGCTCCCCCACCGCTCCAGCGCCGACGGCTCGATGAACGCGTTCATCAACCCCGACACCACAATCCCGATCACCAGCCACTTCGCCAGGTCATCAATCAGCCGCGTCGCCGCATACACCTGCCCTTCACGCAACCTCACGCCGAATGACCGCCGCTCCGGCGCATCCTCCGCGTGATCGTGCTCGCCCGACCGGCAGCACGACGCCGGCGCCGCGGCAATCGGCAGCGCCACATCCCCAGCCTTCTTCTCCCGCTCGCCGCCGAACCACTCGACCAGCAGCCCGGTCACGATCGCGCTCACGATCGCGCTCACCGGCCGCGTCACCGCGTACACCGGACCCATCATCGCGTAGGTCAGCGAAATCGAGTCCACACCCGTCTCCGGCGTGGACACCATGAACGACGCCGTCGCCCCGCGCGATGCCCCCGCCCGCCGCAGACCCACCGCCACGGGCAGCACCCCGCACGAACACAACGGCAACGGCGCGCCGAGCAACGCGGCCTTGAGAATCGACCCCAGCCCCCCGCCCCCCAGCCACCTCGTCACCCGCGCCGGCGGCAGGAACGAATGAATCAACCCCGCCACCACCAGCCCAAGCACGAGCCACGGCGCCGCCTGCAACGCCACCTCGTACACCGATTCTGCCGCGTCAATGAACATGAACCCCCATCATAGCGCACCACAACCGCTCCCTCTCCCGCGGGGGGGCGGGGAGAAGATGCCACGAGCAACGCGAGTGACAGGTGAGGGGGATACCCCCTCTCCCTTGGGAGAGGGCAGGGTGAGGGCTCCTTTTACTCCTTCTCTCTTCTTTCCTCGAACGCGCCGCGAACGACGCTGATGATGACCTCCCCCGATGTTCCGGCCCTCCCCCGATCCCCATCGGGGGAGGTGTCGCGCTGAAAGCGTGACGGAGGGGGTTCCGATTCTTGCCTGTTGCCTGCTGCCTGTTGCCTGTCTTCCCCCCGCCTATACTCCGGCCGCGTCGGCGGGCGGCCGCTCCGGGTGTCCGCACCCGGGGAGGAAAGTCCGAAC
>CAZSLT010000259.1:0-3050 GCA_964607595.1 uncultured Phycisphaeraceae bacterium
CTGCGCCCCAAAGGGCGCGAGTTCGCCGGCTTGTGCCCGTTCCACGACGACCACACGCCCTCGATGTGCGTGGTGCCCCACAAACAGATGTTCCATTGCTTTTCCTGCGGCACGGGCGGCAACGCGATCGACTTCATGATGAAGCGTCACTCGATGGGTTTCGTCGAGGCGCTTCGCATCCTGGCGGACCGCGCGGGGGTGACACTGACGCCGCGCCGGCGCGAGGCCGAGCCCGCCGCGAGCGGCCCGCGGGTGTCGCGCGATGAACTGGCGCAGGCGAACCGCGTGGCGTGGGACTTCTTCCGCGCAATTTACAAGCACGAGTCGCACGGGGCCGTCGCCCGGGCGATGGTCGAGCGACGGGGCATCTCCCCCCAGATGATGGAGCGCTTCGGCATCGGCGCCTCGCCGGACCGCTGGGACGGGCTGGTCAAGTTCATCGAGTCCAAAGACCTGTCACTCGAAGCGTTCGAGGGCGCGGGGCTGGTCAAGCGACGCGCCGAGGGCGGCGGCTGGTACGACACCTTCCGCAACCGGCTGATGTTCCCGATCTTTGACCAGATCGGCCGCCCGATCGCCTTCGGCGCCCGCAAACTCAAGGACGAGGACGAACCGAAGTATCTGAACTCGCCCGAGACGCCGCTGTTCCAGAAGTCATCAACGCTCTACGGGCTCCACGCCGCGGGAGACGCCATCCGCTCGGCGCGCACCGCGGTCATCACCGAGGGGTATACGGATGTCATCGCCTGCCATCAGGGCGGGTTCGAGAATGTGGTCGCGGCGCTCGGCACGGCGTTCACGGCGCGACATGTCGCGGCGCTTCGACGGCTGTGCGACCGCGTCGTGCTGCTGTTCGACGGCGATGACGCCGGTGAGCGCGCCGCCGAGCGTGCGTGCGAGGTGTTCTTCGCCGAGGGGCTGGATGTCGATGTTGCGATGCTCCCCGACGGCGCTGACCCCGACGATCTCCTCAAGACGGATGGCGGGCGCGACCGGTTCGCGGCGGTCCTATCGGGCTCCGAGCCCGCGATCGAGTTTCAGATCCGCCGTCTGCGTGACCGGATGCGGGGGCGCGGGCTCGCGCCGGGCTCGATGGCCTGGGCGCGCGAGATCGAGGACCAGATCACGAAATTCGCGGAGATGGGGCTTGCCGACCTGCCGCCGATCCGGCGTCAGACGGTGATTCGGCGGCTCGCGGGCGTCGCGGGCGTGGACGCCTCGGTGATCGTCGAAGCCGTCGCCGCGGCGAGGTCCAGCGGCCGGCGGCGTCACGCGGACCCTGAGTCGGGGATGGGCCAGGCGAGTCACAGTGCAAAACTCGTGCCGAAGACCCCGACCGAACACGCGTTCGCGCTGCTTCTGGCACGGCCGGAACTGGCCAGAGAATTCGCCTCCGAGGCGCGTGACATCGTCGAGTCGCTCGCCTACGGTTCGGGCCCTCTGGCGGGGATCGCCGGCGGGGTCGGGCCGATGATCCTCGAGCGCACGCCTTCATCCGGCGAATTGCTCTCGATGATCGACGACCCGGCGCACCGGAACGCGGCGGCGGGCCTGATCGCCGACCTCGACCGGAGCACCGAGGGCGACGCGGAGCGTCAATCAAAGATGTGGCGCGATTGTGTTCGGCGCGCCGGCGCCGAGTCGCTCGGCGGAGAGTCGGTGTCGGGGGTTGCGGGAGAGAGAAACAGTCTGGTGGATGCCGGGGCGCTGCTCGAGCAGTGCCGCACCCGGCATCAGTCTCTCGGCGGGAACCCGCTCGCCCGCCCGAGAGTGGTTTCGTGAGTGGAGCGTGGTCGGCCTGTCGTCGTCATGAATCACCCGTTGTGACCTGAGTTACAGCAAGCAGCCAACAGACGGGAGCCAATCGGGTATGTCGGAACTCCATCCAGTCGTGAACGATCTTCTTGACCATTCGCGCCGTCGCGGGTGGCTCGCCTATGACGAGCTGAACAACACGCTGCCGGACGAATTGGTCGATCCCGAACGGATCGACGAGGTCTTGGTGCGCGTCGATGAACTGTCGCTGCGGATGCTGGATCTGCGCGAGTACAAGTCGGAGACCTGGCGCGAAACCCGCCGGCGCCACGCCGCGCCTCCGGTCGAGGCGCCGGCCCCCGCGCCCGAGAAGCAGGCGGCGCCGGCGAGCGACGCGCCGCCCGCTTCGCTGCTGCCGATCCCCCCGGCGCTCGGCGAGCTGGACCAGGAAGCGCAGGAGCAGCTCGAGGCCGAACTGGCGGCCGAGAGCGGCACGAAGCGCATCGACGACCCCGTCCGCATGTACCTGACGCAGATGGGAACCATCCCGCTGCTGACGCGAGACGAAGAGATCCGCCTGGCCAAGAAGATCGAGACGACGCGCATGATCTTCCGCCGGCGTGTGCTCGAGAGCGACTGCGCTGTCGAGATGGCCGTGCAGATTCTCGAGCAGGTCGAGCGGGGCGAGCTGCCCTTCGACCGGACGATGCGCATCTCGACGGCCGAGGAGAATCACAAGGAGAAGGTGGCGCGTCGGATTCCGTACAATGTGAAGTCGCTGAAGCTGATTCTCGCCAAGAACCGCGAGGACTGGGAGGCGATGCACGAGGCGCTGGCGGCGCGTGACACCGACAAGGCGTCGGCGCTGATGGCGCGGATCTCCTCGCGACGCCGCAAGATGGCGACGCTGGCCGAGGAGGCCACGCTCCGCACCAGCCGGATCGCCCCGATCCACAAGAAGCTCCGCGGGTACAGCCAGAAGATGCAGGCGCTGATCCAGGAGATCAAGAAGGCGGAGAAGTTCCCCGACCGCTACGACGCCGAGGATGTGGCGATGATGCGCGAGGAGCTCCAGGGCTTCGTCGCGGTCGTCATGGAGTCGCCCGAGGAGCTCGCGGCCCGCGTCAAGGCGCTGGACTCGGTGTTCTGGGAGTACGAGCAGGCCAAGCGCGACCTCTCGGCCGGCAACCTCCGGCTCGTGGTCTCGATCGCCAAGAAGTACCGCAACCGCGGGCTGTCGTTCCTGGACATCATCCAGGAGGGCAACACCGGCCTGATGCGCGCCGTCGACAAGT
>CAZSLT010000260.1:0-3041 GCA_964607595.1 uncultured Phycisphaeraceae bacterium
GGGCAGATCGTCGGCACGATCGCCTACATGAGCCCCGAGCAGGCGGGCGGTGATCCCAACGAGCTCGACACGCGCTCGGACATCTACTCGCTCGGCGTCGTCGCGTACGAACTCCTGGCCGACCGCATGCCCTACGACCTCAAGGGCCGGATGATTCACGAGGCCGTGCGTGTCATCCGCGAAGAGGACCCCACCCCGATCAGCGCCGCCAGCCGCGTCCTGAGGGGCGATGTCGAGACGATCGTCGGCAAGGCGCTCGAGAAGGACAAGTCCCGTCGTTACGACTCGGCGTCGGCGTTCGCCGATGACATCCGCCGCTACCTCGGCGATCAGCCGATCGCCGCCCGGCCGCCCAGCGCCGTCTACCAGGTCCGCAAATTCGCCAAGCGGAACAAAGCGCTCGTCGCCGCGGCCGGTGCCGGCGCCGTCATGCTCGCGGCGGGCGCCGTCGCCAGCACGATCTTTGCGATGCGGGCCGTCGAGGCGCGCCGTCAATCACAGCACAACGAACAGCGCGCCATCGCGTCCGAAGCGCTCGCCCAGCAGCGTCTCGACGACGCCAGTGTCGCGCTGGAACGCGCCCGGACCGAAGAGTCCAAGTACAAGGCCATCGGTGAGCTGCACGATCACCTGCTGAGTCTGGCCAACACCGACAACACCGATGGCGAGGAACTCACGATCCGCGACGCCTTCGAGCGCGCCGTCTGTGAGTATGTCGAGAACCCGGACGCCCCGGCCGAAGCGCGGGCGTTCTACAACCGCTCGGTCGGAACCACATTCGCCTCACTCGGCTACAACGACAGCGCCGTCATGTACCTGGCGCGCGCCGTCGAACTGTACGAAGCAGCGCTCGGGCCGCTGGACCCGCAGACCATCGACGCGCGGATACAGCACGCCCGCGCCCTGGGGACACTCCGGGGCCCCGACGCCGCCGAAGGGTTGGTCGATGATGCGATCAGCGGCGTGCGCGGGCTCATCGCGTCGGGCGAGGACCGCCGACAAGACCTGGCGGATCTGCTCCGCGTCAAAGGGATTCATCTCGGCGTCGCCAACCGGCTCGACGAGGCCGAACCGATCATGCGCGAGGCGATCGCGCTCTACACCGAGCTGGGCATGGCCGAGTCGGGCGGTGTCGGCGACATCCTCAACACGCTCGCGGGCACCATCGGACGCACCGGGGACTTCGCCGCCTCACTGCCGATCTTCGAGCAGGCGATCGAGGTCTACATCAAGGCGTGGGGCGAACGCAGCATGCGGACGGCGACGGTGCGGACGAACTATGCGGTGTTCCTCGAGCAGGCCGGGCGGCTCGACGACGCCGCGGCACAGTTCAGAATGGCGCTCGACACGCACCGCTCGCTGTCTGCGACCCGCGCCACGCCCGGCCTGGCGCACACGAGCAAGCTGCTCGGCAATCTCCTCCGCCGGCTGGGCCGCCTCGACGAGGCCGAGGCGCTCCTGCGGGAGTCCATCGCACACCACCACGAGCTCTTCGACGGTCGCCATGTCAACGAGGCGTACACGATCTCGGACCTCGCCTCGCTGCTGACCTCGCGCGATCGGTACGATGAAGCCCTCGAATTGTTCGCGCGGGCGCGGGTGATCGTCGTGGAGCAGAAGGGCGAGGATCATATCGCTGTCGCGGTGCTCGACGGCACCGCCGCCGAGGCCATGATGAAGTCGGGCCGCGTCGACGACGCCGTCGCGTCCTATCGCCGCGCGCTCGATGTCTACAGCCGGCATTACCCCGAGGATCATTACTACATCACCCGCGGCAAGACGGGGCTGGCGATGGCGCTCGCCTACGCCGAGAAGTTCGAAGAGGGCGAGCAGGTGATCCGCGGGGCGATCGACTCGCTCATCCGCGTCGGCGGCGAGGCCCACCCCGAGCTGGGGTACACCTACGGATCGCTCGCGGTCATTCTCTGCCGCGGCGGCGACTACGAACGCGGCGCCGAGGCGCTGCGCCAGGCGATCGAGGTCGCCGAACGCGCCGGACGCGGACGCGAGGCGAACACCGCGGCCCTGCTCGGCGAGCGCGGCGGCGTGCTGACGCTCCTGGGCCGTTACGAAGAGGCCGAGCGCGAACTGCTCAAGCAGCACGAACTGATCAGCACCATGAGCATGCCGCGCACCTGGACGCAGGGCAACGCGACCCGTCTGGCCACGCTCTACGAGAAGATGGGCGACGCCGAGCGCGCCGCGGAGTGGCGCGCCAAGGCGGAGGCGGCGAAGTAGCAACCGCGGCACGCAGCGTCGAAGCAGGAAGCGGAGAGGGGGGGATTCGAACCCCCGATACGGTTACCCGTATACAGCATTTCCAGTGCTGCTCCTTCAGCCGCTCGGACACCTCTCCGAAAGTGAACCGCACGATCCCGGCTGGGGGCGGACAGTCTACACAACCCCCCCACACCCCGCCGGGCCGCCGGTCGGCCCGACGCCGCCGAGGTCCGCGGGCGGCTCAATCCGAACCGCGCAGGGCGTGGGCCGCGAAACCCGACGCTTTCACCGCCCGGCGGAACCCTTCGAGGAACTTCTTCTGCTGGCCCGAGGCGGGGAAGGGGATGCGTTCGTCGATCACGGGGAGCCCGGCGGATTGCAGCGCGGCGAAGGCCGCGTCGTGGACGATCGACTTGATGAGGATGATCGCCTCCGGCTTGAGGCCTTTGGCGCGCTTGACGAGATCGGGCACGCACGGGGCGAGCTGGGTCATCTTGGGCGAGGAGACATTCGCCTCGTGCAGGTCGATCAGGAAGGCGCCGGCGTCGCGCAACGCGGCCAGTTGCTCCTTCTTGCCGGCGCGGTCGCCGGGCTTCTCGCCGGTCAGCCCCTCCCAGACATAGCGGAAGAGCCAGTCGTGGTTGTCGACCTCTTCGAAGTAGAAGTAGCGGTCGGTGTCGCAGGGCGGCGCCTCGGCGATGAGCAGGAGTTTGATCGACTTGGGCTTGTATTTTCTCGCGGCGTTCTTGCGCGCGGCGAGGGGGTCTGATTTGGTGGCGGGTGGCATGGGCGGAGTCTATCGCGCCCTTCCCCGATCCCTC
>CAZSLT010000261.1:0-3026 GCA_964607595.1 uncultured Phycisphaeraceae bacterium
CGGTGGTGGCGGTGGCGGCGGTCGTGGCGGCAGCCGCGGCTCCTGGTAATCACCCCAACAGTTCTTGAATGAACGCGACGCCGCGGGTCTCTCCCGCGGCGTTTTTTATTGCGCCGCGGTCGCTCGCTCGCTCGAGCGTGACCCGAAGAGCGAGTACAGCGCCGGCAGGACGAACAGCGTCAGCACGTTGTCGGCGATGATGCCGCCGATGACAACGGTCGCCAGCGGGCGCTGCACCTCGGCGCCGATGCCGGTGTTGGCGGCCATGGGGACAAAGCCGAGCGCCGCCACGAGGGCCGTCATGAGAATGGGGCGCAGCCGGATGAGGCGGGTCCGTTCGATCGCGTCGTTCACGCTCATACCCTCTGCGATGCGTTGTTTGATGCTCGAGACGAGCACGAGCCCGCTGAGCATCGCGACGCCCGAGACGGCGATGAAGCCGACGGCCGCGGAGATGGTGAAGTCCAGATCGCGTGCCCACAGTGCCGTGACCCCGCCGACGGCGGCGAAGGGCACGCCGGTGAGCACGATGAGCGCATCGCGGAGGGTGCCGACGCTCATGTAGAGCAGCACCATGATCGAGGCCAGGACGATGGGGACGATGATGATCAGCCGGCGCGAGGCGCGTTCGAGGTGCTCAAACTGGCCGGAGTACTGGATGTAGCAGCCCTCGGGCAGCGCGACATCCTGCGCGATGCGCTGGCGCACCTCGGAGACGAATCCGCCGAGGTCGCGACCGCGGATGTTGGTCTGCACGACGACGCGCCGCTTGCCCCAGTCGCGGTTGATGACCGAGGGGCTGTCGCCCTGCGTGATGCTGGCCAGTCGGCGCAGGGGGATGCGCTCGCCGGTCGGCGCCGGGACGAGGATATCGCCGACGGCGTCGGGGTCGAATCGGTACTTGTCGGCGAGCTCGATGGTCAGATCGAATCGGCGCTGGCCCTCGCGGACCTGCCCGACGACCGTCTCGCCCAGCGCCTCGACGAGTTCGAGCACATGGCGCGCCGGGATGCCGAACCGCGCGATCGCCTGCTGATCGACCCGCACTGTCAGGACCGGTGCGCCGGTGATCTGCTCGGTGGAGACGCCCTCGGAGCCGGGGATGGACTGGATGATGCTCTGAACCTGTGCCGCGACGGTGAGGAGTTCGTCGATGTCGTCGCCGTAGACCTTGACGCCGAGGTCCGAGCGGACGCCGGCGACCATCTCGTTCATGCGCATCTCGATGGGCTGGGTGAAGATCGCCTTGACGCCGGGCAGTGGAGCGAGCGTCTCGGTGAACTGGCGCGTCAGCTCGGCCTGCGTCCGGGCGCGTTTCCACTGCGAGCGGGGTCGGAGCGTGATAAAGGTGTCGGTCATCTCCTGTCCCATCGGGTCGGTCGCGACGGCCGCCGTGCCGACGCGGCTCCAGATCGACTCGACCTCGTCGGGGAACTCGTCGAGCAGGAGTTGCTCGATGCGCGTGTTGTAATCGACGGACTGATCCAGCGACACGCCCGCCAGACGAACGAGGTTGATGGCGACGGCCTCCTCGTAGAGCCGCGGGATGAAGGAATGGCCGATGCGCGTCGCCACCAGTCCGCCCGCCGCGACGACGGCGATGCCGAGCATCACGACGGGCCACCGGAACCGCAGCGAGAGCCGGACCAACGGGCGGTAGAACCACTGCACGACCGACACCAGCCGGTTCTCCCGCTCCTTCACCCGCCGCCCGAGCGCCAGACTGCACAGCACGGGCGTCAGCGTGAGCGAGAAGATGATCGAGCTGGCCAGCGCGAAGATCACGGTCAGCGCCATGGGCCGGAAGAGCCGGCCTTCGACGCCCTCGAGCAGCAGGATCGGCACGAAGACGATCATGATGATCAGCTCGCCGAACATCGTCGGGCGCCGGACCTCGACCGCGGCCTCTCGCACGATGTCGATGATCGGCGTCCGCCCGCCGCGTTCGTTGTCGTGGCCCACCCGTCGCACGGCGTTCTCCGTGACGATCACCGAGCTGTCGACGACCAGCCCGAAGTCGATCGCGCCGAGACTGAGGAGACTGGCCGCGATCCCGAACTGGAGCATCATGCTGAATGAGAAGAGCATCGCCAGCGGGATCGCGATCGCGACGATCAACGCGGCCCGGATGTTGCCCAGGAACAGGAACAGCACCGCGATGACGAATATCGCGCCGAAGAGCAGGTTCTCGCGGACGGTGTGGATCACATGATCGACGAGGTCGGTGCGTCGGTAGACGACGCGCGCCTCGATGCCGTCGGGGAGCGTCTGGTTGATCTGCGCGAGCCGCTCGTCGAGGCGGCGCGTCACCTCGTGGCTGTTCTCGCCCATGAGCATGAACCCGAGCCCGAGGACGGTCTCGCCCCGGCCGTCGACGGTGACGGCGCCGCGGAGAATCTCGTGCCCCTCGCGGACCTCGGCGATGTCGCGGACGCGGATCGGAGTGCCGTCCTCGGCGGTGATGACCACATCGGCGATCTCGTCGATGGTGGTGGTCAGGGCGAGCCCCTGGACGATCATCGACTCGCCGCCGCGTGTGATCTGCCCGCCGCCGACCGAGACATTGTTGGCGCGGATCGCCTCGCTGAGGTCATCGAGGGTGAGTTCGTACTTGATGAGCCGGAGCGGATCGACGGCGATCTCGTACTGCTTGCGTCGCCCGCCCCAGGTGTTGACCTCGGCGACGCCCGCCACCTGGCGCAGCTGCGGCTCGATGACCCATTCCTGGATCGTCGTCAGTTCGGTGAGCGACGCGGGCGGGTCGCCGGTGGACTCGACGACATAGTGGAATACTTCACCCAGCCCGGTGGCGACGGGGCCGAGCGTCGGCCGGTCGATGCCGTCGGAGAGGTCCACGCCGGTGAGGCGCTCGCTGACGACCTGTCGCGCGAAGTAGATGTCCACGCCGTCCTCGAAGGTGACCGTCACCTGCGAAAGCCCGAAACGGGAGATCGAGCGCACATCGATCAGCCCCGGCAGGCCGGACAGCTCGCTCTCGACTGGGATCGTGACCTGCTGTTCGACTT
>CAZSLT010000262.1:0-3020 GCA_964607595.1 uncultured Phycisphaeraceae bacterium
AGGAACACCAGCAGCGAGACTTCGACGGGTCTTGGCGGCCCGGCGCCGCGCCCGCTGGCGCTGGACGCACGCGAGATCGAAGAACTGATCTCGATCGCCGGCGGCGATCGCCTCCACACCACACCCACCCGGCGCGGGCGCAAGTCGGCCCGCATCCCGATGCGCGGCACGCGCACCTGCGCCAAGGTGCAGCACCCCGGCGGCGGCGCCAATCACTGGCAGGTGTGTCTCATCGATCTCAGCGACGGCGGGCTGGGGATGATCTACCCCGGCTTCCTCCATGTCGGCACACGCCTGGTCGTCACGCTCCCGCGCCCCGGCGGCGATCCGGTCTCGGTCCCCGGCAAGGTCACCTGGTGCCGATTCCTGCGCAAGCAGTACCACGCGGTCGGCGTGGCGTGGGACAAACCCATCGATGCACGCGACTTCGTCGAGACCGCCGCGTGGCTCGAGAGCGTCTCCACAGGGGACGCGGCATCGTCGTCGCGCCTCGGCGGCCGGCTGATCCATCTGTGCTCAAACCCGATCGAGCACCAGCTCCTCAAAATGCACACCAGCGAGACCGAACTCCGCGTGGTCTGGGCCCGGGACACCGGCCCGCTGCTCGACGCGATCCGCACGGCGCCGGCGGACATCCTCGTGCTCGATGTGGACTCGATGGGCGCCGACCCGGCGCAGTTAATCCGGACCGTCCGCTTCGAGCAGTTCCTCGGCCCGGCCCTCCTGGCCGCGTCGCAGGCGCACCCCAACGCCGAGAAGTTGCTCATCGACGACAAGGTGCAGCAGGTGCTCAAGCCGCTGACGCAGGAGTCGCTGATCAACTCGATCCGCCGCCTCATGCACCACACCGACGACCCGATGAGCGGGACGGCGCCGATCTATTCCGAGCTCGGCATGATGCCCGACAAGTGGCGCTGGATCAGCGACTACCTGGAGTCGTGCCGCTCGATGTCCGGCTCGCTCATGGCCGTGGTCGCCTCGGGCGACCGCCGTCGCGCGATCGATATCTGTCAGTCGCTGTCGGTAACCGGGGCGGGGTACGGATTCCCGATCCTCTCCCAGGTCGCGTCCTCCGCCATCGAGGCGCTCGAGCAGGCCGACGCCGGGACGGACCCCGGGCCGCGGGTCCGTTCGCTGGTGTTCCTGATCAACCGGCTGAAAGTCGCCCAGGCGGCGTAGCGACTCGGCGCGGGTGATCGGCTCCGAAACGGTCAATGCGCCGCGCACGCGACAACCCCGCCGCCCGCCAGCGGTAAGATCACCGCGTGAGCCCGCCCACACCCACCCCCTCAGCCCCACGATCGCCCGAGGCCGACGCCTCCCTCTATCTGCACCCGCAGACGCTGGCCCGCCTGGGCACCTTCGAGCTGCGCGCCAAGATGATCGTCGAGGGGGTCATGAGCGGCATGCACCGCTCGCCCTACCACGGCTTCAGCGTCGAGTTCGCCCAGCACCGCCCCTATGTCTCCGGCGACGACCTCCGCCACCTCGACTGGAAAGTCTTCGGGCGCACCGACAAGCTCTACCTCAAGCAGTACGAGCAGGAGACCTCGCTCGACCTCGTCCTGCTCGTCGACGCCTCGGGCTCCATGGGCTTCGGGTCCCGCTCGTTCGAGGAGGCCTCCGGCGCCGGACGCAAAGAAAGCCCCGACGGACGGCTGCATTGGTCCAAGTTCGACCACGCCACCGCGACCGGCGCGGCCCTGGCCTACATGGCCCTGCACCAGGGCGATCGCGTCGGGCTCGGCGTCTTCGCCGACCACCTCCGCATCGCGCTCGAGCGCTCCGGCGCGCAGGGCCACTGGCGGCGCATCGTCGGCGCGCTCTCCACACACACCGTCGAGAAACCCACCGACATCGGGCGCGTCGTGGACGAGGTGCTCGCCAAGCTCACCAACCGCTGCCTCATCGCGATCATCTCGGACCTTTTCGCCGACCCGGCGCAGATCCGCACAGCGCTGGCGCGCATCCGCCACAAGCGTCACGACGCGATCCTGTTCCAGATCGTCGACCGTCAGGAACGCCTGTTCGACATCACCGACGCCGCGCCCTTCGAGGGGCTCGAGGGCGAGGGGCGCATCCGGCTCGATCCCCGCGCCATCCGCGCTTCCTACCGCGAGGCCTTCGAGGGCCACCTCGATCAGATCGAGAAGATCGCGCGGAGCTTCGGGTTCGATTACCAGCTCGTCAACACGCACGAATGGCTCGGCCCGCCGCTGGCCGCGTTCGTGGCGCGGCGCAACGCGGTCCTCAAACGCCTCAAGAGCGGGTGATCGCGCGTGAGCTTCATGCACTCCATCCTGGCGGTCGGCGCGGCGATGAGCATCGCGATCCCGATCATCATCCATCTGCTGCTCCGGCGGCGGCGACGCCCCATCCGCTGGGGCGCGATGCGCTTCCTCATCGAGGCCTACAAGAAGCAGCGCCGCAAACTCAAGCTCCAGCAGTTCATCCTGCTCGTCACGCGCTGCCTCGTCATCGGGCTGGCCGGGCTCGCCATCGCCCGGCCCATGCTCACCGGCGCGGGGCTCATCGAGTCGGGACGCGGCCGGCTGGTCGTGCTCGTCGTGGATGACTCGCTGGCCTCCTCGGCGCGCTCGGCCGACGGGAGCATCGCGCTCGACGCCCTCAAGAAACAAGCCGCCGATGTGCTCGGCGCGCTCGGCGCGGGTGATCGCGCCGCACTCATCACCCTGGCCGCACCCGCGCGGGCACTCGTCTCGCCCCCCTCGACCGACCTCGGCGCGGTCCGCGAACTCATCGACAACCTCTCGCCCGCCGACGCCGCGGCCGATGTGCCCGGCGCGCTCACCCTCGCCTCCGAGACGATCGCGCGCGAGACCGATGGGCAGCCCGCCGGCTCGCCCACCATCGTTGTGCTCAGCGGCTTCACCGGCGGCTCCGCTCCTCTATCGCGACCGCTCCCCCCGGCGCTCGCCGACCTCGCCGATGTCCGCCTCATCGCCTCGCCCCCCGAGCCCGCGTCGTCGGACAATGTCCGCATCGTGTCGGTCGAGCCG
>CAZSLT010000263.1:0-3003 GCA_964607595.1 uncultured Phycisphaeraceae bacterium
CCTTCGCCGAGGCGCTGCTGGAGGAGCAGCGGGTCGCCGTCGTCCCCGGCGAGGATTTCGGGTCGGGAGGCGAGCGGTGCTTCCGTCTCACTTTCGCCTGTTCGGAGAAGGACATCCGCGAGGGCATCGGCCGGATCAATGAATTTGTCGGTGGGCTCGGCTAACCCTCACCTCTCGATCCGTCCGGAACAATGGATTTGTCGGTGACCGCGGCGGTCAACCAGGTCCGCCCCTGCGAGCGGATGATCCCCGCAGGTCGCCCCATCGCCGCCAACTCCGCCAGGAGTTCATCATCGCCGATCCGCACCACCCGCACCGCCAGAGAATTGGGCGGTGCCCCGTACCGACCCAATACACCCGGATCTGTGCGCAGAACCAGAATCGTCGCCGGTGAGTTCGGCGCGGCCTCGCCCGGGATTGTCGGCGGCTCGGTGAGATCGGCGACCGGCGAGACGGGGGGAGCGACGCGGTTCGGGGTGAGCAGGACGGCGAGCGAGGCGATCAGCCCGAGCGCGGCCGCGGCGAGCACGCCCGACCGCACCCGTCTCACACGCGCTGTGCGCACGACGCGTGACTGGAGTTCGGCGAGCATCGCGTCCCGGCGGGCCCGGCCCTGTTCGCTCAGTTCAGTACGGAAGTCATCACTCATCGGTCACCTCCCCGGCCCGGTCGCGGAGTTTGGCCGCGGCACGGGACAACCGGCCGTCCACCGCCCCCGGCTTCAGGCCCACCACGCGTCCGATTCGGTCGAGCGTCCAGCCGAATCGGTATCGCATCTCGATGAGCGACGCGGCGGACTCGTCGAGTGCCGCGATCTCCTTTATGACCCGCTCCATCGCGTCAGAGCGCGACGCGCCGGGCTCTTGCGTCGGCGTGACGCCCCGCTCGCGGGCGGCGCGTCGGCGGTCCTTGCGGAGCAGGTCGTAGCAGGCGCTGAGCGTGACCCGCCGGAGCCAGGCGCCCAGCTCGGCCTCGGTGTCGATGGGCTTCATGTGCTTGATGACTCGCACGAACGCATCCTGCACCGCGTCGAGGCAGAAGGCCTCGTCTTTCCCGGTCCCGTGGCGCGCCCATGCGTACATCTGATCGAACCTTTCCTTGTAGAGGCGTGCGAACGCCTCGGTGTCACCCGAGGCGATGGCGCGGGTCAGGCGTGGTGTGGCGTCCTCTGGCAACGGGCCTCGCCTCCATCCCATCCCCCCGGCGCCGCTTACGGCGTTTCGTGAGACTTCATTCGCGATACGGCTTCGAGGACATTGAACTCCGCGGTGCTCACCGCCAGTCGCGCGACTTCGAGGTCGTCCATGCTCGCTTGTCCCGCATCGACCAGTTGCTGAAGACGAGAAAGGCGACTCTGAGCCGCCTGCAATTCCTGCTCCCGAAGAGCCACCTCGGCGCGGGCGGTTTCGAACGAGGCCTGCTTCTGAGACTCGTCCGCCTGCCGAGCCGCGGCATCTCGCCTGGCGTGGTAGGTATCCTTAAGAGCGTCGAGGACATTATCAATGGCGGACAATTGCTCGCCTGTCCCGCGCGCAATGAGAAGACCGCTATCTTCGTGATAGCGCACCTGCGCGCTCGAGTCGATCATGGTGAGCGCCACCTCGACCGCCGACAAAATGTCTTCTGCCGGAATCTGGGTCGTCAATGCTTCGATGCTCCAGATGCGTGAATGCGCCATCGCGGCGTCCGACCGCCCCTGGAAGTCCGGCTTGATGACGATCGCCTCGCCCCACTCCATCTGGAGCCCCCAGACCTGCCCGGACTCGTCGCGCCGGGTGGTGTGCTGGATCATCCCGAGCGCTTCGTGCCCGGAAACTCCTTTGAGTTGCACCGGTGGCATGGGGAACTTGGAGAGGTCGGTAAACGAGACGATGTTGACCGTGCTACCGGCCCGTTCGCGGACCAGCCGCTCGTACTCCGCGGCCGTGCCTCCGGGGAAGTCGAGTGTGATCTTTGATGCCAACCCATCATCCCCCTCCTCATCCGCCTGGGCGAGCACCGTGGCCACGATCGCGGGGGAGTACAGCCGCCCCGGATGCGCCTGGACCGCCGCCGCGCCGAACACCCCCACTGCTCCGATCAATGCCGTCAGAGTCCGAATCATCTGGTGATCTCCTTTCCGGGCGTTCTTGCCCGTGATACCGACGGATCAACGACGCGGGCCCCCCCGTTTCGCGCCGGATTCTGAACTTTTCTCCCCGGCCCCACAAACCGGCCCGGAGCGCGTACACTCCCGCCCCATGCACTTCGAAGCCCACCACAATGTGATCGCCGAGCTTGAGGCGCGGATTTTGACGATCCGCGACTCTCTTTAACTACGACACCAAGCGTGCCAGACTCGCCGAGCTCGAGAACCGGATGGGCGAGGCGGACTTCTGGGACGACCCGGAGGTGGCCAAGGTCGTCGTGGCGGAGATGAAGCGGCTCAAGGCCCAGGTCGGCCCGCTGAGCGTCATCGTCGAAGACTTCGAGAACGCCAAACTCGGCTACGAGATGTCCCGGGAGGCCAACGACAAGGACCTCCTGGCCGAGGCCGATCAGACGCTCTTTGAGATCACGGACCGGCTCGAGAAAGTCGAGACCCTCTCGCTGCTGTCGGGCAAGCACGATCACCGCGAGTGCTACTTCACGATCTCCGCGGGCGACGGCGGCACCGAGGCCAACGACTGGTGCGAGATGCTGTACCGCATGTACCTCATGTTCTTCGAGAAGCAACACCCCGAATGGAAGGTCGAAGAGATCGCCAAGGCGCACGGCTCAGAGGTCGGCATCGACTCGGCCACACTTCTGGTCTCCGGGCCGTTCGCGTACGGGTACCTCAAGTGCGAACGGGGCACGCACCGGCTCGCCCGTGTCAGCCCGTTCAACGCCCAGGGCAAGCGCCAGACCGCGTTCGCCGCGCTCAAGGTCACGCCGTTCCTCGAGGACGTGCCCGACATCGTCATCGACGACAAGGACCTGCGCGTCGACACCTACCGGTCCTCCGGCGCCGGCGGCCAGCAC
>CAZSLT010000264.1:0-2984 GCA_964607595.1 uncultured Phycisphaeraceae bacterium
ATGCTCTGGGCGAACATCCCGATCATGCTGATCTTCGGGCCGATGGCGATGCGCGAGTACCACTCGTACATGGCGCGGCTGAAGTCCGGCCAGATGAAGGGGCACAAGCCCGCGCCCTTCGCCGATGTCATGGAAGGCAAGGATGTCGAGTAACGGACCCGACGCACAATGACTCCTTCGCGGGGGCCGGACGGCCCCCGTTTTCATTGGTGAACGATGTGGGATGAGGCGCGGATCGTGGCTCTCATGGCTTCGGCGCTGCGGACGCACGCCGCGGCATTGGACGCCGAGCACGCCACGCTCGGCGTCGATGCGCTCGACGAGCTCCCGCTCCATCCGCTCTTGGCCTCCGGGCTGGCGGCGGGCGGGTTCGGCGTGCTGCGCGAGCAGCGTTACCCGGCGAGCCGCGGCCGCGCCAGGCGCAGTGAGGGCGACCGATGCGACATCGTGCTCGCCGCGTCACCCGGCGCGCACCTCGTGGACCCTCTGATGGCCGGGACGCTCTTCGGCGAACGCGGCGTGGCGCCCGACGAGGCCTTCTGGATGGAGGTCAAGGTGGCCGCGCAGTTCTCGGTCAGCGACGGCTGGAGCCGCGCCAACCCGCTCTACTCGGGCATTCTCCTGAGCCAGGCGACGGCCGATGTCGCCAAACTCGGTCGTGAGCCCGGCGTCGCACACGCGGGGCTGGCGCTGGTGATGTTTAACTCGGAGGAGTCGGTCGCGGCCCACGACCTTGCGGCGTGGTACCGGCGCTGCATCGAGCGCGGGCTGCCGGTCTCGGCGCCGATCTTCGAGCGCTTCGCGATCACCGATCGAATCGGGAACGGCGTATGCACGGTCGCGCTGACGCGCGTGCATCAGTCCTGAGCGTCGTGCTCACGCGGCTGGCGGAGCCCCGCCGACCCGGCGTGGGCGCGGCGCTCGAGCCCGGCGGTGTGGGCGATGGCGTCCGCGGCCTCGGCGGAGGCGATGTTGCCGTCGAACCGGGCGGTGATGGCCCGCAGCGCTTTGCGCTGGCGCTCCTGGGCCGCGGGATCGCGGATGAGCCGGTCGGCCTCCTCGACGAGGCGCTCGGTGCCCGAGAAGTACGGGATGAGTTCCGGCACGATCTGCTTGCCCGCGATGAGATTCGGCAGCGAGAGGAGCTTGGTGGAGATGATCCATCGCCCCACCATGTTGTAGAAGATCTTGTTGGTCTTGTAGATGATGACCATCGGCCGGGCCTGCTTGGCGAGCTGGAGCGTCACCGTGCCCGACACCACCAGCGCCATGTCGCACCAGCGGGCGATGAGATCGGTCTCGCCGACGCGGACATCCATGCCCTCGGGCCATCCGCCGAGCGAGTTGGCGCGCTCATACAGCTGCGCCCGGACCTGCTCGGTCGTGGCGCCGACGACACCCACCATGCCGGGGTGACGCTGGCGGAGTTCGCGGAATGTCTGAAGGAAGATCGGGAAGTTGCGGCGCAGCTCCGCGGGGCGCGAACCGGGGAGGATCGCGACTTTCGGCGCGCCCTGCGGCAGGACGCGGGCCTTGTCGGTCAGCGTGTCGAGGTCGAGCGGCTCGTCGAAGAGCGGGTGCCCCACGAACTGCGCCGGCACCTTGCGGACATTGAACCAGCGTTCCTCGAAGGGCAGGATGCACAGGACGAGGTCGGTGCGCTTGCGGAGTTTGTTGATCCGCCACGGACCCCAGGCCCAGAGCTGCGGGGCCACGAGGTGGACCACCTTCGCGCCGGCGCGCCGGGCCTGCTTACAGATGTGGAAGTTGGCCGCGGGCGAGTCCACCGGGACATGCACGGCGGGTCGGTTGGCGCGGATCCAGTCGGTGATGTCCTTCTGGATGCGCCGGTATTTCTTGATGGTGTCCCACTTGGGCACACCGACGACGGCGTCGTCGCCGGTCTGCTGGACGATCTCGGCGCCGGCGCGGGCCATCTTGGGGCCGCCCCACGCGAAGACCTCGAGCTCCGGGTAGCGTCGGCGCAGTTCTCGGATGACCGACGAGGCGTGATCGTCGCCGCTGGGCTCGAAAGCGGTGAAGAGCACGCGCGGGCGTGAGGCCGGGGGTGTTGACGGGGTTTGCTGGGGCCGGGAGGGGGGCATGTGCGGGTACTGAAGCCGGGGCGGGCCCGAGAGTCAACCCGGCGCGTCGGACGCGCCCGGGATCGGTGCGGCGCGACCCGCATGTATACTTCCCACCCCTCTTCGCCCAGACGACCGTCCGCGGCACGACACGCACCCCTGTTCGGGCGAGTCCCGCCCCGGTCGGCACACCCCGAGCATCCGAGCCCGCGACATGGAAATGGCACCCTCCGTCTATCGCCGCACCCACCACTGCGCCCAGCTCCGCAAGAGCGACGCCGGCAAGACCGTCACGCTGGCGGGCTGGGTGAACACCCGGCGCGGGCACGGCGGGGCGCTGGCCTTCATCGACTTGCGCGACCGCGAGGGGCTGACGCAGGTCGTGTTCGACAAGGAGGACTCGGGCCTGGAGCTCGTGCAGGCGGCGGACAAGCTCCGCGCCGAGGATTGCGTGGCGGTGACGGGCGTGGTGCGGGTCCGCGAGAGCGACGCGAACACGCGCCTGGCCACGGGCGAGATCGAGATCGTCGCCAAGTCGCTCGAGGTGCTGAGCAAAGCCGAGGGGATTCCCTTCCAGCCCGGCGACAAGGACAACCTGCCGAACGAGGAGATGCGGCTGGAGTTCCGGTTCCTCGACCTGCGCCGACCCGAGATGCAACGGATCCTGCGGACGCGGCACCGCTGCGCGATGGTGATGCGCGATTATTTCGACAAGAACGGTTTCATGGAGGTCGAGACGCCGATTCTGTGCAAGAGCACGCCCGAGGGCGCGCGGGACTTCCTCGTGCCCAGCCGGCTCAACCCCGGCGCGTGGTACGCCCTGCCGCAGAGCCCGCAGCTCTTCAAGCAGATTCTCATGGTGTCGGGCTGCGACCGCTACATGCAGCTGTGCAAGTGCTT
>CAZSLT010000265.1:0-2964 GCA_964607595.1 uncultured Phycisphaeraceae bacterium
GGTGAACGCGGGCGTGAAGGCCGCGAAACTCATCGGCAACGGCCTCTACGGCGTGGATATCAAGGTGCTGGGCGGCAAGCCCAAGATCATCGAGATCAATGACAACCCGAGCATCGACTCGGGCGTCGAGGACAAGACGCTCGGCTCGCTGCTCTACGAGCAGATCATGCTCCACTTCGTCTCGCAGCTCGAGGAGCGACGCCGATGACCGCCCCCGTGTCCGATTACCGCTATCCGCTGGGGCTGTTCCAGCGCACCGGAGTCGAGCTGGAGTACATGATCGTCGACACCGACTCGCTGGATGTGAAGCCGATCTCGGACGAACTGATCCGAACGGTCACCGGCGAATACACCTCGGACGCCGAGCCCGACGGCCCGGACGGCCCGATCTCGTGGTCGAACGAGCTGGTGCTGCATGTCATCGAGCTCAAGACGCAGACCCCCGCGCCTTCGCTCGAGCCGCTGACGGCGCAGTTCCAGAGCCATGTCACGCGGATCAACGACCTGCTGGCGGGCATGAACGCGCGGCTGCTGCCGGGCGCGATGCACCCGTGGATGGACCCGCACCGCGAGATGCGGCTGTGGCCGCACGAATACAACGCCGTCTACGAGACCTTCGACCGCATCTTCTCCTGCAAGGGCCACGGCTGGGCGAACCTCCAGAGCACGCACATCAACCTGCCCTTCGCCGATGACGACGAGTTCGGCCGTCTGCACGCGGCGATCCGGCTCGTGCTGCCGATCATCCCCGCGCTCTCGGCCGCGTCCCCCGTGCGCGACGGGGCGGTCAACGGCGTCGCCGACAACCGGCTGGATGTCTACCGCCTCAATGCCCGGCGCGTGCCCTCGGTCGCGGGCAAAGTGATCCCAGAGCCGGTGTTCACACGCCGGGAGTACGAAGAGGTCCTGCTCGGCGGCATCTACAAGGACCTCGCCCCGCTCGACCCCGACGGCGTGCTCCGCCACGAATGGGTCAATGCGCGGGGCTGCATCGCGCGATTCGACCGCGGCGCGATCGAGATCCGCGTCGTGGACAATCAGGAGTGCCCCGCCGCGGACCTGGCGATCGTCGCGCTGATCGTGCAGACGCTCAAGTGGATGGTCGCCGAGCGCTGGATCAGCCGCCACGCCCAGATGGGGATCCCCACCGAGCCGATACACGCGATGCTGCTCGATGTCGTCCGCGACGGCGAGAAGGCGATCATCACGCACGAGCCGTACCTGCGTGCCTTCGGCGTGAAAGAGCCGCGGCTCCGCGCCGGCGAGTTGTGGCAGCGGATGCACGACGAGCTCATGCCCGCGAATTCGCCCTTCACCCCGGCGCTGCGGGTGATCCTCGGTCGGGGCACCCTCTCGACGCGCCTGCGCGCGGCGCTCGGCGGCGTGGCAACGCCGGCGCGGGAGGATCTGTACCGCGTCTACACCGAGATGGCCGACTGCCTGCGCGACGGCCGGCTCTTCGGCGCCCGCTAGCGATGGACGCCCCGCGCCCGCTGGCGGTGCTGGTGTCGTGCGAGCACGCGGGCAACACCGTGCCCCCCGAGGCCGCGCCGTGCTTCCGCGGGCCCGCGGCCGCGAGGGCGCGGACATCTCACCGCGGCTACGACATCGGCGCCCTCGGCGTGGCGCGCCGGTTCGCGTCGCGTCTGGGCGTCGTCCCCATCGTCACGACCCTCTCGCGCCTCGTCGTGGAAGTGAACCGATCGCCCGGCCACCCGAAGGTGTTCTCGGAGTTCACCGAGGGCTTGCCCGCGCCCGAACGCCGGGCGCTGCTGGACAGGTACTACACGCCGCACCGCGCCGCCGTGGAGCGGGCGGTGTCGCGCCTCATCGGACGCGGCTTCGCCGTGCTCCACGCGGGCGTGCATTCCTTCACGCCGGTGCTGGGCGATGAGGTGCGCGAGGTCAAGGTCGGCTTGCTCTTCGACCCCGCTCGCCGGTTCGAGTCCCGGGTCTGCGAGCGGTGGCGCGATGCGATCAAGAACGCCGATCCCGCGCTCGATCCGCGATTCAACGAGCCCTACAAGGGCATCGATGACGGTCTGACGACTTTCCTGCGGACCCGATTCGCCGATGACGACTACGCGGGCATCGAGATCGAGGTGCGCAACGACCTCATCCGACGCGGCGTGCAGCAGCGGGCGATGGGGTCGTTGCTGGCCGAGACGGTGCCGCGTTCGTTGTGAGTTACGCCGCCTCTGACTGGCCCGCCTCGCCGGGCGTCTGCTCGGGCGTCGGCGCGGGGTCGGAGAGCCGGCGCATCGGTTTGTTGGTCGGCGGCGCGGCGCTCTGCTGCATGCCCATCTTCAGCAAGGGGTGCGTGGTCTGGCCCATCCCCATCGCCGCGGGCGCTCGTGGGGGAGCGGGGGCGGTGGGCGGCGCGCCCTCGGCGTGCGCCGATCCGTGCGGTGCCGACATCGGCTGGGCATGCTCCGCCGGCGCATGCCCGGTGTCGAAGCCCATCTCGATCGGGCGCGACTGCCCGGCGTCGGAGGCGATCTTGTACGCGCTGCTCACCGCCAGCGCTACCCAGATGAAATCAAAGATGCCGAGACTCACAAGCGTGCCGATGATCAGCGCGAGCGGGGTCGCGGCGTCGTACTCGGCGCCCACCTCGGCGCGCAGTTCCTCGCGCTCCATCTCGGTCATCGCGAACCACTCGCGCTGCGAGTCGTCCCAGACCTCGGGCGGGTAGTTCGCCGAATACGAGCCGTCCTCGCCGTCGTACTCCCACTCGTACCACTCAGAGAAGTCCTCACCGGCTTCGACGCGCGCATCGAGGTTCTCGCTGGCCAGCCCGGCGATCATCGCCTCGTCGCTCAGCGCCTCGGCCCGGTACTCCTGCATCCCGATCCAGACGACCGACACTTTGCCGGCGCCGATCGCCGCCAGCGCCAGCACGCCCGCCAGCAGGCCGCTGCCGGGCACGCCCGCGCCCGACGCCGCGGCCCCGACGCCCACGCC
>CAZSLT010000266.1:0-2937 GCA_964607595.1 uncultured Phycisphaeraceae bacterium
GTCGGGTTCTCGGGGGTGCGGGCGGTGGCCTCGGCGAGTTCGGCCTTGGCTTCCTCGGCGTTGAGGTCGGCCGCGGGCACGGCGCCGGAGGCGAGGATCGTCAGCGTGTCCTCGACATTCTGCATGAAGCCGCCCTCGATGAACCACGACTTCGACCCGCCCTGGGGGAAGTCGAGCCGGAGTTCGCCGTAGCCGAGCTTGCCGACGATCGCGCTGGTGTGGTGCATCACGCCCATCTGCCCGTCCCACAGGGGGACATTCGCGTAGGTCACCTCGGCGTCAAGAACGCGCTCTTCGGGGGTGATGAGCTTGCAGCGGAAGGTCTTGTCGGCCACGGGTCGGCTCCTGCGGGGCGAATGGGGTGGTGGGGGCGCGGGGGGGGCGGGGGGATGGGGGGGGCGGGAGTATAGAGGATGGGGGTCGGGGTCACACCGATCCGCCGCGCCGCCCCTCTCCCCGGCCCGCCCCCAGAGGGGGAGGGGGTTCGCCTATTCCCGTCGTCGACTTGGAGGCACGCGGGGGAGGGGGCGAGGGGGATCGGTTGATGTCCACAACGGTCGCCTCGGGGCCGTTCGGTTGCTGGCGTGGTCGGGGGGCTTTATTCTCCGGCCCCGCAAGGCCGCGAACGGCCGAACGGAGCGAAAGAACCCCCTCCCGGCACCTTGGACGCCTTCATCAACCCCATCCTGCTGTATATCTGCCTCGCCCTGGGCGGGGTCGGGGTGGCGTTGGCGCTGCCCCGGAAGCGGGTCAATCCGCAGGTGATCGGGGCGATTCTCGCGGGGACGGCCTTCGGCGTGATCTTCATCGCGCTGGGGCTGAAGGCCCGTGAAACCGCCCAACTGCCGAACCTCTTCTTTTACGCCTTCGCGATCATCGCGCTGGGCTCCGGACTGCGGGTCATCACGCACCAGCGCCCGGTGTACGCGGCCCTCTATTTCATCCTGACCATCCTCGCCAGCGCCGGGCTCTACCTGCTGCTGGACGCCGAATTCATGGCCTTCGCGCTGATCATCATCTACGCCGGGGCGATCCTGATCACCTACCTGTTCGTGATCATGCTGGCGACGCAGGCCCCCAGCGAGGACCAGGTCGACAAACTCAGCGACTACGACGCCAGCGCCCGCGAGCCGTGGGCCGCGACCGTCGTCGGATTCATCCTGCTGGGCGTGCTGACGGCGCTCATGACCACGGGCGTGGACGGCCTGCGTTCCCGCGGCAGCGACTCACCCATCCATGAGGCCCTGCTGGCGGAACTGCCGGGCAAGGTCGAGGGCGAACTCCGCCGCCACGGCGTCCGCGGTTTCGAACTCGGCGAGGACGCCTTCAGCGCCGGGCCCGGCGTCGTCACGCTGACGCTCACCGATGAAGAGGCGTACGGGAAGTCGATCGCCACCGAGCGCGCCCGCGGCGTCGTGCAGGTCGTCCCCACCCTCGTCGCCACCCCCGGCAAGTCGATGATCAACACGCCCGAGGGCGTCGAGATCACGAACACCGACGGCGTCGGCTGGGCGCTGGTGGCCGAGCATCCGATGGCGCTGGAACTGGCGGGCATCATCCTGCTGATGGCGATGCTCGGCGCGGTCGTGCTGGCGCGCAAGCAGATCGAACTCGGCGAGGACGAGAAGGCCGAGCGGGCCAGAATGCTGGCCGGGCACGGCGGGATGGGGGATGACGCGTGATGCCCGCCCTGGCGACGCTGGCGGTGGATCAGGCGGCCGTGCCGATGGGCACGCTGACGCTCTACCACTACCTCTTCCTGGCGGGCGCGATGTTCGCGCTGGGGGTCATCGGGTTCCTGACGCGCCGGAACCTGATCATCATGTTCCTGTGCACGGAGCTGATGTTCCAGGCCGCGGGAATCGCCCTGATCGCCTTCAGCCGCTTCCACCTCAACCACACGGGCGAGGTGTTCGTGATCTTCGTGCTGACCATCGCCGCGGCCGAGGCCGCGCTGGCGTTGGCGCTGGTCGTGCTGCTCTTCAAGCGCAAGGAAACCCTCGACGCCTCGTCGTGGGCGGAACTGAACGGATAACCGCGTGACCGGACTGCTGGAAATTTCTGGTCTGATGCTCGCGGCCGCGGAAAGCGGCGGCGGGGCGGGCGCGCGGCTGCATGAGGGCTTCGCGCTCGTGTCGATGATCCCGATCCTGCCTCTGATGGCGAGCATCGCGTGCCTGGGCGCGTGGGTGATCGGCGTGCGGAGCAAGACGCCGGCGTGGGTGACGGTCGGGGCGCTGGGCGGCTCGTTCGTCATCGCGCTCATGTCGTTTCTGTCCTGGCGCAGCGCCGGGGGCGGGGCGGATGTCTTCTATGTCTACGACTGGATCCCCGTCGCCACCGAGGGGCCGGAACTGCTGGCCCGCTTCGGCTTCTACATGGACGGGCTGTCGTGGCTGTGGATGCTCTTCGTCACCGGCCTGGCGACGCTCATCGCCCTCTACGCCAGCGAGTACATGGAGCACGATGTCGGGCGCGGGTACTGCCGCTTTTTCGCGGCGTTCTGCCTCTTCGTCTTCTCGATGTCCTGCCTCGTCATGGGCAACAACCTCGTCCTGCTCTACCTGGGCTGGGAGGGCGTCGGGCTCTGTTCGTACCTGCTCATCGGGTACTTCTACAAGAAGCCCAGCGCGGTCGCGGCCGCGAAGAAGGCGTTCATCGTCAACCGCATCGGCGACCTCGGCCTGGCGCTGGGGCTGTTCCTGACCTTCACGACCTTCGGCACGATCCAGTACGACGAGATCTTCTCGATGGTCGATCGGGGCGTCACCGGCTCCGGCGGCTCGCTGGCGACGGCGTGGCAGTCCTGGGCGATCCCGCTGCTGCTGATGGTCGGCGCCTTCGGCAAGTCGGCCCAGTTCCCGCTGTATGTCTGGTTGCCCGACGCGATGGAAGGCCCGACGCCGGTCTCGGCGCTGATCCACGCCGCGACGATGG
>CAZSLT010000267.1:0-1062 GCA_964607595.1 uncultured Phycisphaeraceae bacterium
CGCTCTGGCGCGCGCCGGGGCATCGCGTCCGTGCCGTCCTCGCGGTTGCCGTCGCGTTCGGAGACGAACGCGATTCTTTTGCCGTCGGGGGAACAGACGGGCGTGATGTCATTGCCGGGCGAGTCGAGGAGTCGGCGCGGATTGCCGCCGTCGATGTTGATGGTGAAGAGCTGCCAGCGTCCCAGCGCATCGGACTGGTAGACCAGTCTTCGCCCGTCGGGGTGGAAGCAGGCGTAGGCGTTGACGGTGTGGGTGACGGGGCGTGCGACGGGCCGGTTCGGCTCGGCGGGTTGCGACGAAGCGGCCGAAATCGACATCGCGGCGATCAGCAGGCGGGCGGGCATGCGGTGCTCCTTTGTTCCCTCGATCGGTTGAGCAAACCGGCGGGGAGCGGGAGAGTTGCGGGCCCGGTTACTTCGCGTTCTCGCAATACGCCCGGCAGATGGGGTCGGTGCCGCAGCCCCCCCCGCGCGCCTTGCACACCGTCCTGCCGTGCGCGATCAATAGGTGAGAGAGCATCGTCCAGTGTTCGCGGGGGAAGAGGGCCATGAGCCGGCGTTCGACCTGCGCGACGGTGGCGTCGCGGGGCGCGAGGTTGAAGCGCTTGGCCAGGCGTTCGATGTGGGTATCGACGACGACGCCCGAGTTGATGTTGAAGGCGTTGCCGAGAACGACATTGGCGGTCTTGCGGGCGACGCCGCGGAGCGTGAGGAGTTCGTCCATCGTGCGGGGGACCTCGCCGCCGAATTCATCGCAGAGTTTCTTCATGGACTCGTGGATGGCGCGGGCCTTGTTGCGGTAGAGGCCGATGGACCTGATGTGCTTCTCGATCTCCGCGGGCGTGGCGTTGGCGTAGTCGGCGGGGGCGGGGAACGCGGCGAAGAGCGCGGGGGTCGCCTTGTTCACACCGACATCGGTGGACTGGGCGCTCAAGATGGTGGCGATCAAGAGTTCGTGGGGGGTGCGGTAGTCGAGCGCGCACTCCGCATCCGGGTAGCGATCGGCGAGACGGGCGTAAATGCGGCGGGCGCGCCGCTTCTCGGCGGGGGTGACTTCAGGGAG
>CAZSLT010000267.1:1162-2932 GCA_964607595.1 uncultured Phycisphaeraceae bacterium
TCCCCTCACCTGGCATCTGCGATGACATCCTCTCCCCGCCTCTCCGCATGGGGAGAGGCAGGGTCCGATGCGAGGGACCAGACGCCGGCGATGACGAGCACGACGAGCGCGACGGCGATCGCAGACAGCGCGTTCGACGCGGCAGGGTGGAGGGCGTCGAAGGCGGTGCGGGCGGTGTCCGCCTCGGCGATGCGTCCGGCCATGGCATGGGCGTGGAAGTCGCGCAGGTGGGCGTTCATCGCCGGTCGGAGCATGAAGAGCGAGTAGCCCAACGCGCCGACGGCGGTCACCAGCGCCAGCAACCTGATGATCGAGGACGGCGCGCCGAGGCGCAGCCGGCAGGGCATCGCGGCGATAACGAGCGCTTGGGCCGCGATCACGGCCAGGGCGACCGAGGCGTAGTCCAGCACGGCGAAAACCTTGTTCATGACCATGCCCGCGGCGATCATCCAATGGTCGGTCGGGTACT
Organism: uncultured Phycisphaeraceae bacterium; assembly: GCA_964607595.1. GTDB lineage: Bacteria > Planctomycetota > Phycisphaerae > Phycisphaerales > UBA1924 > JACKHC01. The sequence continues at coordinate 1,632 of CAZSLT010000267.1, forward strand.
GGCTGAAGTCGGGCAGGGCCGGGGCGAGGTCGCGGGTGGTGGGGAAGGCGATGGCCGCGGCGACGCCGGTCATGACGGTGGCGCCGAGCCAGAGCGCGACGGCGGCGAGGTGGACTCCCTGGCAGATGGCTCTTCCGCGTGTCATGCGTGCGATGATACGCTGGTCGGCATGGATGATCGCACGCAGGGGTACACGCGATGACTCCGGGGTTGGCGCCGGGGCTGAGTCTTGCGCTGGTCGGGCTGGAATTGCCCGGCGGTCTGGAAACGCGGTTCCGGTGGGCGCGGGAGGCGGGGTACAGCGCGGTGCAGTTGAACGCGGCGGAGCCGGCGGCGCGCCCGCGGGACCTGGGGCGGTCGGCGCGCCGGGACATCGCGGCGATGGCGCGTCGCGCGGAGGTGATCATCTCGGGCGTCGATCTGTGGATCCCGCCGGAACACTTCGTGGACCCGAGCCGCGCGGACCGGGCGGTGAGCGCGGCGTGCGAGGCGGTGGAGTTCGCGGCGGAGGTGGTCGCGCTGGCGTCGGACGGGCGGACGCCGGCGCTGTCGATCGCGCTGCCGCGTGCGGAGGCCGGGAGCGTCGCGCCGGTGGAGTCGGCGGCGCGTCCGATCGCCGAGCGGGCCCAGCGGGTGGGCGCGGTGGTAGCGGACCATCAATGGCCGGCGCACGAGCGCTCGACGGGCGACCCGATCGGCGTAGGGATCGATCCCGCGGCGGTGCTGGCCAACGAGTCGGCGGTGTCGCCCGCCAAGGCCGCGTCGCGGATGGGGTCGCGGCTCGCCGGGGCGCGGCTGAGCGACCTGTCGGCGTCGGGGGAGCGGGCGGAGCCGGGGCGCGGGGGCGGGGGCCGGCTGGATGTGATGGCGTACTTGGTGGCGCTCTCGACGGCGGGGTACCTGGGATCGGTGGTGGTGGACCTGCGGGGGCTGGCGGACCCGCGGGGCGCGGCCCGGCGCGTGGCGGAATTGCCGGAAGTCCGCGCGCTGCGTCCGCCCGGCTAACATTGCCGGTCCATGGCGCGGAAGCGTGACTACTACGAGGTGCTGGGTGTTTCGCGTTCGGCGAGCGCGGAGGAGATCAAGCGCGCGTACCGGAAACTGGTGCGGGAGCTGCACCCGGATGTGAACAAGGCCGCGGATGCGCCGGAGAAGTTCAATGAGGTGCAGGAGGCGTACGACGCGCTGAGCGACGAGGAGAAGCGCAAGCAGTACGATCGCGTCGGCCACACGGCGCCCGGGTTCGGCGGTGCGGGGGGTGGGGGGGGGGCGGGGGGCGCGGGCGGGGCGGGGGGGGGGGC
>CAZSLT010000268.1:0-2900 GCA_964607595.1 uncultured Phycisphaeraceae bacterium
GCTCGGGCGCGTCGGGACGCTCGAGCTCGACAACCACGGCCGGATCACCAGCGCCCCTGCCAGCGCCCCAACAGCCGCGGCGACCGCCCCGTAGATCGCCGGGGCCGTCCAACTGGTGTTGAAAAGGGCCGCGATCCCGGCGACGGCGGCCCCGACAACCGCGGGCGCGGCGACCGAGCCGGCCACATACGCGACCGGGGGCAGCGCGAACGAGGGCAGGTGGTCAGTCCCGGGGCGGGCGGGATGGGTCGTCGAAGTCGTCGGGCCATCGGAAGTCGTCATGGTCGCCCTCGTCGGGGGTGGATCGTTCGAAGAGGTCCGGGGCGGGCAGTTCACCCCGCTCTCGGCGGGCTCGTGCCCCGGCCGCGGCCTCGCGGGCGGCCTTGCGCTGGAGTCTGACCGCCTGCCGCGCGAAGTTGTACCCCCCCCCGATCACGCCCAGGATGGCCAGAATGACGGTCCACCGGGGCGAGGTGCCGGCCCAGCGGTCGACCAGCCACCCCACCAGGACCATGCCGATGATTGAGGCGGTGAGTTCCATCCCCAGCCCGGAGATGCGCCAGAGCGCACTGGCATCCTTGTTCTTCTGGGTGGGGGTAGGTTTCGTCACAAGTTGGCTCGGCGGGGCAGGAATCGGGGCCGGATGGGGCCGATAGTGTAGGTGAAATGGGATCCATGGTGCGCCTTAGAGGCGCAACTGTCGTGTCGAAGGCAACTTACGCCGATTCGAGGCGTACCATTCATCGAAGGCGAGGATCGCCGCAGCCAGGGACGGGGCATGGTCGCCAAGATCGAACAAGACCACCAGCGCTTCAGGCAGATCGTCAAGGGGCGGATCCGCAAGGACCTCCGCAAGTTCCTGACGCGCCGTGACCTCGTCGGCAAAGAGGGCAAGGGCGTCGTCTCGATCCCGATCCACGACATCGACATCCCCACTTTCCGTTACGGCGATAATTCGTCCGGCGTCGGGATGGGCGAGGGCGAGGGCGAGGGGTCCGGGGGCACGCAGGGCGGTGATCAGCCGGGCAAGCACATGCTCGAGGCCGATGTCACGCTCGAGGAACTCGCCGACATCCTGGCCGACGAACTGAAACTCCCACGGATCGAGCCCAAGGGCCAGAGCAAACTCGTCTCGATCCGCGACAAGTACACCGGCATCCGGCCGACCGGCCCGGCGGCGCTGCGATCGTTCAAGCGGACCTACCGCGAGGCGCTCAAGCGGCAGTTGATGCTCGACGCGTACGACGAGAAGGACCCGATCATTATCCCGATCAAGAGGGACATGCGGTACCGCTCGTGGAACGAGGTGCGCAAGCCGCAGAACAACGCCGCGATCATCTACATGATGGATGTGTCGGGCTCGATGGGCGATCAGCAGAAGGAGATCGTCCGGATGACGGCCTTCTGGATCGACACCTGGCTGCGCCGCAACTACGAGGGGATCGAGTCGCGGTATGTGGTCCACGATGTCGCGGCCAAGGAAGTGGACAAGCAGACCTTTTACTCGGTGCGCGAGGACGGCGGCACACGGATCAGCAGTGCGCTGAACACCGCGCGGGAGATCATCGAGCGCGACTACCCGGTGTCCGAGTGGAACATCTACCTGTTCCACTTCTCCGACGGCGACAACTCCTCGGAGGCCGACAACCGGCAGTGCGTGAAGCTGCTGCAGGAGAAGCTGCTGCCGGCGTGCAATATGTTCGGCTACTGCCAGGTCGCGTCGAGCTACGGCTCGGGGAACTTCATCAATGTGCTGCACGAGGCGTTCCCCGGCTCGGAGAAGGCCACGGGGCATGACGAGGACTCGCCGCCGATCGTCACCTCGAAGGTGAACGGGCGGGACGACATCTACGATGCGCTGCGCGTGTTCTTCGGCGCGGGGCGGTGATCACCGCTTGTAGTACGACTCTTTGGTCATCGACGCCGCGAAATCGTCGGCGAGCTGGTTGGGCGTCAGTGTGAAGTGATCCTTGAGGGCTTCGCGCCAGTCGGCGCCGTCCTTGACGGCGTCGACCCAACGCTTCATCGCCTGGGCGTCCTTGCGGAGCAGGTGCCGCACCAGCATGTGGCTGACGGCGTAGGAGTCCCGCGTGGGCCACGAGCCGTCGTCGTAGGACTGAAAGAGGATGGCGGACGGGTCGCCGCCCGATCGGACGAACGACTTGGCCTGGGTCCAGTGGCGGGCGGGCTCCTGAGACTGCTGGAGCAGGAACCCGGCGATGTAATCCGCCAGGCCCTCGTTGGCCCAGATCGGCAGTTCCCCCGGCGTGCGGTAACGGTACATGAACCCGTGCACGGTCTCGTGGACGAGCGTGGAGATGAACGCCGTCTCGTCTTCGCCCCGGTGGCACACCACGAAGACATCGGCGTCCCGCAGGTGGCACATGCCGATGGCGCCGTTGGGATCGACGCCGAAGGCGTCTTTCTCCAGTCGCTCGAACTCCTCGCGTGAGGTCAGAAGGAACACCACGGCGCGGCCCTGGAACAACTCCGCGTCGGCGGGGAGTTCCAGCGTCCGCAGCAGCGAGCGGTACATGCGCTCCAATTGTTCGCCCGCCGCGTGCGCTTCGCGTTCGGGCAAGTCGGTGAAGAGCAGGAACCGGCCGGTGTCGATCGGCGTGAGCGCCAGCCCGGCGTCCGAGACCATGGTCTGCGCCCGGCGGCGCACGCGCGCCGCCTCCGCGGCGTGCTGCGCCTCGGTCAGCACCGGCCAGGGCCCGGCGTCGGCGTTGGCGCCCGAGCGATCCGGCGTGGTGTTCAGCGTGTCGGGGTCGGCGGTCAGGGCGGCGCCGGGATCGACGCCCGCGGCGTGCGCGCGGCGGGCGGCGTCGGCGATCAGCGTTGTGGCGGGGTCGAGGCGGGCCGCGACCGCAAACGCGCGATCGGCCAGCGCCGGCTCG
>CAZSLT010000269.1:0-2886 GCA_964607595.1 uncultured Phycisphaeraceae bacterium
ATGGTCGGCGTGTCGGATCATGTCCTCGTCGTGCTCGACGACGATCACCGTGTTGCCGATGTCGGTGAGGTGGCGGAGCGTGGCGATCAGGCGGTCGTTGTCGCGCTGGTGCAGGCCGATCGTCGGCTCATCGAGCACATAGCACGCCCCGACCAGCCCCGAGCCGACCTGCGTCGCCAGCCGGATGCGCTGCGCCTCGCCGCCCGAGAGCGTCGCGGTCTTGCGGTCCAGCGAGAGGTACTCCAGCCCGACCGACGCCAGGAACCCCAGGCGCGACCGCACCTCGCGCACGATCGGCTCGGCGATGCGGCGTTGCTCCTCGCTGAGCACGAGGTCGTCGATGATGCGCAGCGCCTCGTCGATGTTGAGCCGCGAGAAGTCCGAGATATTCAGCGCCTTTGGGTCCGGCGACAGCGCGTTGCGCAATCGCAGTTCGGCGATATGCGTCGGCACGGGGTGGCCCGTCTTCAGGTACACCGAGATCGCTTCGATGCGCAGCCGGTCGCCGTGGCACTCCGGGCAGGGCGTCTGCGACATGAAGCCCGCCAGCCACTCCTTGACGCCGACATTCTCCGTCGAGCCCCACCACTGCGTGATGTTGGGGATGACGCCCTCGAACCGGTTGGCCGCGCCCCCGCCGAGTTTCTTCACATCCTCCGATGTCGTCCCGTAGAGCAGGATGCGGCGCTGGTCCGCGTTCAGTTTCGACACCGGCGAGGCGTAGGACGCCCCGACCATCTTGCAGAACTTGCGGAGTCTCCGGTTGAACCACGCCTTGACCGGGCCGTTCTTCGCCCACGCCGCGACCGCTCCCTCCGAGAGCGGCAGCGACTCATCCGGGATCACCAGCGCCTCGTCGAACTCCATGAGGTTGCCGAGCCCATCGCACTTGGGGCACGCGCCGAAGGGCGAGTTGAACGAAAAGACCCGCGGCTCGAGCTCCTCCAGCGCGCACTCGGGGTGCACCGCGCACGCGTACTTCTCGGAGTAGGTCGAGTCCTCCCACTTCGCGCCGCCGTCGCCCTCGATGCTGATGACCACCGTCCCCTCGCCCAGCCGCAGCGCCGTCTCGATGGACTCGCTCAGCCGCTGCCGCGCATCGGGCTTGACGACGATCCGGTCGATGACCGCCTCCACCGAGTGCTTCTCGTAGCGCCCGAGGTTCAGCGGGTTGTCGCCCGGCTCCTTGAGCGCCTCGCGCAGGTCGATGGCGTTGCCGTTGACCCGCGCTCGGACGAGCCCCTGCGCCAGCAGGTCCTCGAGCACATCGCGGTGAAAGCCCTTCTTGGCGCGCACGACCGGGGCCAGGACCATCAGCCGCGTCCCCTCGGGCAGCGACGCCACATGCTCGGTGATCTGCGACGGGCTGGAGCCCGAGATCGGCAGGCCGCAGCGCTCCTTGACCGCGCCCTTGACCGCCTTGGTCGGGTGCCAGCAGGTCGGGCGTCCGCACCGCGCAAACAGCAGACGCAGATAGTCGTAGATCTCCGTGCTCGTGGCGACCGTCGAACGCGGGTTCGACCCCGCCGTCCGCTGCTCGATCGCGATCGTCGGCGGGAGCCCCTCGATGTCCTCGACATCGGGCTTGCGCAGCTGATCGAGGAACTGCCGCGCGTACGCCGACAGCGACTCCATGTACTTGCGCTGGCCCTCGGCGAAGATCGTGTCGAACGCGAGCGAGCTCTTGCCCGAGCCCGAGAGGCCGGTCATGACGACGAGCCGGTCGCGCGGGATCGCGACGTCGATGTCCTTCAGGTTGTGTTCCTTGGCGCCCCGGACGCGGATCTCCCGCTCGGGCGAGCCCGCGATCGCGCGCCGTGTCGCTGAACCCGGTCCGGCCGCCATCTTCGTCTCGACGCTCCCTGTCGCCTTGCCGTTGGCGGCGTGGCGCGGCGCGTGCGCGCCCCTGCCGGTCGATCGTCCCGCCATGCCGCTCGCCCTCCGTGAACGGGCGATCGTACGCCCTCAGTCGTCGACGGCGCCGGGCTGTTCGCCGGGCGTCCGGGTCGCGGATTCGGGCGGGGCGCCCTCCCGCGGGGCGGCGTCGGGGGACGCGCCGGGCCGGGCGAGCTGCCGCGTGTGAGCGGCGGTCCGCATCTGCTGGAAGAAGCCCAGGAGCAGGAGCCCGATGGCGATGCCGATCAGGTAGTAGGCGAGGCGGCGCCCGAAGCCGGGAGCGATCCGGTCGCGGCTTCCTCGCTCGGGGGCGGAAGGGCTCATGCCGGAGTCTAGCGGGACGGGCGCCGGCGTCGCGCTCGAGACATCATCACGCCGTCCGCTCGTTCACCAATCCGATCATGCGATCGATGATCGGCGGGTAGTTCTTCTCTCTCGTCATGACGGACTCGGCGTGGCGACGGGCCGCGGCGCCGAAGCGATCGATCAGGTCGCGGTCGCCGAGCAGCCGCTCGACCGCCTCGATGAACCCCTCGTCGCGGTTGCCGTCGACGATGAACCCGGTCCGCTCGTGGAGGACGGCCTCGGGGATGCCCGCCATCCGGGGACCCACGCCGCACACGCCCGCCGCCGCCGCCTCGCAGAGCACCCAGGTAATGTGATCCTGGCGCGTGGGCAGGACGAGGATATCGATCGATGGATAGAACGACTCCATCAGTTCCCCGCGCGGCACGCTGGGGCGCCAGTGCACGTTGCGCACGCCCTGTGGGATCACCGCGTCGCGGCTGACGATGTGCAGTTCCGCACGATCCTGCCACCGCTCCGTGAACCACCGAACCAGCCGGTCTCCCCCCTTTCGGTGGAAGGTGTTCCCGACCAGCCCGATCCGGATCGGACGCGCCGTGTCGCCGGCGAACGGCGTCCGGTGATGCTTGGGTTGCGAGGGCGAGGGGTACACGAGCATGGTGGACTCGCGCGGGCAGCCGTAGT
>CAZSLT010000270.1:0-2875 GCA_964607595.1 uncultured Phycisphaeraceae bacterium
GGGCGTTGGCTCGGGATCAGGCCGATGCCGTCGAGATCTTGCTGATCGCTGGCGCCGATTCGGAACTCAAGTATTATCAATCGGGACCTTCCATACGACAGCGGGCCGAGTGGATGGGAAAATCCGATCTACTCGATGAAATCGAGAATCGCGTCATTGCCAGCAGGAAGCAGACCACTGAAGACGGCGATCCGTAGTCACACCCCGTCCGAAATCTTTTGGCCCACGACATAGGCCAATTGCGCCAGCGACTCCTGCTAGCCGAGGTAGCGCGCGTCTGAGGGGATGACCGAGTACCCCGCATTTTACTCGAACAATACACGCGGCGCGCGGCACATGGCCGTCACGAAAGATCGGCCGCCTCGTGTAACTGGGGGGTCGGCGCCTCGGACTCGCGCACGATGCCCCGGAGCATGCCGCGGAAGACGATCCCGTGCAGCGGGAGCACGGCGTACCAGTAGGCGATCCCGGCCAGCCCCGATGGGCGGAAGCGCGCGGTCATGATGATGCGTGTGCGCGGATCGCCATCGGTCATCGGGACGAGTTCGAACGAAAGCGTCGCGACGCCCGGCAATCGCATCTCGGCGGTGAGCATCATCTTCGTGTCCGGGACAAGCGTGGTGACGCGCCAGAAATCGATCGCATCGCCGACCCGGATCTGGTGGGTATGGCGTCGACCGCGCCGCAGGCCCGGCCCGCCGAGGAGCCGGTCCATCGAGCCGCGCAGCCGCCAAAGCCAATCCGAGGCGAAGTAGCCGCGATCTCCGCCGAGCGAGGAGATGGACGCCCAGCATCGCTGGGGTGAGGCGGACGCGATCGCCTCGCGCCGATCGACATACACCGTCCCGCCCGCCCAGTCGGGGTCGCCCGGCATGACGCCCGCGTCGGACCATGATGTTTCGACGGTGCGCGCGCCGAGCCGCGTCAGGGCGGCGTCGATGGCGGCGCGCACCCCCAGGCATTCGTGCGGCATGAGTTCGTGGGCGAGAGTATCGCGGCACACGACGCGGTTGCGCAGCCCCTCGGCCAGAGGCCGGGCGATGGCCGCGTCGATCGGCGTCACCAGGTGAATCCACAGCGAACTCAGGCGCGGGGTGAGCACGGGCACGGGGACGACGATGCGGCGAGGGAGATGCAGGGCCGCGGCCATCTCGCGCATCAATCGTGCATAGGTGACAACATCGGGCCCTCCGATGTCGATGACTCTCCCGGCGGTCGAGTCCTGCTCGAGCGAGGCGATCAGATAGTGAAGCACATCGCGCACGCTGATCGGCTGACACTCGGTGTACACCCATCGGGGCGTGATCATCACGGGCAGGCGCTCGGTCAGGTAACGGAGAATCTCGAAGGATGCGGACCCCGAGCCGATGATCATCGCCGCCCGGAGCACCGTCACCGGCACGCCGTCCTGCGCCAGCGCGGACTCGACATCCCGGCGCGACGCCAGATGCTCGCTCAGATCGGCGCCGGTCTCGCCGAGCCCGCCCAGGTAGATGATCCGGCGCACCCCCGCCGCGGACGCCGCTTTCGAGAATGCCGCGGCCAGCGCCAGGTCTCGCCGGTGGAACTCCGGTTCGGATGCGTTCATGGAGTGAATGAGGAAGTACGCGGTATCGCAGCCCCGCATCGCGCGGCTCAGGAGCGACTCGTCCGCGGCGTCGCCCTCGACGAACTCGACGCGCTCATGGTCGGCCCAGGGGCGTGCGCCGGCCTTGGCGGCGCTGCGGACCAGGCAACGCACGCGGTATCCGCGATCAAGCAAGCGCGGCGCGAGGCGACCGCCGATGTATCCGGTCGCACCGGTGAGAAAGATCGTGGGTTGAGTTGTGTCCTGCACCGGAGGAACGATATGCCGACCGGCGCACGAAACCACGGCTCACACCCCGTCGGGAATCTCCGGCTCCACGACATGGGCCAGCTGCGCCAGCGACTCCTGCCAGCCGAGGTAGCACGCGTCGGCGGGAATCGCCGCGGGGATACCTTCCTGCGTGATCGTGACCTCGGTCGCCGAGCCGCCCAGCACGGGCTTGAAGGTGATGGTCGTCGGCATGTCGCCGGGCAGGTTGGGGTCGTCGAACCTGTCGATGTAGCGCAGCAGTTCGCCCGGCTTCATCTCCTTGTAGGTGCAGCCGAAGAAATGGGTCGAGCCGGTCCCGAAGTTTGTGAACGACATCTTGCATACGCCGCCGACGCGGGCGTCCATCGAGTGGACCTTGCCGGTGAATCCGTACGGCGGGAGCCACTTGACCATCGCATCGGGGTCGATGAACGCCTTGTACACCCGCTGGGGCGGGGCCTTGAAGACACGGTGGAGTCTGACTGTGCCGGACGAAGCTGCCATGCGTCGTCTCCCGGATTTCGATGATTAGTCAACGCCGCGGAACGGGCGGTGTTAAGGCGCCAACTTTATACGCGGCCGCGCAACCATTCAATCATTGAGTCACGATCCTCGATCGGCGCCGGGCATGACTCAATCAAACTGATGAGTTCCGTCCGCTCGCCGGATGCGCGTTCGGACTCGCCGGGCAGCATCGCGCCACGCTCGATCATCGCTTTGGCGAGGTTGAGCCGCCCGAGCCCGATCGCGCCGACGAGTGGCGACCGCCCTTGCATGTCCGAGGCATTGACATCGGCTCCGGCCTCGATCCGCATGACGCAGAGTTCCTCGGTCGCGTTGGCATTGCCCGATGCCGCGATGAGCGGAGTCACGCCGTTTTCATCCGACGCGTTGACATCGGCCCCCCACACGATCAGGCGGCGGGCTAGCGGGACGAGCAGACCCGTCCCCCGAGCCGTGTCGCTCGCGATCAACAACGGAGTCTTCCCGTCCCACTTGCTCATCGGGCTGTCGTACGGCACGCCGAAATCGCGGAGC
>CAZSLT010000271.1:0-2874 GCA_964607595.1 uncultured Phycisphaeraceae bacterium
GTGTCACTCCCCCTTGTCGGCCGACTGCGGTTCCGGGGCCGGGGCGGGGGCGGGATCGGGCTTCTTCTCGGCCGCGGCGTCGTCCTTCGGCTCGGGCTCGCCCTTGGCCTTGGCCTCGGCGGCCTTCGCCTTGGCGATAGCGCGCTTGGCGGCCTCGACCTTCACCCGGTCGGGGATGAGGATGACATTCATGCGCCGGCCGGCGAGTTTGGGCGTGCCGTCGACCTTGGCGATGTCGGACAGCGCCTCGCACACATCCTTCATGCGATCCTCGCCGATTTCCTTGTGCGCCATCTCGCGCCCGCGGAAGTTCTGCACGAGGAGCACCTTGTGGCCGTCCATGAGGAACTTGCGCGCCTGGTTCACGCGGATCTGCACATCGTGATCATCGATCTTGATGGAGCGTCCGAGGCGGACCTCCTTCATCTCCGCGGCCTTGCCCGCCGGGTTGCCCTTCTGCTTCTTGGACAACTCGTAGCGGAACTTGCCGTAGTCCATGATCTTGCACAGCGGCGGGCGGACATCGGCCTGGATCTCGACGAGATCCAGCCCGGCCTCCTCGGCCATGCGCATGGCTTCGCGCGTCTCGACGACGCCGACCTGCTGATTGTTCTCGTCGATGAGCCGGATCGGCGTGAGGCGGATCTCGTAGTTGACCCGCGTCTTGCGGACGGCGGGGCCGCCTGAGTCTCTCATGAACCTGCGTGCGATGGGTGAACTCCTTGGAAAGTCACTGGGTGCGGAGACGGCGGGCTTGACGGGACCGACCCGGATGCCGCGTCCGCGGGAACGATTGGATTGATGTGAAGACGATCATGAGCTCGAGGCGACACGGTGGCGTGCCGACGCCCGACACCGAACAACAACACACCCGGGGATATTCCGGGCCGTGTCGAGGGGATGTGTCGTGTGAGTCAGGCGTATGCTCCGAGATGATCGTAGGCCGGGTGCGGCTCCGCACCCCGCTTCACCCTACATTTCCGACGGAGGCGGGGCAAGTGCGCCGGAGGCAACCCGTGGCAGATCATGCAGATGGGAGAGCGGTTCGTGGCCGGTCGCGGCTCTGGGTGTGGCTCGCGGTCCACCTGACGCTCGGGGGGATCGCCTCGGCGGACGGGCTCCGGGAACGGCTGGACGACATCGCCGAGCGCCACGAGCGGTACGACCTCTCCGGGGCGGTGGGCGTGGTCTCGGGGGAGGGCCCGGCGTACACGCGGGGCATCGGTGATGCGGACCGCCTCTCGGGGACCCCCAACACCGAGCACACGCTGTTCGACATCGGCAAGGTGACGATGCAGTTCACGGCCGCGGCCGCGCTGCGGCTGGTCATGGCCGACCGGCTCACGCTGGACTCGACGCTGGGCGACCTGCTGGACGAGGTGCCCCGGGACAAGCGCGGCATCACGATCGGGCAATTGATCCGCCACGAGTCGGGGATGGCCGAGGTGGTCACGCTGGTGGGCGCCGAGGGTTCGCGTCCGGAGCGGGCGCTGGCGCGCTTGCTCCAGGAACCGCTGACGCGCGAGCCCGGGTCGGGGTACGGCTACAGCGCCGCGGGGTATGCGCTGCTGGCGCTGGTGATCGAGCGGGTCTCGGGCGAGCCGTACCGCGAGTTCGTCCGGCGCGAGGTGTTCGAGCCGAGCGGGATGAAGAACGCTCACTTCATCGGCGACCCCAATGTGGACGCGACGCTGGTGGCGATGCGTTACGCCGACATCGGCGACCGCGACCCGATCGGATCGGCGATGACCGGGCGGTGGAACTGGGGCCAGGTTGGCGTGACGGGCGTGGTGGCGAGCGTGAACGACATGCTCGCGTGGGTCGAGTCCACGCGGGAGGGGGCGTTCTTCAACGAGCGGGCGCGGGACTTCTTCTGGACGCCCGACGCCAACGGGCATTCGCCGGCGGGGCTGTGGTACGAGAACGCCGAGACGGGCGAGCGCCGGATGCAGATGTCCGGCTCCTCCACCGGCTTCGAGTCGGCGGTGGCGGTCTTCCCCGCGCGGGACGCGGCGATCGTCATCCTGCTCAACTGCAACGGCATGCTCGGCAAGATCGGGCCGGATCTCGAACAAGCGCTGACAGCCCGCGAGGAAACGCCGAACGAAGGCGCATCGGTCGCGCCGACGCACGCGCGGGTCGCCGGCGTGTTCCGGCTCGTCGACGGATCGCTCCTGCGGATCGCATCGGTGGATGGCGCATTGATCGCCACCGGGACCGGCCAGCGTGCGCTCGAACGGCTGGCGCACGGCGACACCTTCGACCCGTCGTGGCGGCGGTTCTACGACGAGACCTCGGCGCGGGCGGTGGAGTGCGTGGGGCTGATCCGCGCCGGCGACGCCGCGGGCCTGCGCGGGTTGATGGCGCGGGACGCGACCGAGGGTGACGCCCGCGCGATCGTGGAGTCGCTGGGCGCGGTGCCGGCGGAGGGCGCCGCGACGGCGCTTGGGACGGTGTCGCTGCCGCGGGCGCTGAGCTCGTTCGTGATGCTCGGCGAGGATGAGCCGTCCCGGGTTGTGGTGCTGCGCTGGCGCGGGCGGGAACTCATCGGCGCGGAGTGGTCGCGCCCGGAGGATGAGGTCCGCGTGGTGCTGAACGACAAACGACGCGGCATGCTCGAAGGCCCGTCGGTGGACGGCGCGGGCGAGCTGCGGATCACCTTCGACCGCGACGGCGTGGAGCCGGTGCGGTCGGTGAAGATCCTGGCGACACGCGTCGCGCCGAGCGAAACGGCCGAGCGGGTGGAGTGAGGAGAGGGCAGAAGGGGTCCTGTTTCTCGGTCACCCCGAAGGGTCATACACAGCATGACGGATGGGGCCAAGAGTTCTCTTCCATACGGATCGACATGATCGATGACTTCGTCACGAAACGACC
>CAZSLT010000272.1:0-2851 GCA_964607595.1 uncultured Phycisphaeraceae bacterium
CCAACCCGCCCAGAGTTCGGTTTGGTAGACCATGGCTGGTGCTGCGGAACGATCTTCTCGGATCGAGTAACGCATTCCTTCATTGACCAAAATCAATGAGTCTGAGAGGTCATCGTAGAACCAAGAATGAGGATGATGCGTCGATCGCTCCAGCGCGATCAACTGTGGCACGGCGGCCGAAAGCAAAAGCATTCCGATCGTGAACAACGACCATCGGATCAATCGCGCCTCTCTGGCACGATCGTCATCCACCGAACGCCTTCTTGTAATCGGCGACGAACTTCTCCAGCCCCGAGTCGGTCAGCGGGTGCTGCATCATCTGCTGGATGACCTTGAACGGCACCGTCACCACATCGCACCCGGCCAGCGCGCACTCGACGACATGCATCGGGTGGCGGATCGACGCGGCCAGCACCTTGGTCTCGAAGCCGTAGTTGTCGTAGATGTCGCGGATCTGACGGATCAGGTCCATACCGTTCTGACCGACATCGTCGAGCCGGCCGATGAAGGGCGAGACCAGGAACGCACCGGCCTTGGCGACGAGCAACGCCTGCAGGGGCTGGAAGCACAGCGTCAGATTGGTGTGGGTGCCCTCATCGGCGAGCGTCTTGCAGGCGCGCAGGCCGTCGGTCGTGCACGGCAGCTTGACGACGATGTTGTCGGCGATCTTGGCGCGCTGCCGGCCCTCTTTGAGCATGCCGTCGTAGTCGGTGGCGATGACCTCCGCCGACACCGGACCGTCCACGACCTCGCAGATCTCCGCCAGCCGCTTGCCGTAATCGACCTTCTCCTTGGCGATCAGCGAGGGGTTGGTCGTCACGCCGTCGAGCACGCCCATCGCGTGGGCCTGCTTGATCTCGTCGAGACTGGCGGTGTCGATATAGAGTTCCATGGCGGTCGGCTCCGGCGTGGGGCGTGCGATGTGGTTCGGTCGCGCTGCGGCGATGCACCAGTGTAGCGGCACGCGAACCGGCGGCCGCCGATCAGCCCATCAGGGCGACCAGCGCGAAGACCGTCATGGCCACCGCGTAGACCAGGGCCGCGACGAAGAAGACCACCATCGTCTTGACCCGCGAGTCGTTGAACGGCGATGGCCCTGTGGAGCGGTCCTCGACGATGCCCGCCGCCGGCTGGGCCGCGGTCATCTGGGCGACCTCGGCGAGCATGGCGGTGGTGGTTTCCTTGTGCGCGTGGGGCGGGGCCTCGCCGGCGCGGACGGCCTTGAGGTCCACGAGCACCTCGCCGCAGTCGCGGTAGCGCTCGCGCCGGCTCTTGGCCATCATCTTCTCGATGACCTCGCTCACGCCCGCGCTGAGCTTGGGATTGACATGGTCCGGCGGCACGAGCGGCGCCTTGAGGTGCTTCTGCATCACCTCGTTGGGGTTGCTGCCGTTGAACGGCACCTGCCCGGTGACCATGTGGTAGAGCGTCGCGCCGAGCGAGTAGATGTCCGCCTGCGGACCGACATTGACCTCGCCTCGGATCTGCTCCGGCGAGATGTAGTACGGCGTGCCGTAGGCCTTGCCCTGCTCGGCGAGCGCGGCCTCTTTGTCGTCGATGGCGCGGGCGAGGCCGAGGTCGGCGAGTTTCACCACGCCGTCGGGCGTGATCATGATGTTCTTGGGCTTGACATCCCGGTGGATCAGGCCCTTCTCGTGGGCGTGACGCAGCGCATCGGCGACGCTGATCGCGACATCAATGGCCTCGCGCTCGGTCGCGCGCTTGTTGGCGACGATGCGGTCATGGACCGTCGTGCCCTCGACGAACTCCATCACGAAGTAATGGAATTCGCCGGCCTGACCGACATCGTACGCCTGCACGATGTTGGGGTGATTGAGCGCGGCCGCGGCCCGGCCCTCGGCGTAGAACCGCTCGATGAACTGCGGGTTGTTCGAGTACTTGCGAGGCAGCACCTTGATCGCGACCGGGCGGTCGAGACTGAGCTGCTGCGCGCGGAAGACCTGCGCCATCGCGCCGGCCCCGAGTTTGCCCTCGACGCGGTAGCCGGGGATCTGCTGACCGGAGCGTTCCTCTTCGACCTGCATCCGCAGCCGCTCGAGCTGGCGCTGCGTGACATAGTCCTTGTCCACGAGCAGTGTCGCGAGGGACATCCCGCTGGCGTCTTCGGGTGCGCGGCTCTTGAGGCACTCTTCGACCTCGGCGTTGGTCGCCAATCCCTGCTCGACGACGAGCCGGCCGAGGATCGAGTCGATCGCCGAGCCGCCCAGAGCGACCGCGCCGGCGCGTGTCGAGGGTCGGCCCGCGACCGAGCCGCCCTTGTCCGCGGAGCGCGACGAGCCGCCGGTGGCCGGCGTCGGCGCAGCGCCGCCGCCCGAGGTCAGCACGCTGAGCGTGTCGGCGGGCTTGTCGGCCGGCTTGGGCGACCCCGGATCGGGTTGCTTGGACGAACCGTCACCCGGCATCGGCAGTTTGGATTCTTCGTTCGGATCCTGATAGGCCATGCCGACTCCGCCGGAGGCGCGCCCCCGGCCGTTGTTGCCCGGCCCGGGGGTTCCGGGCGGGAAACTAGACCCCGCGCCGCGCGGTGTCAACGATCCACGCCCGTCCTCATTCACGCTCCGTCTATTCGCGCTCATCGGCTCATTCATTGCGTCCCTGCCCGCCCAGAGGACGATTCCCGTGTCCAAGGGCCGATCGCGGTCGTTACGAACCGCGCCGTGGACCGGCCCTCGTGGTGACTATTCGCACCCCGCCGCCAACGGTTGCCGACGGCCCGGAACACGCCGAGCCGATAACCTCCACCCCCCATGAACCCGCAGCAACTCAGCGCCATTCTGAAAGGCGGGCACGACGCCCACCGCGCCGGCCGCCTGCCCGAGGCCGAGCGCGC
>CAZSLT010000273.1:0-1862 GCA_964607595.1 uncultured Phycisphaeraceae bacterium
TCGGCAATGCCGGCGACCCGGTCCACCGGGCGATGACCCGGGCCACCTCTTCGTGTTCCTCGCCACGGATGACTCGCATGGCGAATCGGGCGTGTTCGCGTTCGGTGATGGGCGTGTGTTCGAGGAGGGTGACCTGCGAATGCCGCGCGTCGCGCTCGATTCGGGAGTAGAGCGCCTCGACCTCATCCTTTGGGCCTTCGAGCATCTGGATGAAGTGCTTCGAGCCGATCCACAAGCAGCCGGTGATGTCCCGCGAACGATTGAATCGCATGGCGGGGAAGGCGATCTCGTCAACAACGGCATCGTCGCCGAGCGAGTCGGCACGGCGGCTGACATAAACGATCTGTACAAGAGAGTGGTCCATCGACATCATCGGAGATCGGAGTTCCTTTCATCCCACGATGCGTGCGGACATGAGTAGGGTAGACCGTCGCGAATCGAAGGCAACAGTCGGAGATGGCATGAACACGAATTCACCGCCGGCGCCGCCGGGCAATAGAATGTGAACTGAAAAATGTTGCACCGGTCGGATCGCGTCGCGTCCGTGGCCCGTGTAGGGAAACTGGGTTTCGATCGGGAGTAGACTCGCCCGCATGTTTCTCGCACTCACAGAACCCGCGGCGACGGCGCTCCTCCTGGCGGTCTTCGGATTGCTCATGGCGTGCAGTGTCTTCCTGACACGAACGCTCGATCGGTTCGGGATTCCCGTTGTGCTGCTCTTTCTTGTTCTGGGCCTGCTCGGGGGATCCGAGGGCGTCGGCGGGGTCGCGTTCGAGAATTACCCGTTCGCGTACCAGGTCGGGACAATCGCCCTGATCCTCATCCTGTTCGACGGCGGTCTGAACACCCGGCTGGCGTCGATCCGGCGCAGCGCCCTGCCGGCGGGAGTGCTGGCGACGGTGGGCGTGGCGGGAACGGCCGGCGTGCTGGCCATCATTGCGCGGCTGTTCGGCCTGCCGTGGACGGAGGCGCTTCTGATCGGTGCGATCGTGTCCTCGACGGACGCCGCGGCCGTGTTCGCGGTGCTCCGGGGCGGCAGCATCCGGATCAAGGACCGGGTCCGCAGTGTCCTGGAAGTCGAGTCGTGCGTGAACGACCCGATGGCGGTCATCATGACGCTCGCGTTGATCGAAAGCGTCCGGATCGGCGCCGCACCGGGGTGGGGCATGATCCTCCGCGTGCCGATGGAACTGCTCATCGGGGCGGCTGTCGGCGTGGGTGTGGGCTATGCCATGCGATGGGTCCTGGCGCGGGCGTCGCTCGGCACCGCGGGGCTGTACCCCGTGGCCACGCTCGCGTCGGCGTTCGTGGCCTACGGCGGCGGCACGATGCTCGGGGGCAGCGGCTTTCTGGCGGTGTTCGCGGCCGCGGTCGTGCTCGGCAACGGCCCGCTGCCGTACAAGGCGGGTCTGGCGCGTGTGCATGACGCGGTGGCGTGGATGAGCCAAGTGACGATGTTCCTCATGCTCGGGCTGCTGGCGTTCCCGTCGAAACTGGTCCCGGTCGCCGAGACCGGCCTGCTGCTCGGGCTGGCGCTGGCGTTCGTCGCGCGGCCGCTGGTCGTGATGCTGTGCTTGCTGCCGTTCCGGTGGTCGGTCAAAGAGGCGTCGTTCATCAGCTGGGTCGGCTTGCGCGGAGCGGTGCCGATCATCCTGGCGACCTTCCCCTTCCTGGCGGATGTGCCGGGCGCCGAGCGCATCTTCAACATCGTGTTCTTCATCGTGGTGGTGTCGGCGCTCGTGCCCGGGGCGAGCATTGTGCCGCTGACCAAGTGGCTCGGTCTGGGGTCGCCCGAGCCGCCGGCGCCGGCCGCGGCGCTGGAGATCCATTCGATCCAGCAATTCAACGGCGCGATCCGTGCA
>CAZSLT010000273.1:1872-2832 GCA_964607595.1 uncultured Phycisphaeraceae bacterium
CATACCACATCATCCCGGCGGTGGCGGTGTGCGGGGCGAGACTGTCGGAGATTGAGTTCCCCGCCGGCGCCTCGGCAATTCTCGTGGTGCGGGGCAAGGAGTTGCTGGCGGCGCGGGGCAACACGCGGCTGCTCGCCGGCGATCATGTGTATGTGTTCCTGCGCCCTGAAGACGAGCCCTTCATCGGGCTGCTGTTCGGCGGGACGGTCGAATAGGCGGGGCTGCCGCTCAGGTCAGCAGGATCGCGCCGACGACGGCCGCGAGGACGATCCGGTACCAGCCGAACGGCGCCAGCCCGTGTCTATTGAGGAACGCGACGAGCCAGCGGATCGCGATCAGGGCGCTCACAAAGGCGACCGCGATCCCGACGACCACGGGCACCCACCCGAGCTGCGCGAAGATGTTGGCGGTCCCTTGTTCGTGCGACTCGTACAGGTTTTTGCCGAGCTTGTAGACGCACGCGCCGCCCAAGGTCGGCAGACCGAGCAGGAACGAAAACTCCGCGGCCTCCTTCGGCTTCATCCCCAGAATCGTGCCCCCGGCGATCGTCATCATTGAGCGCGAGGTGCCCGGCCACATCGCCACGCACTGGAACAGGCCGATGAGCAGAGCCCGGTGCCAGCGCAGGTCGTCCACACTCAGCCCGGTGTCGGCGATGTGCTCGGCGCCGAGCCGCTTCTTCCGCGACGCATCGATCCAGATCATCCAGAGCCCGCCCAGCGCTAACGCCGCGATTACAGGCCATGCACCGAAGAGGTACTTGTCGATCGTGTCCTCGAGCAGCAGGCCGACCGCCGCGGCCGGGATGAACGCGATGATCAGGTTGATCAGCAGGCGGCGGCCTTTGATCGCATGCTCGTCCTTGCCGAAGAGCCCGCGGAGCATCTGGAGGATGCGTGGCCAGTAGAGGGCGGCGACGGCGAGGATGGCGCCGCCCTGGATGATGATGGTGAAGTCGTC
>CAZSLT010000274.1:0-2822 GCA_964607595.1 uncultured Phycisphaeraceae bacterium
ACACCGGGCGGAAGGCCAGGATGTCGGCGCACTGGCCGACGGCGTACATCGGGAAGCCGAAGGCGTAGGTGTCGCTAAGCCCCTTGGAGTCGATCTCGGTTTTGAGCGTGGGGTTGCGCATCACGCGGTTGAAGGGGAGGAGCATCGCGAAGAACCAGGTGAGTTCGGCGATGGCCGGGATCTCGGTCTGGAGGACGACCGTGGAGCGCTCGGGGTCGATGCCGCAGGCGATCCAGTCTTTGACGATCTCGAGGGTGTCGCGCCGGATCTCGTCGGGCTTGTCGGCGCGTGTGGTGAAGGCGTGCATGTTGGCGAGCAGGAAGTAGCAGTCGTAGTCGTTCTGGAGGCGCAGCCGGTTCTCGATGGATCCGACGAAGTGACCGAGGTGGAGGCGGCCGGTGGGCGTGTCGCCGGTGAGGACGCGCGGCCTGGCGGGGTTCGATGAGGTGGTGGGTGGGGTCATGGGGCGGGTAGGGTAGCGGAGGCGCGAAGCGGGGGTCTTCAGGAGCCGTACAACGCCAGGCCCAGGTTCAGCAGGTTGAAGAGCGCATGGATGATGATCGGGGCCGCGAGCCGCTTCGTCCGCTCGGCGACGACACCCAGCCCGATCGAGAGCGCGAAAATCGCCGGCAGCGCGAACCACTCGACGATCGGGACGTGCATCATGGTGAAGATCGCGCTGGCCAGGAGAATCGCGGCCGAGGGGGAGCGCGAGGCCCGGAGGAATGCGGTCTGGATCATGCCGCGGTAGATCGTTTCTTCGGCGACGGGCGCGCCGATCACCACGAGCGCGGCGAAGAGCCACTTCGTGGCGGGGTCGTCGCTCATCACGAAGCGGAGGAGGCCTTCGTGGGCGGTCGGCTCGGGGGGGGGGGCGCCCGACCACGAGGCGATCAGCGAGGCCGCGATCGCTCCCAGCCCGCCGATCACGAGGACCACGGGGATGATCAGCGCCGCGCCGACGACGCCCGACGCGGCGTCGCGGGGTTCGAACCGCAGCCCGACGGCGCGCGTGATGCCGGGGATCATCACCGAGAGGACGAGGATCCCCGCGATGAACCCGCCGTAGTGGCCCAGCATGGCGAGTGCGTGGTCGCCCAGCGTGCCGCGCTCGAGGTCCAGCTCCAGCAGGTGCGTCGCCGTGAGCGATCCGAGCAGTTCCGCCAGGAAGAGCACCAATGCGCCGACGAGGAGGATGACCGGCGGGATGATCGGCTGGGGCTCGGCGGGCGTGAGTCGCGCGGGGACGGGCCGGTAGAGTCGGCCCCGGACGATGATGAACGCGGCGATCCCGGCGACGAGCATCTCGGCGGCGAAGAAGCCCCAGGCGAAGCCCGGCGCGGGGTCGCCCGGCGGCGCTACACTGGTGGCCGCGTCGGCCGCCGGGGGGACGATTCCCTCCCCCGCCGACGCGGACGCCGATAATGCCAGGACCACTCCAGCCCCCCATACGCCTGCCCCATCCACAGCACGGCGTGTGATCGAGCCGATACCCCTGATGATGCCCGAGCCCGCCGACCCAAGCCCATCCGCGCCCGTAACCCTCGAGCAGATCGTGGCGCACAAGCGCGACGAGGTGGAGCGCGGCAAGCGCGAACGGTCGATCGATGACTTCAAGGTGATGATTTCGGAGCTGGGTCGGCCGCGGAACTTCTTCTCGGCGCTGGTGCGGCATCCGAGCGCCGCGCACATGTCGGTGATCGCGGAGATCAAGCGCAAGAGCCCGTCGGCGGGGTGGATCCGCCCGGAATTCGAGGATGACGGCTTCGACCCGGTGGCCATCGCCCGACGGTACCACGCCAACGGGGCGTCGGCGATTTCGTGCCTGACGGACGAGCGGTTTTTCGCGGGGAAACTGTCGTACATCCACGCGATCCGGGACGCGGTGCCGCTGCCGGTGCTGCGGAAGGATTTTATTGTTGACCCGTGGCAGGTGTGGGAGTCCCGGGCGCACGGGGCGGACGCGGTGCTGCTCATCGCCGAGACGCTCAACGAGAGCGAGCTGGTGGACATGATGATCCTGGCGCACGAGCTTGAGCTCACCTCGCTGGTGGAGGTCCACTCAATGGAGAGTCTGCTGCGGGTGCGCCCGCATGTGGGCTTCCCGCTGCGGTCCTACAACCTGCTGGGGATCAACAACCGCGACCTCTCGACGATGCACACCGACCTGAACCACACGCTGCGGCTGTTGGCGCTGGTGGACGACCCAACGGTGCTGGTGAGCGAGTCGGGGATCAAGACGCGCGAGGACATCTCGAAACTGCGGCGCGAGGGCGTGCGGATCGTGCTGGTGGGGGAGTCGCTCATGCGGGAGGACGACCCCGGAGCGGCGCTGGCGACGCTGCTGGGCAAGAGCGCGGCGTGATGGGATCGTCTCGTTCGCGGAGAGAAAGGGGGCTTGTCAGGACCGCCTCGATCGCGCTCATCTGCGGTGCAGCGCTCAATATCGCGTTCGCCTGGTGCATCGCCGCCCTGCACGGCGTACCAAAGCGGGGATGGAGTCCACACCACAACCCGCGCGACGGGGATCCGATCGCGATCTTTGTTGATTCTGACTTTGGTGTGGAGCGCGTATTCGGCGTGGGTCGACCGGGTTCGCTAGTAGATCGCGAGCCGGAGTCGGTCATGAGATACAACGGGTCGCCGTGGTGGCCGCGCGAGGCGGTCACATTCGACACCGGTGACTGGGCGCTCGCGACGGGATGGCCCTTCCTGTGTCTATACACATGGCGGACAACAACTCCGTACGAAGTCGATGCGGAGTCCGTCGACTTCGAGCGCAAGCAGCATTGGGGGCTCGTTCTTCGAGAAGAGCCGAGGGG
>CAZSLT010000275.1:0-2814 GCA_964607595.1 uncultured Phycisphaeraceae bacterium
CCGGTCATCAGCCGCGTGCCGATGGCGGTCTTGGCGTGGTCGCCGATGATCGCGCCGAGGTAGGTCAGCCCGGTGCGCTCGGTCTTGCCGTCGTGCGCTGGTTTGCTCGTCACTTCGCCGTAGGTGTTGAGGAGATTGGAGTTCACGGTGGCCGCGCCGAGGTTGACCCACTCGCCGACCCACGAGTCGCCGAGGTGGCCGTCGTGGACCTTGTTGGCGTAGCCCTGGAAGATCGTTCCGCCGACCTCGCCGCCGACCTTGCAGACGGGGCCGATGGCGGTGTTGGCCTTGATGAGGGCGTGCTCGGCGACGAAGGACTTCTTGCCGATGTAGGCCGGGCCGACGATCACCGCGCCGGGGCGGACGGTGGCCTCGTCGTCGATGACGATCTTGCCCTTCTCGGCGTCGAGCACGGCGCTCGGGTAGACGGTGGCCGTGGGCGAGATGTAGACATGCTCCTCGCCGATGGCCATGACGCCGGGCGGGAGTTCCTGGGACTCGTGGAGGCAGAGGAGTTCGAGGTCCCAGGCGATGGCCGCGTCGCGGTGGCGGATGACATCCCACGGGCGGCGGAGCGAGGCGGCGGTCGAGATCGTGGCGCGTTTGAGCGACTTGGGGAGTTCGCCCCCGGCCAGGAAGGCGCGGGCGTCATCGGCCTTGAGCAGGGCGGCCATGAGATCGCCGGCGTCGTCGACGAGGGCCTGGCCGGGCTTGAGGGCGCCGGCTTCGTCGAGCGGGAGGACGCAGCGCCCGCTGACGAGCAGGGCGTCGCCCTTAATCGCGTCGGGGTCGTTGACGGGCCGGTCGTAGCGCTCGCGGATGAGCGGGGCGAGGCGCGAGGGCACGAAGAGCGCGGCGACGGAGCCCCAGCCGTCGTCGTTCCACGCGGCCCAGCGTTCGAGGGTGGTGACGGCCCCGGTGCGGACCTCGAAGGAGGCGCGGAGGTCGGTCAGTGGGCCGAGCGTGAAGCCCGGTTTGCCGGTTGCGCCGGGCGTGCCGGCGTCATCGAAGACGATCATCCGCGCCATAGCAGGGGAGTTTACGGCGTCGCGGGGGTGTGGGTGGCGGGCGGGGCGACGCCGGTCGGCGGGGTTGGCGGTATCGTTGCGCCATGAACGCTCCACCGATCATCTTCGACTTCGACGGGACGATCGTGGACTCCGAGCCGACGCACGGGCGGGTGCTGACCGAACTGCTGGGCGAGCACGGGCTTGCGTTCGAGCCGGGGACGCATGTGGGCCTGCCGGATGAGGCGGTCATCCGCAAGGTGTTCCGCGAGGCGGGGCAGCCGCTGGAGGAGCCGCTGCTGGCGGCGATGCTCAAACGGAAATGCGAATTGATGAGCGAGCGGATCGCGTCTGGCGAACTGAACGCCTATCCGGGCGTGGTGGAGGGGATCAAGTGGTTCGCGCTGGAGCGGCGGCCGATGGGCGTCTGCTCGGCGGCGTTCCGGGCGGACATCACGGCGACGCTGGAGTCGCTGGGGGTGCTGTCGTGCTTCCGCGTGATCGTCTCGGCGGAGGATGTGCGGGCGGGCAAGCCGGACCCGGCGCCGTACCGGCTGGCGGTGGCGCATCTCGGGGGCGCGGCCGGGGCGTGCACGGCGATCGAGGACTCGCGCGCGGGGGTGTCGTCGGCGCTGAACGCCGGGTGCAAGGTGATCGCGGTCGGGCACACGACGCCGACGGCGGAACTGGTCGGGGCGCACCACTTCTTCCGGACGGTGGCCGAGGCGATCTCGTACCTCAAGTTCTGAGCGGGGCGTGCGCGCCCGTCCGGGTATGCTCTTGGCCCCATGCCCACCAAGCGATCCAATCGTCCGGCCGACAAGAAGGGTCTGACCTATGCGCAGGCCGGCGTCTCGATCGAGGAGGGCGATCGGTTCGCGGATCTGATTCAGTCGCACATGCGGCGGACCCACGGGCCGCGGGTCGTGGCGCGTCCGGGCGGGTTCGCGGGGCTGCTGCGGCTGGACTTCAACGAGTCGCTGTTCAAGCGAAACTTCCAGGACCCGGTGCTGGTGGCGTGCACGGACGGGGTGGGGACGAAGATCGTGCTGGCGCGCGAGATGGACAAGTGGGACACGATCGGCATCGATCTTGTGGCGATGAATGTGAACGACCTGGTGGTGGAGTACGCCGAGCCGCTGCTGTTCCTGGATTACATCGCGTGCAACAAGGTGGTGCCGGAGCAGCTCGAGCGGATCATCGCGGGGATCGCCGAGGCGTGCCGCACGGTGGGGGCGGCGCTGCTGGGCGGCGAGACGGCGGAGATGTCGGACCTGTACGCGCCGGGGGATATTGATCTGGCGGGGTTCGCGGTGGGTGTGGTGGAACTGAAGCGCGCCAGCGACGCGACGCGCGTCGAGCCGGGGGATGTGGTCATCGGGCTGGCGTCCGACGGGGTGCATTCCAATGGCTACACGCTTGTGCGGGCGGTGGTCGAGCATGGCCACCTGAACCTGCGCCGTGTGTACACGGAACTGGATGAGAAGAAGTCGCTCGGCGAGGTGCTGCTGACGCCGACGCGCCTGTACTCCCCGTCGATCGTCTCGGTGCTGCGTCGGTACAAGGTGAAGAAGGTCATCACGGGGATGGCGCACATCACGGGTGGCGGGCTGGCGGGGAACCTGGAGCGGACGCTGCACGAGGGCGTGGACGCGGTGATCGACGAGTCGGCGTGGGAAGCGCCGCCCGTGTTCGGATTCCTGCAGAAGCACGGGAACATCGCCGACGACGAGATGCGCCGGGTGTTCAACATGGGGATCGGCTTCTGCGTGGTGACGCGCCCGACCTTCGCGGACTCGATTCTTGA
>CAZSLT010000276.1:0-2807 GCA_964607595.1 uncultured Phycisphaeraceae bacterium
CACCACACCTTCTTCGAGATGCTCGGCAACTGGTCCTTCGGCGACTACTTCAAGACCGAAGCGATCAACTGGGCGTGGGAGCTCCTCGTCGATCAATGGGGCATCGACCCCAACCGCCTCTACGCCACCTACTTCGAGGGCGACAAGTCGCTCGGCTTGGAGCCCGACCGCGAGGCCTACAACCTCTGGCTCAAGCACCTTCCCGCGGCACGCGTCCTGCCCGGCAACGCCAAGGACAACTTCTGGGAGATGGGCGACACCGGACCCTGCGGCCCCTGTTCCGAGATCCACTACGACGGCCGCTCCGACGCCCAGCGCAGCCGCGTCCCCGGCCAGTCGCTCGTCAACACCGGCGACCCGAATGTCATCGAGGTCTGGAACCTCGTCTTCATCCAGTTCAACCGCACCCCCGCCGGGCTCGAGCCGCTCCCCGCCAAGCATGTCGACACCGGCATGGGCTTCGAGCGCATCACCCGCGTCCTCCAGCACAAGACCTCGAACTACGACTCTGATGTCTTCGCGCCCCTCTTCGCGCGCATCAAGGAGGTCTGTGGGGGGGGGAAGGCACCGGACTACACCGGCACACTCGAGCACCCGGTGGACATCGCCTACCGCGTCATCGCCGACCACGCCCGCACGCTCACCTTCGCCATCACCGACGGCGCCGAGCCCTCCAACGACGGACGCGGATATGTCCTGCGCCGCATTCTCCGGCGCGCCGTCCGCCACGGCCGCCAGACGCTCAATGTCCCCGGCCCCTTCCTCTGCGAACTCGTCCCCACGATCGTCCAGACCATGGGCGACGCCTTCCCCGAGCTCCGCAACAACCCCCAGCGCGTCGCCCGCGTCATCCTCGACGAGGAAGAAGCCTTCGGACGCACGCTCGATCAGGGAATCAAACTCTTCGACAAGGCCGCGGAGCGCGCCGCCAAGTTCCGCACGGTGGACGCCGAAGACGCCTTCAAACTCCACGACACCTACGGCTTCCCCATCGACCTCACGCAGGTCATGGCCCGCGAACGCGGCCTCGATGTCGATGTCTCCGGCTTCGAGCGCCTCATGGACGAAGCCCGCGAGAAGTCCCGCGCCGGCGGAACCTTCGCCGCGCACGACGCTCTGGCCCTTACCGCCACCGCGATCGGCAAACTCAAAGCCCTCAATGTCAAGCCGACACGGGACGAAGAGAAGTTCGACCAGACCCGCTGCCGCGCCCGCATCAAGGCGATCTGGAACGGCTCGGACTTCGACGAGAATGTGCTGGCGGCCAACACCCGCCCCACCGACCGCTTCGCGATCATCACCGACAAGTCGTGCTTCTACGCCGAGATGGGCGGGCAGGTCGGCGACACCGGCCGCCTCACCGTCATCAAGTCCAATACCGGGCCCAAGCACGGCGAAGCCGTCATCGAGGACACCCGCGCCTACGGCGGCTTCGTCGTCCACATCGCCCGCATCACCAAGGGCGAGGTCCGCGTCACCGACGAGGTCGAACTCCGCCTTGACGACGACCGCCGCACCGCCGTGGCCGCGAACCACACCGCCACGCACTTGCTCAACCACGCGCTCCGCGCCGTGCTGGGCGACTCGGTGAACCAGAAGGGCTCGCTCGTCGCGCCCGACCGCCTGCGCTTCGATTACACGCACAACGCCGCGATGACCGAGCAGGAAGCCGGCGAGGTCCAGCGCCGCGTCATCGCGGCCATCCGCGCCGACGCCCCCGTCCACAGCGCCGAAGCGCCCCTCGAAACCGCCCGCAGAATCGCCGGCCTCCGCGCCGTCTTCGGCGAGGCCTACCCCGATCCCGTCCGCGTCGTCTCCATCGGGCGCGCCGTCGCCGACCTCCTGGCCGACCCGGCCAACGAGAAATGGCGCGACTTCGCCGTCGAGTTCTGCGGCGGCACGCACCTCCAGCGCACCGGCCAGGCGGGCGCCTTCGTCATCACCTCCGAAGAGAGCGTCTCCAAGGGCGTCCGGCGCGTCGCCGCGCTCACCGGCGCGCCCGCTCAGCGCGCCATTGACGAGGCCGCGAAACTCGACTCGCGCGTAAGGGGCGCCGCCACGCTCCCCGAGATCCACCTGCCCGACGAGGTCCGCGCTCTCACCGAGGCCATCGACCACGCCGAGATCGACATCACCGCCAAGAGCCGCCTCCGCGCCGCCCTGGCCAACCTCGCCGAGAAAGCCAAGAAGGCGTCCAAGGCCGCGCAGTCCGCCGGGCGCGACCTCGCCCTCGACGCCGGCAAGCGCATCGCCGCCGAAGCGTCCGGGCCGGTGATCGTCAGCGAAGTCCCCGCGGCATCCGACCGCAACGCGCTCTTGGCCGCGATGGACGCCGTCAAAGGCAAGCACCCCGCCGCCGCGATCATGCTCCTCAGCGCCGATCTCGCCGAGAGCAAAGTCACCATCGTCGCGCAGGTCCCCGAAGCCCTCATCAAGAAGGGGCTCAAGGCCGGCGACTGGGTCCGCATCGCCAGCGAGGCCGTCGGCGGCAAGGGCGGCGGACGCCCCGACTCCGCCCAGGGCGGCGGCACCGACCCCTCGCGCATCCACGACGCCATCGAGAAGGCCCGCGCCGCCGCGAGCGCGCACGCATGACCGCGCCCGGCGCGATCTCCGCCGTCCCCGACGCACGCGGCCGCTACGGCGCCTTCGGCGGCGTGTATGTCCCCGAAACGCTCGTGGGCGCGGTCGAGCAACTCCGCGATGAATACGAGCGCGCCAGGCGCGACCCCGCATTCCATCGCGAACTCGACGGACTCCTCGCGTCATTCGTCGGCCGGCCCACGCCCCTCTACGCGGCGCACGGG
>CAZSLT010000277.1:0-2802 GCA_964607595.1 uncultured Phycisphaeraceae bacterium
CGCCGGACTCGTACACGAGCAAGCCGGTGTGGAAGCGGATGGTGATCATCAGCGCGGGCGTGGTGATGAACATCGTGCTGGCGGGCGTGCTGTTTATGGCGGTGTTCCTGGCGGGCGGGTTGTTCAAGCCGGCGCCGGTGATCGGCGGCGTCGCGCCGGGCTCGCCCGCGCAGAAGGCGGGGCTGCGGGCGGGCGATGTGGTGCGGACGATCAACGGCGACTCTACGGAGGTGTTCGAGGACCTGATGATCGCTTCGGCGCTGGGGCGGCGGGGCGTGCCGATCACGCTGGGCGTGGAGCGCGGCGGCGAGGTTCTGACGATCGAGGCGACGCCGACGAAGGACAAGATCTTCGCCGGGCTGCAGGGGCTGGGGGTCGTGCCGGGGCAGTCGAACCGGTTGCTCGGGTGGGACAAGGACAAGAAGCATCACGAGACGCAGTTGTCGCGGCTCGAGCGCAACGGGCTGACGGGCGTCGAGCCGGGGATGCGCGTGGTGGAGGTGAACGGCGCGCCGGTGGAGGAGGTTTCGTTCGCGCTGCGGAGCACCATCGGGCTGTTCCAGCCGATCGAGCGTGCCGCGGAGTCGTCGGGCGGCGGGCCGGTGTCGCTGGTGTTCGAGGATGACAAGGGCGGTCGGGCGGCGGCGGCGTTCACGCCGCGGATCGAGCTCCAGAGCGGCGCGACGATGCTGAACGGCGAGCGTCGCGCGTTCGCGCACTTACTGGGGCTGACGCCGGCGATGCGTGTGCTGGAGACGCAGGAGCGCGGTCGCGAGCAGGGTCTGCGCGACGGCGATGTGTTCGCGCGGATCGGCGATGTGTCGTGGCCGAGCATCGCGTCGGGGATGGCGCGGATCCAGGCGTCGCCCGGCGCCGAGCTTGAGATGGTCGTGGTGCGCGACGGGGCGTTCGTGCCGCTGACGGTGCGGGTGTCGGCGCAGGGGACGATCGGGTTCTATGTCGGCGAGGCGCTGGAGCTGCCGGTGCTGGCGGAGACGCCGGAGGTGGTGGCTGCGGAGGAAGAGGATGAAGCCACGCCGACTCCACCCCCTCTGGCGACGACGCGGTTGACGCCGGGCGTGATGCCGGGGCTGGTGGTGACGGCGGTGAACGGCGCGGAGGTGACGGACTGGCGCTCGATGCGGGAGGGGCTGAAGGGCGCGACGCGGGAGGCGCTGATCGCCGAGCGTGGCGCGACGGTGATGCTGTCGACGGCGTTGATGGGGTCGGAGTCGCCGGTGGCGCAGGGCGCGGTGAACGGGCAGGCGTGGGAACTGACGGCCGATGAGGTGCGCTCGCTGCACGGGCTGGGGTGGACGGCGGGGGAGGTGGCGTCGCTGTTCCAGCCGGCGCAGATCGAGATGAAGGCGACCGGGCCGGTGCAGGCGCTGGCGATGGGCGTGCGTTCGACGAAGCGCGTGCTGGCGATGACCTACATCACCTTCCTGCGGCTGTTCGAGGGGACGGTGCGGGTGAGTCATCTCAAGGGGCCGGTGGGGATCACGCAGATCGGCTCGCAGATGGCGGATCAGGGGTTCGTGTACCTGCTGTATTTCCTGGCGCTGGTGAGCGCGAACCTGGCGGTGGTGAACTTCCTGCCGATCCCGATCGCTGACGGCGGGCACTTCGTGATGCTGCTGTACGAGGGGATCACGAAGCGGCCGGTGCCGATCGCGGTGCAGAACGCGCTGACGATGGCGGGGCTGTTGCTTATTGGAGCGGTGTTCATCATCGTGACGCTGAACGACATCCGCGGGTTGTTCTGAGCCGGAACAAACCACAGAGGCACAGAGGGCACAGAGTCACGGCGGAGATACGCCGGACTCCGTGCTCCTCGCGTACCCATGATTTGCTCTAGATTCTCTCTCTGAGTTTCTGATTCTTCTCTGTGCCCTCTGTGCCTCTGTGGTGAATATTTGCTCGGACTTGTGTTCTTGCTGCTGGTCGGACTGTTGCTCGCCGCGTTGATGTCGGCGGCGGCGGTGGTGCGCCGGCTGCGGAACCCGCCGCGGAAGACCTATGCGTGGGCGGTGGCGCGGGGCCGGCCGGGCGATCCGGGGGAGATGCCCAACCCGCGCGCGTTCGAGTCGTTCACGCTCAACCTCGATGGGGCGCCCGGGGGGGCGGGCGGCACGCCGGTGTGGGACATCGCGGGGGATGATCCGCACGGGCCGGTGGTGATCTACACGCCGGGGTGGGGCGACTCGCGGCTCGGTGTGCTGCCGCGTCTGCGCGGGCTGGGGCCGCGTGCGTCGCGCATCCTCGCGTGGGACCCGCCGGGGCAGGGCGAGGCGGGCGGGCTGTGCCAATTGGGGACGGCCGAGGACCGGATGCTGCGCGGGCTGATCGCGCACGCGGAGTCGTCGTACCCCGGCGCGCGGGTCGTGCTGTACGGCGCGTCGCTGGGCGGCGGGTCGTCGATCGTGTGCGCGGCGGATGAATCGTGCCCGGCGTGTGTGGCGGGCGTGGTGTCGGAGGGGGCGTACCGGTTCCCGTGGGTGCCGGCGCGTAATGTGATTCGGATGACCAATCTTCCGTGGGCGGTGAACGGTCCGCTGGCGTTCGCGTGGCTCGGGCCGCGATTGGGCGCGGGGTGGATGTTCCGGCGCGCGCATGGTGGGAGGGGCGGGAGGGGTTTCGATCGTGTGAAGCACGCGGCACGGTTGCGTGTGCCGCTGCTGGTGGTGCATGGCGACGCGGATGAGGTGTGCCCGGTGGAGGATGGACGGGCGATGGCGGACGCGGCGTGGAAGGGGGGGGATGCGCAACTTCTGGTGGTCGCGGGGGGCGGTCATAACGATC
>CAZSLT010000278.1:0-2080 GCA_964607595.1 uncultured Phycisphaeraceae bacterium
ACCGGATGCGCTCCAGAATCGGGCGGGCGAACTCCGGGGCGGAGGCGATGTAGTCGTCGTGGTTGGTGACCTTCGACATGCCGATATTCTAACAATCCACATCGAGCGCCAATCGCGGGGTTGCCTGCGAGCACGAAGCGCAAGCGAGTGCCCCGCTCGACATCCGAACTACTGAGTGCCCCGCTCACCGATCCTGATGCTCCGTGACATACTCGATCGCGAGCCGCAATCCATCCGCATCCTTGATCCACCGCGTGCTCCCGTGCTCGGTCCAGACCTGCGTCTCTCCAAACCAATCATCATGCTCGCGAAGCCGACGCGTCCCCCACGCCTTGAACTCACGCATCGCCTTCTCGGGCGGTGTGTCCGCATCACACCGCACGACGACATGCGCATGATTCGATCGGACATTCACCGCGAGCAGATCCCACCCGCGATGCCCGCAGTGATCGCGAACCGCTTGATCAACAATCGCTCGCTCACGCGCCGTCAGGATGATCGCCTCGCCCGCCATGCGCCGGCTGTTCACCCGGACGCGATCTTCCGAACCGCGGACGATGTCCGTGCCCCGTCGATTGTGCTCCAGATCGATCGATCCCCGCGCATCGCCCCGGTGCCATGTCCCGTAGCAGGTCCAGGTCAGAAAGTACGCGAGGACTTCACCCATCAATCCTTACCTCAACGACGCTGACGAGGCACTCGCTCGCGCTTCGTGCTCGCACGACCTGCGTCCAATCGTTCGCAACTCGTTCAAGCAACACGGTTGCCTGCGAGCACGAAGGTGGGGGGGCGCAAGCGAGTGCCCCGTTGGACTCCCAAAGTACGAAGTGCACGCGATTACGATGTGGAGGGGTGGGGGGCGCAAATGAGTGCTAGGCTCGACTTCCTCACCACTCCGGCCCGCCCCCATACCGCCCGTAAATATCCGCCAGCGCCTGCACCATCTCGCCCAGCGTGCAGTTGTGCTCCGCACCCTCGATCAGCGCCGGCATCGTGTTCTCGTCCTTCTGCGCCGCGGCACGGATGCCGTCGAGCGCCCGCTTCACCGCCCCAGCGTCCCGCTTCTTCTTGAACGCCGCGAGTCGGTCGCACTGATCAACCTCAACCTGGTGCGGGATCTCCAGAATGTCCACCTGCCGCTTCTCGTCCGCCTCGACATACTCATTGAGCCCGACGATCACGCGGTCCCCCGCCTCCATCTCCTCCGAGAACCGGTACGACGCCTCGGCGATCGCGCGCCGGAAGTACCCCTTGTGAATCCCGTTGACGGCGCCCATGCCGTAGGTCCGCCGCGCTTGATACGCGGGGTGCTCCTCCAGCTTCTGATCCGCGACCTGGCCCTTTGCGATTTGGCCCTTTGGCGACTTCCAGTCGCCGTACTCGCCCATCATGTCGATCTCATGGATGAAGTTCAGCGCCTCGCGCTCCATGGTGTCCGTCAGCGCCTCGACGAACCACGAACCGCCCAGCGGATCCGTCACACGCGTCACGCCCGTCTCGTGCGCCAGGATCTGCTGCGTCCGCAGCGCGATCTTCACCGCCTGCTCCGTCGGCAGGCCGAGCGTCTCGTCCATCGAGTCCGTGTGCAGCGACTGGCAACCCCCCAGCACGCCCGCCATCGCCTGATACGCCACGCGCACGATGTTGTTGTACGGCTGCTGCTCCGTGAGCGAGCAACCCGCCGTCTGCACATGCGTCTTCATGTACCACGACCGCGGGTTCTTGGCGCCGTAGCGCTCCTTCATCATCCGCGCCCAGATCCGCCGCGCCGCCCGCAGCTTGCAGACCTCCTCGAAGAACTCGTTGTGTGAGTTGAAGAAGAAAGAGAGCCGCGGCGCGAACGCATCGATATCCAGCCCCCGCCCCGCGCCGTCCGCTCCACCCCTTGCCCCCCGCGCCACGCACGCCTCGACATACTCCATCCCGTCACGCAGCGTGAAGGCCAGTTCCTGCGTCGCCGTCGAGCCCGCCTCCCGGATGTGGTACCCCGAGATCGACACCGAATGCCACGACGGCACATGCAGCGTCGCGAACTCGATCGTGTCCACCACCAGTTTCACGCTCGCCTCGGGCGGATAAA
>CAZSLT010000278.1:2090-2797 GCA_964607595.1 uncultured Phycisphaeraceae bacterium
CTTGAAGCGGATGCGCGTGGAACTCCTTCAGGATGTCGTTCTGCAGCGTCCCGCCCAGCGTCTCCCAACCGAACCCGCGCCGACGCGCCATCGCCAGGTACATTGCCCAGATGACCGCGGCCGGTCCGTTGATCGTCTGGCTCACCGTCACCTGATCCAACGGGATATCCGCGTACAGCCGGTCTATGTCCTCGATCGTGTCGATCGCCACGCCGCACTTGCCGACCTCGCCCGCGCTCAAGGGGTCATCCGAGTCGCGCCCCATAAGCGTCGGCAGATCGAACGCCGTCGACAATCCGGTGTTGGCCTTCGTCGAGGTCTTGGCGTGGCTCAGCAGGTACTTGAATCGCTTGTTCGTGTCGTCGGCGCTGCCGAAGCCCGCGAACTGCCGCATCGTCCACAGACGCGATCGATACCCCTGCGGGAACAGCCCGCGCGTGTACGGATACTTCCCCGGCGCGGGCAGATTCGTCGGAATGTCCCGAAGCGACTCCGTCGGTGACTCCGGGCCGTACGAAGGGTCCAGCACCAGCCCCGAGATCGTCACGGCGTGAGGGTCGATCTGGTTGGGGATGCTCTCGGCGGGGGGGGAGGAACTCGGTCCGCGGCCGGCGCGGACGCGGGTCGGCGAGGTCGGGTGCTGCCACATGCGTGGGGCCGCAAAACAAAGGCAGAGAGGGGGGCGATCGGGCGCGAAGAGGGGGATG
>CAZSLT010000279.1:0-2795 GCA_964607595.1 uncultured Phycisphaeraceae bacterium
GTACTCGCCCTGCGAGCCGGCGTTGGGCTGGAGCGAGACGGCGGAGAAGCCGGTGATCTCGGCGAGCCATCCCTCAAGGTCGGTGTAGAGCTTCGCGTATCCCTTCTGCTGGTCCGCCGGCGCGAAGGGGTGCATGCGTCCGAACTCGGGCCAGGTCACCGGGATCATCTCGGTGGTGGCGTTGAGTTTCATGGTGCACGAGCCGAGCGGGATCATCGCGTCGGCGAGCGAGAGGTCGCGCTTCTGGAGCTTGAAGATGTAGCGGAGCATCTCCGTTTCGGAGTGGTACGAGTTGAAGACGGGGTGCGTGAGGTAGCCCGAGGCGCGGGCGAAGGCGGCGGGGATGTCGGTGCGGGCGGAGGCCGCGAGTTTGTCGAGGTCCGGCGCCGCCGCGGCGCCGAAACACGCGAGCAGGTCGGCGACGAGCGCGCGGTCGGAGGCTTCGTCGAGCGTGACGCCGATCGAACCATCGGCGAAGGGGCGGAGATTGATCCGGCGCTTGCGGGCCTCGTCGAGCACGGCCTTGGCGGTGCTCTTGGGGTAGATACGGATGGTGTCGAACACGAGGTGATCGTCGATGCGGTGGCCTTGGGCGAGCAGGCCGGCGCGGAGCGCGCCGGTCAGGGCGCGGATGCGCATCGCGATGCGGCGGAGGCCGGCCGGGCCGTGGTAGACGGCGTAGAACGAGGCGACGATCGCCAGCAGCGCCTGCGCCGTGCAGATGTTCGAGGTGGCCTTCTCGCGCCGGATGTGCTGCTCGCGCGTCTGGATCGCCATGCGCAGCGCGGGATCGCCGGCCGAGTCCTTCGACACGCCGATGATGCGGCCGGGCATACGCCGGGCGTGCTCATCCTTGCAGGCGAGGAACGCGGCGTGCGGGCCGCCGGCCCCCATCGGCACGCCGAAGCGCTGGGCGCTGCCGATGGCGATGTCCGCGCCGTGCTCGCCGCCGCCGGCCCACTCGCCGGGCGGCGTGAAGAGCGTCAGCGCCAGGGGGTCGACGGCCGCGACGACGAGCGTGCCGGCCTGGTGCGCACGCTTTGTGAGGTCCTCGTAGCACTCGATCCGCCCGTCGGTGGCGGGGTACTGCACGAGTACGCCGCAGACCGAGGCGTCGATCGGCGCCTTCTTCGCGTCGGTGACGACAACTTCGATGCTCAGCGGTGTGGCGCGGGTCTGGACGACGGCGATGGTCTGCGGGTGGCAGAGCGCATCCACGATGAAGCGGGGCCGCTGGCGGTCGGCTGCGGCGAAGCACATCGCCATGGCTTCCGCGGCCGCGGTGCCCTCGTCGAGCAGCGAGGCGTTGGCCAGCGGCAGCGCGGTGAGGTCGGCGATCATGGTCTGGAAGTTCAGCAGGGCTTCGAGGCGGCCCTGGGAGATCTCGGCCTGGTAGGGCGTGTACTGCGTGTACCAGCCGGGGTTCTCGAGCACATTGCGAAGGATGACGGGCGGCGTGATGGTGTCGTGGTACCCCATGCCGATGCAGGAGCGGAAGACCTGGTTCTCCTCGGCGATGCGGCGCAGATCGTTGATCAGCACCGACTCGGTCCGGGCCGCGGGCAACGCCAAGGCGCGATTGAGCCGGATCCCCTTGGGGACGACCGCGTCGGAAAGGGCGTCGAGCGTCGGGTGGCCGAGGAAGGCGAGCATCTCGGCGATTTCCCGCTCATCGGGCCCGAGGTGGCGAGGCTCAAAATGGTCGGACGGGTCGAGCGTGTGGCTCATGCGTGGGCGCTCTCCGGCGGCTTGTGCGCGGGGTTCGATGACGGGATGGGCGGCGGGGCGGGGATGGGGCGCGAGCGTCGAATCGGGCATAGGGGTTCGATCCGGGGTGCGGGGTGTGGGGTTGTGCTGGCGGGCCCGTCTGGGGTCGGCGCGGGCCGGCGGCGGGGGAAGATGAGTCTACGCACGGAACGAGCGTTGCCGCAACGGTCCGGCGGCCGCGGGGGTAGGATGAACCTCCGGACGGCTCGGCCGTCCGCGGGCGGTCGACCGCCCGAATTCGAACCATGGAGAAACCGCCGTGAAGATGCCCGCCGGATGGATGAGTCGTCGCTGGATTCTGGGGTTGAGCGCGTTGATGATCGCCGGTGCGGGCTGCGCGAATGACTCGCTGGCGCAGGACGGGCCACGCCGCTCGGAGTCCGCCTCGTCCGACACCGGCGAATGGCGTGCGACCTCCTCGGCGACCACGGCCGAGCCCCGGACGGCTTCCGCGGCCGCGCCGGCCCCGGCGGCCCTCTCGGGCGACTACGCCCTGAGTCGGCACCTCACCGCTACGGGAAACGATCTGGAGCAGTTCACGCAGATCGTTATGACCATGTCTGATCCCTTCTTCGAGGGACGCAGCGCGGACACCCGCGGCATGGAGATCGCACAGGAGTACCTGCAGTTCCATATGCGGTCGATCGGCCTCGAGCCGGCCTTCCCCCGGACCGAACCCATGCCGGGCGGGGCCGAGGCCGAGGCGCTGGCGCTTTACGGTCAGGACTTCACGGTCCGTGGGCCGCTCGAGGTGAAGAAGGCGGAAGCGTCGTACGCGGGGGACGCGGGCGCGGTGCCATTCGACCCCGAGGATGACTTTGTCCCGCTGGGCTTCTCGGCGACCAAGTCGGTGACGGCCCCGCTGGCGTTCGTGGGCTATTCGATCGAGGAGGGGACGGATGGGTACACAAGCTTCACCGATGATGATGACCTCTCGGGGCGGATCGCGGTCATGCTGCGGTACGAGCCCACGAACGGCGAGGGCCGGAGCAAGTGGGTCCAGCGCGGGTGGACCGACGCCGCGTCGC
>CAZSLT010000280.1:0-2787 GCA_964607595.1 uncultured Phycisphaeraceae bacterium
CGGCGCCGGCTGGCTCGTCAAGATCAAGGCCGACAACCCCTCCGACGCCTCGGCGCTCATGGACGCCGCCGCCTACGACTCCAAGTACGGCGGCTGAGCCCATGAAACGCCGCGGCTGATCCCGCCAACACATCATCGCGGCGCGGAACCCCAGGAACGACTCGCGCTGTCACCCGGAGTGCGCCCGCGCCTCATGATCCGCTGCGTCAAGGTCCGAAAGTCGTACACGCTCGGCGCACGATCCGTCGAAGCCCTCCGGGGCGTCGATCTCACCGTCGCCGAGCCCGGCTTCTACGCCATCATGGGCGCCTCCGGCAGCGGCAAGAGCACACTCCTGCACCTCCTGGCCGGGCTCGACCGCCCCGACGCCGGCGAGGTCCATCTCAACGGCGCCCGCATCGACTCCATGTCCGAACGCGAACTCACACGCTTCCGACGCGAGCAGATCGGCATCGTCTTCCAGCAGTTCAACCTCATCCCCACCCTCACCGCCGCCGAGAATGTCGAACTCCCCGGCGTCCTGGCCGGACGCGAACGAAAGCCCCTCCGCGCCAGAGCGATGGAACTCCTCGAGATGCTCGGCGTCACCCGCGGCCGCGACGCCCATCGCCCCGAAGCCCTCTCCGGCGGCGAGCAGCAACGCGTCGCCATCGCCCGCGCACTCCTCTTCTCGCCCAAGGTCGTCCTGGCCGACGAGCCCACCGGCAGTCTCGACTCCCGGTCCTCCGAGGCGCTTTGGCGCGTCCTCGGCCGCCTGGCCCACGAGCAGGAAATGGTCGTCATGATGGTCACGCACGAACCCGCCGCGGCCGTCCACTGCCGAGAAGTCTTCGTCCTTCACGACGGCGTCATCCGCGCCACCATCGGAGTCAACGGAAAGAATGCTGCGGACCTTGCGTCTGAGTATCAGCGCGTTAGCGGCGCGTCGTAGCCGAACCGCACTCCTCGTGGCCGCCGTTTCCCTCAGCGCCACGCTGGTCACCGCGGTCGCCTGCGGCCTGGCGTCGCTCAACGCAGGCCTCGAGTGGCGCGTCACCTCCACCCTCGGACGCGCCGACCTCCGCGTCCGCCATGTCGGCGTCGGCCGCTTCGACGCCTCCGCCCTCGACACCGTCCGCGCTTCACCCGCCGTCGCCGCCGCCGCCCCGACCGCCCAGGGCCCGCTGCTCCTCCGCGCCCAAGGCGGCGAAGACTCCGTCGCCGCCGTCGGCATCGGAATCGACCCCGTCACCGAGTACGACATCGTCCCCCGACCCGTCACGCGCGGACGCCGAGTCCAGCGCGACGGAGAGATGGTCCTGGATGCGCGCCTGGCCGAACAACTCGGCGTTGAAGTCGGAGCGACGATCGACTCCGCCGACCTCGGCTCCGAGCAATCCTTCGTACTCGTCGGCATCGTCGAGGCCCGCGCCACCGAACTCATCCGCCGCCCCGAGGCCGTCGTCACCATCGCCGACCTCGAACGCGCCACCGGCTATGTCGGCAAACTCACTCAGATCCAGGTCATTCTCAAGGAAAATCAGGACCCGGACGCCGCCGCCACCGCCATCGGCGCGCTGCTCCCCAAGGGCGTCCTGGCCGAACCGAGCGAGCGCGTCACCTCCGGCATGAACGCCTCGCTCCGCGCCAACAACTTCACGCTCGTCATCGCCTCCAACCTCGCCTTCCTCGCCGCGGCCTTCATCGTCCTCACCGGCCTCACCACCAATGTCCAGGAGCGCCAGCGCGAACTCGGCATCCTCCGCTGCATCGGCGGCACCCGCCTCCAACTCGCCGGCACACAACTCTTCGCCGGCGCCTTCATCGGGCTGTGCGGCGCCGTCGTCGGCGTCCCGCTGGGCCTCATGCTCACGCTCGCGCTCACGAAGTTCTTCCCCGAGCGCCTCCCCGCGGGTCTGGCGATCCCCGCGTTCGGGCTGTCGATCGCCGTCGCCGGCTCGACCCTCGCCGGGCTGATCGGCGCCGCGTGGCCCGCGTGGACCGCCTCCCGCGCCTCGCCGCTCGGCGCGATGACCGCCCGCGCCCGCGCCACATCGCCACGCACTCTGGTGGTCATCACCGCCGCGGCCCTCATCCTCATCGCCATCGACCCGATCTTCCTCGCCCTCACCCACAGCCCCACCGCCGCGTTCTGGGGCCACGCCTTCGCCGGCATCCCCACGCTCTTCGTCGGCTTCTTCTTGCTGGGCGTCCCCCTCACGCTCCTGATCACGCGTCTGCTCGGCGCCGCCATCGCACGCATCTTCGCCCTCCCGCCCCGCGTCGTCCCCGAAACCATCCGCGCCACGCCCATCCGTCACGGCTTTACCGCCGGCGCGCTCATGGTCGGGCTCTCACTCATGACCGCCGTCTGGTCGCTCGGCAGCGCCTTCGTCAACGACTGGCTCGACGCACTCGACTTCCCCGAGGCCTTCGTCAACGGCTGGCGCGGCCTCTCCGACGAGACCCGCGACCGCATTGATCGCCTCCCGTTCGTCGAGAACACCTGCGCCATCACACTCCAGAAGGTCAGCACCGACGCCTTCACCATCGGCGGCTTCGCCTCCCCAAAGACCACCTTCGTCGCCTTCGAGCCCGACCGCCTCTTCTCGATGGTCAACCTCCACTGGGTGCAGGGCGACGAGGCCACCGCGCTGCGCCGGCTCAACGAGGGCGGCGCCGTCCTCGTCGCGCGTGAGTTCACCGTCGAACGCGAGGGCTTCGGGCTCGGCGACACGCTCGAACTCGCGCTCGACGGACGCAAGTCCTCATTCGAGATCGTCGGCGTCGTCTCCTCGCCGGGCCTCG
>CAZSLT010000281.1:0-2782 GCA_964607595.1 uncultured Phycisphaeraceae bacterium
GGGATGCGCCGGACCTGGATGCCGTTGATGCCGGACTGGATCATCGCGCTGAGCTCGCCGGAGTGGAGCCCGATGGTGCCGTTGGCGCCGATGGTCACGGTGTGTCGCGAGTAGGTGAGCCCCTGCTGGTGCGCGCCGGGCCACGCGCCGCCGATGAAGGCGGGGCCTTCGTTGGCGAAGTCCACGCGGGTGCGGCTGAGCAGCGCGGGGTCGTTGGGAGTCATCGCGTAGATCAGCACCTCGTAGGTGCCGGCCTGCAGGTGATCGATCCAGATGCAGGCGTCGATCGGGTTGTTCATCGAGAGCAGCATGTCGTCCATGAGGTCGTCGTCGTCGCCCGCGGTGGCGGGGTCGTTGGTGACCAGGAGCGAGGTGCCGCCGATGTTGCGGATGGTCGCGGCGGTGGCGTTGCCGTGGCGGTCGATGAGGGGCAGGTTCTGGCCGCTGCCGATGACGCCGAAGGAGTTCCAGTGGCCGGGGAGCCCGGCCGCGCCGTACGCGGATGAGGGCACGCGGGCGGGGTCGCCGAAGTCGATGTTGATGGACTGGCCCATCGCACCGCCGGTGAGGGCGAGCGCGAACACCCCGGAGAGAAGCCGTCGCGTCATGGGAGTGATCCCCTTTCCGGGTCCAGTGTCGCACGGCGCGGGCCGGGGTCAACCCCGAATCGGGGAGAAGCGGGGATCGTGGCTACACTCCCGCCCATGAACCGCTCAGAAACCGCTCATTCCGCTGTTTCCGCCCCCCGCAACACCCGGCGCGGCCTTGTCCAGAATTGGTCACGGACGCTCATCCCCACGGCCAAGGAAGCGCCGTCGGAGGCGGAGTCGATCAGCCACAAGCTGCTGGCGCGGGGCGGGTTCATCCGGCGCGTCAGCGCCGGGGTGTACTCGTACCTGCCGCTGGGCTGGCGCGTGCTGAACAAGGTCGCCGACATCGTGCGCGACGAGATGAACGCGGCGGGCGCGAGCGAGCTGCTCATGCCGGCGCTGGCGCCGGTGGACCTGCTCAAGGAGACCGGGCGCGCCGAGGACTACGGCGACCTGCTGTTCCGGTTCCTGGACCGCCATCAGCGCGACACCTATCTCGGGCCGACGCACGAGGAGGTGATCACGGACCTGATGCGGAGCTCGATCACGAGCTACCGGCAGATGCCGCTGAACCTGTATCAGATTCAGACGAAGTTCCGGGACGAGTTCCGGCCGCGTGCGGGGCTGCTGCGCGGCAGAGAGTTCGTGATGAAGGATGCGTACTCGTTCCACATGAGCGTGGACGGCCCGGGGGGCCTGGGCGAGGCGTACGACGCGATGTACCGCGCGTACGAGAACATCTTCCGGCGGTGCGGGCTGGATTTCACGGTGGTGGAGGCGGAGGCGGGGCCGATCGGCGGCAGCGCGAGCCACGAGTTCATGGTCAACACCGAGTCGGGCGAGGACACGATTCTCGTGTGCCCCCAGACCGGCTACGCGGCCAATGTCGAGAAGTGCGAGATCGGCCTGCGGCAGCAGCCGAGCAAAGGCTACTTCAACGGCGACCCGCTGGGGGAATTGGAGGAGGTCCACACGCCCGACTGCCCCGGCATCGAGGATGTGTGCAAGCTGCTCAAGACCAAGGCGCGGAACATGCTCAAGACGGTCGTGTTCCACATGCCCGAGCATGAGCGGTGGGTGGTCGCGGTGGTGCGGGGCGACCACGAGGTGAACGAGGGCAAGGTGCGCGACCTGGCGGGCGGGCGCGTGGAGCTGGCGGATGTGGCCGAGGCGACGAAGGCGGGCTTCGCGATCGGGTATGTCTCGCCGCGTGCGGTGCTGGGGATGAAGGATGTGGTGCTGCTGATCGACCGGGACGCGGCGGTTGGCTTCGACGACGACGCGGGGAAATCCATGTACTGGGTCACCGGCGGCGACAAGAAGGACCACCATGTCAAGAAGTTCAACTGGCGGCGGGACATGGGCAGCGCGCTGGATGATGAGCGGCGGGTGCGTGTGGCGGATGTCCGCAACGCGCTGGCGGGCGACCCGTCGCCGCGTGCGGAGGGGGTGCGGCTGGAGGCGAAGCGCGGCATCGAGGTCGGGCACATCTTCAAGCTGGGCACGAAGTACTCCAAGGCGATGGGCTTTGAGGTGATGGACGAGAAGCAGGAGCGTCGGCCGGTGATCATGGGGTGCTACGGCATCGGCGTCTCGCGGACGGTGGCGTCGTGCGTGGAGATGAGCCACGACGAGGACGGGATCGTGTGGCCGGCGTCGATCGCGCCGTTCCATGTGATCATCACGCCGATGGATGTCGCCGCGGCGAGCAAGGCGATGGTGACGGCGCAGAAACTCGCCGAACTGCTGGCGCGCGAGGGCGTGGATGTCCTGATCGATGATCGCGAGGAGCGCCCGGGCGTGAAGTTCAAGGACGCGGACCTGATCGGGATTCCGGTGCGGCTGACGATCGGCGACAAGTCGCTGGCCGAGGGGTCGGTGGAGTTCAAGGCACGGCGCGACAAGGGCAAGGGCGAACTGGTGAAGATCGAGGACGCGGCGGCGAGGTGCGTTGAGGCGCTGGGGTGATGAGGGAAGGCAGCAGGCAGCAGGGAAGAGTCGGGCGGCGTTGAGTTGACCGCCCTTCCCTGCGTGTCAAGGCGATTGTTAGACTGTCGGCATGACCAACGGCCATCCACAGGCGTCGCGGGCGGACCAGTCCAACGGATTGGGTCTCGCGGGGTTCATCGTTTCGCTCATCGGGTTTGTCTCGTGCGGGCTGATCTCCCCGATCGGGCTGATCATGTCGATCA
>CAZSLT010000282.1:0-2678 GCA_964607595.1 uncultured Phycisphaeraceae bacterium
CCAAGAGGATCGGGCGCCTAAAGGCGGTTTCGAGCGGGAGCAAAAAAAGAACGAGGCCCCGCACATGGCAGGGCCTCGTTTCATTCAGGCAAGTCTCGTCAGACCGAACCGGGGTTCGGCCGCCGAGGGATTAGCGGCGGCGACGGGCCGCGGCCAGACCGGCAACGCCGAACGCGGCGAGCGCGCCCGGGGTCGGGACGATCTGGATGCCGTTCAGAGTGGCGAAGCCAGAAACCGTCTGGGTCTGAATGGTCAGATTGCCACCGGGGAGGATGCTGACATTGAAGACATTGTGGGTGATGCCCGCGGCGTAGTTGCCGCCGAAGGCGCCGCCGGAGTTCGCCGCAGCGGAACCGTTGGCGGAAGTCGCGGTGATGAAGGTGGCGCTATCCGGGGCCCATGCGTACACATAGACCTGATAGTTGCCGGCCGCGAGGCCCGAGATCGTGAAGGTATCGATCGAGCCGACGCCGCCCAGGTCCAGGCCGTCGTCGAGCAGGGCCTGGAACTCGCCGGTGGTGGCGGCGTTATTGAAGGAGAACGCGAAATTGCCGGCGGGCATGTTGATCGAAGCGCCCGAGGCAGCACCAGAGATGTCATTCAGCGGAACGATACCGCTGGTCGCCGTGATGCCGTTCCAGACGCCGGCCTGACCGGCGGCGCCGCCGTGGGCAGCCGTTGGCGTGGCGAACTGCGTGCCGAAATCGATATTGATGAGAGACGAGGCGCTGGCCGAACCGGCGAGCGCAACCACGGACACAGCTGCAAATGCAAACTTCATCGTGAACCCTCCTCTGCGACGATTGGTGAATTCCGAGGAATTCAATCCGGGCTGCCGACTGACATCGCCGGCTGACGCGTTTCATGCCCGGGCCCATCGCCCACAGCGTTTCTTCCACTGTGAATATGACCGAATCCGGACGGAATACAAGCGGTCATTTCACGAGAAACGCGGTTTTCCACAATGTCAACGACCCCCATGAGTCGGCGGGTTGGGATGTAAAGTGCCGTTGAATCAAGGGTTTATGTCCGGTCGTCCGACGGCGCCCGCCCCGCGATTCAATCAGATTCCGCGCTGATTCCTGAGCCGATCCCCCGATGAATCGCCCGAATCGCTCGCTCGATGTTACCCAGATTCACATTCAGATGCGTGACCGCGCGCACCGTCCGGCGCCCGAGGGCCAGCATGAGGACGCCCTCCCCCGCCAGCCGGCCGCAGAACGCCGCGGCATCGCCAGCAACATCGAAGTACACGATGTTCGTTTGGACCGCATCGGGGTCCACCCGCACGCCCGGCAATCCTGCAAGCCCCTCGGCCAGCCGCCTGGCGTGGGAATGATCCTCCGCAAGACGCTCCACATGATGGTCGAGCGCATAGATCGCGCCCGCGGCCAGCACGCCCGATTGCCTCATCGCACCCCCAAACATCTTCCTGAACCGCTTGGCCCGCCTGATCGTCGCCGCGTCACCCGCCACCGCCGACCCTACGGGCGCGCCCAGCCCCTTGGAAAAACAGATCGTCACCGTGTCGAAATGCGCCCCGTACTCCCGGGCCGACACCCCGGACGCGACCACCGCGTTCATGATCCGCGCCCCATCCAGATGCATCTTGAGCCCGCGCTCCCGCGCGGCGCGCGACACCGCACCGACCCGCTCGATCGGCCACACGCTCCCGCCGCCGCGGTTCTGCGTATTCTCGATGCAAACCACCTTCGTCACCGGGTCGTGGTCGTCGATGGGGCGAATGGCCTCCAGCATCGCCTCGGGCGTGAACATCCCCCGCGCTCCATCGGCGAACGCGATCGAGCAGCCGGACAACGCCGCGGGCGCCCCGCCCTCGTACAGATAAATGTGGCTCAGCGGGTGGCAGATGATCTCATCGCCAGGCTCGGTCAGCGCACGCAGTGCGACCTGATTCGCCATCGTGCCGCTGGGCACGAAGATCGCGCTCTCCTTGCCGAACAGGTCCGCCACCCGCTCGCACAACAGGTTCACCGTCGGGTCATCACCCAGCACATCATCGCCGAGCGGCGCCCGCATCATCGCCTCGAGCATCGCGGGCGTCGGGCGCGTGACGGTGTCGGACCGCAGGTCGACGATCCCAGAGTCCATGGCGTTCACCCTTTCGCCGGTGCAACGACGCCGCGGCATTCGCCCAGCCCGATCCGCCGGAATCCCTCGCGCTGGCAGTACCCACGAAGAATGACCTCGTCGCCGTCGGCGAGGAAGAACCGCGTCTCGCCCGTCGGGAGTTTGATCGGCTCGCGGTCCTTGCCGGTGCCGCGCCAGGTGGCTTCGAGCAGGCACCCCGCCTCGCCCTCCCCCGGCCCGGAGATCGTGCCCGAGGCGATGAGGTCGCCCGGCTGCATGTTGCACCCGCCGGAGGCGTGGTGCGTGAGCATCTGCGCCAGCGTCCAGTACATGTGCTTGAAGCTTGTCTTCGACACGCGCAGAGGGTCCATGCCCTTGTCGCGCATCTGCTTCGATGAGATCAGCGTCTCGACCTGCATGTCGATGCCGCCGAACTTCTCATTGACTTGAGAATGCAGGTACGAGAGCGGCTTCGGATCGGCGGCGTCGCGCTTGAAGGCGGGGCATCGGAACGGCGCCAGCGCCTCCATCGTCACGATGTGGGGCGAGATGCTCGTCGCGAAATTCTTGGCCAGGAAGGGCCCGAG
>CAZSLT010000283.1:0-769 GCA_964607595.1 uncultured Phycisphaeraceae bacterium
GCGCGTAGGCGATGTCGAACCCCGCGACCCAGAGCATGACGAAGGACGCCAGCAGAATCGACGCGACGCCGACGGGTGAAATCGCTCCCGCGAGGGTGAGCGTCTGGGCGCTCATGCCGAGGTGCGTGGGGTTGACGGCGATGACCGCGGCGACGGGTGAGATCGCCAGGGCGCTGCCGAGGATGAGGTGGCAGAGGAAGGTGAAGCGCTTGGTCCACGCGTAGAAGGCGAGCCAGGCGAGCACGAGCGGCGAGAGCGCGATCGGCCAAGGGTTGCCGAAGAGGACGAGGAAGAGCGCGCACGAGGCCAGGAAGAGGGCGGCGCAGGAGGCCGCGATGGTCCAGCCGGCGCGGGGGGTGAGCCGTCCGGCGGCCAGGGCGCGCCTTGCGGTGCGGGGGTTGCCGGCGTCGATGCGGCGGTCGGCCAGGCGGTTGAGAAGCATGGCCCATGTGCGGGCGAGCACCATGCAGGCGATGACGAGGGCGAGCTGGCCGACGAAACGGGGCCATTCGATGCCGCCCGGGTTCGCCCCGGCCAGGAATGCGCCAAGAAGGGCGAACGGGAGCGCGAAGACGGAGTGGGCGAGCTTGATGTCGGCCAGGGCGGTGGAGAGGGGGTGGGGCATGTTCGTTGTGGGTTCGGCGGAGGGTCAG
The DNA here is from genome assembly GCA_964607595.1 of uncultured Phycisphaeraceae bacterium. Taxonomy (GTDB): domain Bacteria; phylum Planctomycetota; class Phycisphaerae; order Phycisphaerales; family UBA1924; genus JACKHC01. The sequence goes on from CAZSLT010000283.1 coordinate 654, forward strand.
GTGTCGATGATCTGCAGGATTTCCGGGGCGACGAAGACACGGTGCGAACGCCTGCCCGTGGCCTCAACCAAGATCTTCTTCTCCACCAGTCGGCGCACGAGAGCCCCCGCGGGGTG
>CAZSLT010000283.1:779-2667 GCA_964607595.1 uncultured Phycisphaeraceae bacterium
GAGTCCGGTGAGGCTCTGTACTCTCGCAACTGTAATAGCAGGGTATCGGAAGAGTTCATCAACGATTCGCGGCAGCAACGCGGAAGCGCGCTTCTCGCGAACCCGTGCGTGCAGCATCTCGCGGAGTTTTGTCAGTTGCTTCGCCCGCATGGCGGTGTCATCCGCCTGGATGGCGACCGCATCAAGAAAAAAGAGCACCCACCTTATCCAGTTGCGCTTTGTGCTGACTTCGTGAAGTAGATCGTAATAGGTTGATCTGTTCCTCTCGAAATAGCCGCTGATGTACACGAATGGTCTCGAGAGCTGCGCTTGCTGCGCTAATTGGAGCGAGATCAAGAGCCGCCCGATCCTGCCGTTTCCGTCATCAAACGGATGGATCGTTTCGAATTGGTAGTGCGCGATCGCGAATCGGATGAGCCGGGGGATGTCGGACTCGGTGTTGACATACTTCTCCCAGTTCGTCAGACAAGACTGGATAAACTGCGGCGGCGGCGGGACGAATCGGGCAGAACCGAATGATTCTCCCGCCCGTCCGATGGCATTCTGGGTGGTCCTGAATTTTCCGACATTGCCCGCTTTTCGCACAAGCCCGGACAACAGGATTTCGTGCATCTCCAGTACGAGTCGTTGGCAGATCGGCAGCTCTGAATGAAAGCCGTGCTGGAGGGCGCGAAAGTAATTATTCACTTCACGAACCTCGTCCGGATCTCGATCCTTCAGACTCAAGGGGTCGATCTCGAACAGGGCCATTTCCTGCGCGGACGCGAAAGTGTCTTCGATCGCCGAAGAGAGCCGCGCCTCGCGCTGCATCAGCGCGTTCGTCAGAATTGCAGGGTTCTCGATCTGAGACGCCACGCCTTCAAGAAGGCTGAGCGCTCGTTCGGCTCTGACCAACTGATCGTGAGCCGATAGCAAGAGGTCGGCCCGAACGAGATCCGGCGGTAACGGGTTTGGAACGAACCCCCATCCTGGTGTGTCTTGATAGGCCCCCCCGGGAAGGGCTTCCCGAAAGGAAGTCCTCTCCAGCCGTCCGGGGGCGTCAATCGCAAACTCGTCGGGGTGCATTGCTGTTCCACGCTGTTCCGTGGGCCGATTTTGTTGTCAATTCGAGTTGACGACAATATCGCCATCCGGATTGTCCGTCAACGACAATTACAGCGCAAACGGGCTTTTTGATCGGTTTATGGTTGGTGATTGCCGATCTCGTCCCACCGCTTCGACAGCGTGTGCTCGACCTTGAGCAGGTCCAGCACGCGGGCCGCGATGAAGTCCACGATCTCGTCCACCGTCGTGGGCAGGAAGTACAACCCGGGGTTGGCCGGGGCGATGATCGCGCCGGCGAGCGTGAGCGTGCGCATGTTCTCGATGTCCACCAGCGAAAGCGGCGACTCGCGGTGGACGAGGATGAGCGGGAAGCGTTCTTTGAGCGCGACGGCCGCGGCCCGGTACACGAGTTGATCGCCCATCCCGCCGGCCACCGCGCCCAGAGTGTTGGAGGAGCAGGGGACGATGATCATGCCGTCGTGCCGGAACGAGCCGGAGGCGATCGAGGCGCCGACATCCTTGGAGGGGTGGACGAAGATGTTGGCGGCGCGGAGGTCGGTCCCCTCGGGCAGCCCGCAGAGCGACGCGGCGTCGAGCGTCTCCATCCCCAGTTCGTCGTGGAGGAGCCGCTTGCCGTAGGAGGTCACGGCGAGGTGGATCTCGTGCCCGCCCGCGGCCAAGGCGGTGAGGAGGCGCTTGGCGTACAGCGCGCCGGAGGCGCCGGTGATGCCGACGACGAAACGGCGCGTGCCGGGACGGGAGGGGTGGGTCATGGGTGAAGGGTAGGGCGATGGGGTAGATTGTGGCGCGGGGGCGGTGTTGATGAACGATTCGCCCGGCCGCC
>CAZSLT010000284.1:0-2664 GCA_964607595.1 uncultured Phycisphaeraceae bacterium
ATGCCCAGCGTGGTGCACTTGGAGGCCGCGTGCAGGCGGTGATAGGCGTCGGGCATCCGGAAGACGCCCAGCGCGCCGACGAACATGAAGAAGAGGCCCATCGCCAGGAAGATCGCCGCGATCAGGTCGCGGACGGCGACCCATGTGATGTCGTGCATCATACCGCCGACCTCCTGCGCCCGATGAACTGCGCGAACGCCACCGTCGAGATGAATCCCAGGAACGAGATGATCAGCACCGCGTCGAAGAACTGGAGCGTGCCCAGCCGGACGGTGAGCAGAATGACCAGCGCCACGACCTGCATCGCGATGGTGTCCGAGGCGATGGCGCGGTCGACGAGCGTCGGGCCCTTGAGCATCCGCAGGATGCACAGGACGATCGCGACGGCGAGCACCACGATGCCGATGTCGACGAAGACCACGATCTGGCCGCGGGTGAACGACTCGAAACCGCTTGATGAGGGGCGGATCGCGCCCGGGCTCGGTGCGGGCGGGGCCGCGGCCAGCAGGCGCGGGATCAGAAGGGCGGGGCTCATGAGAAGACTCCCTTGCGGAGGTTCGCGGCCAGCTCATCGATGTCCGCCAGCGCCGCGTCGCTGCTCTCGGAATACATGCAGTGCAGGTACAGCCATCGGCCGTCGGGGCTGATGTCCATCGAGAGCGTGCCCGGCGTCAGCGTGATCGCGTTGGCCAGCGTGATCTTCTCGATGTTGGTCAGATGATCCACGGGGTACCGCAGGATCGAGGGCTTCATCTTGAAGCCGGGCGTGATGACCTCGCGCGCGACCTGGAGGTTGGACTTCACCATGATCCGGGAGAAGTACGCCCCGAACCGCGCCAGCCGGGCCACCCGCCGCAGGTACGGCTCGCGCCCGGTCGCTCGGTTGAACCCGGCCACCACGATCGAGCCGATGATCAGCCCGCCGATGAAGGTCCACACGGAGCCGGAGCCCCAGAGCAGACACCACACGACGGCCAGCACAAGATTGAAGATGAATGATCTCACGGCGCCATCTCCGGAGTGTTCAACGCATCGGCGTGCACGAGCCGGGGCAGGTCGGGGCCGTGCGGACCGGGCCACGCGTGCTCGCCCAGCACCGCCGTCACATACGAGCGCGGCGCGTTCAGTTCCGCCGTCGCCTCGGTCGCCAGACGCATCATCGGCCCGGCCATCGCGGCATACGCCACGCTCACGCCCGCGAGCATCGTCGTGGCGAACACGGCCTGACGCGGCAGCGGGTTGGCCCCCCACTTGGCGCCCGCCGGGAGATCGATCCCCGGCCCGCGCGGCGCGCCCCAGAACGCCCCGGCCCACAGCCGCATCATGACGAACAGCGTCAGCGCCGCCGTGAAGAGCGTCGCGATCGCCAGGGGGATGTTGTCCGAGGCGATCCCCTCACGCACGAGCATCGCCTTGCCGTAGAAGCCCGAGAGGGGCGGGAAGCCGATAAACGACGCGGCGAGCACGAAGCACAGCACGGCCAGCGCCGGTGAGCGCGCCATCAACCCGGAGAACACCGAGGTGTCGTCCGTGTCGGTGAATCGCTCGATGAGCCCGACGGCCAGGAAGAGCCCGGCCATGAGGATCATCTCCTGGGTCATGTAGAAGAGCACGCCCGCGAAGGCGTTCGGCGCACCGGCGTTCACACCCACCGCGATGCCGAAGATCAGGTACCCGACATGCGCGATCAGCAGCAGCGCCAGCGCCCGCTTGGCCTGGCGCGTCGCCAACGCCCCGAGGATCGCCACGACCATCGTCGCGCCCGCGGCGATGGCGAGAATCACCGGGATGATCGAGTCCTCGAGCATGCCCGGGGCCGCGAAGATGCCGGGGAAGAGCCGCAGGACGGCGTACACACCGACCTTGGAGAGCAGCGCCGCGAACATCGCGACGATCGGCGTCGGCAGCGTGTGGTAGGTGTCGGGGAGCCAGAACCACAGCGGGAAGACCGCGGCTTTGAGCGCAAAGACGAACAGCAGCACCACCGCCAGGGCGTGGAAGATCGGCGGCGGCGGCGAGTCCGAGGCGGCGATCCGCGCCAGGTCCGCCATGTTCAGCGTCCCGGCGACGCCGTAGACGAGGCCGGCGCCGAGCACGAACACGGTGGACCCGATGAGGTTGAGCAGGATGTACTTGTACGCCTGCGAGACCTGCTGCTTCGATCCGCCCAGGCAGAGCATCGCGTAGGACGCCATGAGCATGATCTCGAACGAGACGAACAGGTTGAAGAGGTCGCCCGTGAGGAAACTGAAGTTGACGCCCATGATGAGCAGGTGGAAGAGCGGATGGAACCAGCCGCGCTCGATCCGGCGATCGAGCGTGCCGCAGGAGTAGATGAAGCACCCCAGCGCCACGACCGAGGCAACGGTCATGAGCAGGCCCGAGAGTTTGTCGTAGACGAGCGCGATGCCGAAGGGCGCCGGCCACGCGCCGGCGTCGGAGGTCCAGAGCGCTTCGGACCCGCCGGGAAGGCCCATCATGAACAGCGCGTTGGCCGCCAGCAGCGCCAGCAGCGCGATCACGCCGACCGCCCGCTGCGAGCGGATGTGCCCCCGCAGCGTGGTGGTGAGGATGCCGGCGACGAACGGGACGGCGACGACGAGTGCGATGAGATTGTTGGTCATATCTGAATGCTCATGGTTGCGGGGATGTGCCGGGGGCGGG
>CAZSLT010000285.1:0-2652 GCA_964607595.1 uncultured Phycisphaeraceae bacterium
CGCCGCCGCCGCCGCCGCCGCCGCCGCCATTCCGCGATGTATCGCTCTTCAGGGGCGGAATTCCCATCCGACTCGCATGACCAGAATCAAGGTGGCCAAGAATGTCGCGATAACCTGGAGTTGTAGGCCGAACGAGACCTTCCTCAGCAAGGGCGCGGCGCATTGAGGTAGCAACACGATCACGGACTCCGTTCACGCCTGACTTGCTGAGGACTCTCGAGTAGTTTCCCTGAAAGGCCTCACTAAGCACTTTGACCGCGACGGGGTTCGGCTTGGCGCCCCCGAGTTTCTCACGGTAGATCTGGACGGGATCGCCGACTTCGGCGCCGTTCCAATAATCGAGAATGCACTGACCGAGTGCGGCATCCATTGCGGCGCGATCGCCGAGTAATCGGGCGCCACCCCCACCACCGCCACCACCGCCTCCGCACAGTTGCACCGAACCGAGATCTTCAACTGACATGATCGATGTAGGCATTAATGGTCCCTTTCATTGGCGATGACCGCCTGAACGCGCGTCAAGACGATCAGCCACAGTATCCAGCGCGGTTGGTTGTCACAAGAAGTCTGTAGGACATGTACGGTTCCATGTCTGACGGAAGCAGGTGTTGCGACCCCCGCATGACTAGGCGGGTAAGAGCGCCTTGCCCTGGCACAAACTTGTGGATTCTGTTAACTCACCTCGACGCCAAGTAACGCGAACAAGAAGCCGTACGATGAGATTCTCCCAATCCTTCGGCAGTTTTTGATTTCTTCAACCCACTTCGTCTAAGGGTGAGATTTGTTTGTCGTGTTTTCGTCGCTCGGCCGTACTGTCCCCTACTCATGGAACGCGTCACTTCGCTCCGACCGACGATCACGGCTTCCGCGCCGGTTACGGGCACCTACGGATTGCCTCTCGACCCTGAAGCCGAGGGGCTGCGCTCGCGCATCAATCTCGTGTGCGGAGAACGGAGCAACCGCGAGCTCGATCGTCTTCTCGGCCTCAACCGCGAGACGATTCGGCGCTACCGAGTCGGCATGACACCGCCGACAGCCCAGTTCGTGACGCGGCTCTGCAGCGCCTTTGGCGTCGCCTCAGAGTGGCTGCTTTTCGGCACCGGTCCAACCTTTGCGGCGCCCGCATCGACCGAGCCTGCTCGCCTTGAGCATTCGTAGACCGAAATTCTCGCAAACGGCCATCGCCGACAGAATATTCGGCTGGATCTAGCCGTCGGGCGTGATGCCTCTCATTGTCCCCCCACTGGCGGCGCCACATTTCTCGCGATGGCTCGCCCGCGGCCGGTCAGCCGAGTGTGTACACGCCGTGGGAGACGCGTTTCAGCCGGCCTTTCTTCGCCATCACGACCAGAGCCATCCTGACCGACTGGATGTTCCCCCCGAGCTCCTCGACGATCTCGGAGGCGCTGCGTGGCTTTCGGGACTTGCGGAGGTAGACGAGCACAGCGTCGGTGATGGTCATGTCGGCGTACGGGCCCTTCCGCTTCTCCCGCGGCCGCCTGATCTTTGTCCCGGGCTGACTGTCGCGGTAATCGGACGGCTGAGGCGTATTGCGGCCGTGGCGTCCGGCACCCGCCCGCAGCGGGTCGATCTCGGGGATGTCCCGACCGTGGAGATCGGCGTAGGCGGCGTTGATCGCCTGGAGCTCCTTGACGAGGGTCCTGGCTCTCGCCCGTAGTTCTTTGGAGGCGGCGAGCGCGATGCCCTTGGCTTCATCGAGCCGGGCGTTGTAGGTCTCGATCGCGGAGTTTCTGGGCATGGTCATGACCTCGGGCGGGGCATAGTTGGCACACTTCTGTGCCACACTCTCAACACCGCCATGAAAATCTCACACCCCGCGGCTGTCAAGAGCGTCCGGCCGCCGCGCCGCGGGCTTCGTCAAGACCGACCGGGACTCTCACTCATCCCCTGGCACATTCTTATGCCGGGGACGGGCTTGCTTAGGATCGTCCCCATTCGTTAGCGTTCTCGGCGATGCTGCGGATGTATCAGTGCATGAACGCGGAGGCGGCCCAGTCGTATTTCACGCAGGGGCTGGCCCGCGAGGACTACTACACCAAGGGACAAGAGATCGCCGGGCGGTGGGGCGGCGTGGGCGCCTCATTGCTCGGCATTGCCCGCGATGAGCACGCCGGGCTCGTGACCCGCGACATCTTCAAGGCGCTCACCGAGAACCGCGTGCCGGGCAAGGGGACTAAGCTCACGCCGCGTGACGATGTGCCGCGGACGGTGGGTTATGACATGAACTTCCATGCGCCGAAGGGTGTATCGCTGCTGCACGCAATCCACGGCGATGACCGGATCGTCGATGTCTTCCGCGGCGCCGTCGGCGAGACCATGCGTGAGATCGAGCGCGACGCCGAGACCAGAGTCCGGGTCGGCGGCGTTCATGAGAACCGCCGCACCGGCAATCTCCTCTGGGCGGAGTTCGTGCATCTGACGGCGCGGCCGAACGAGACGCACGATCTGCCCGACCCGCATCTGCATGCGCATTGTTTCGTGTTCAACGCGACCTTCGATCACACCGAGGCGAAATGGAAAGCAGGCCAGTTCCGAGGTCTGGTTCGGGACGCCCCTTACTACCAGGCGGCGTTCCACACGCGGCTCGCCAACGGGTTGCAGGGACTGGGGTATCGCGTCGAGCGCACGCGG
>CAZSLT010000286.1:0-2643 GCA_964607595.1 uncultured Phycisphaeraceae bacterium
AGGCGCGCCGTCTCCTGATCGCGGACCTCGCCGACGAGGATCACATCGGGGTCCTGACGCAGCAGGGATCGCAGCCCGGAGGCGAAGGTCACGCCCCGCTTCACATTCACCTGCACCTGCGCGATGCCGTCGAGGTGGTACTCCACCGGGTCCTCGATGGTCATCACATTCTTGGTGGCGCGGTCGATGCGCTCCATCGCGGCGTACAGCGTGGTCGTCTTGCCCGAGCCGGTCGGCCCGGTGACGAGCACCATGCCGTTGGGCCGATTGATCAGTTCCACCAAGTCCGTCTGCATCGCCGCGACCATGCCGAGCGAGTCCAGCGACAGCTGCGTCTGGCTCTGGTCGAGCAGACGCAGCACCAGCCGCTCGCCGTAGATCGTCGGGACGCACGAGAGGCGGATATCGATCTTCCGCGAGCCGATGCGCACGGTCGTCTGGCCGTCCTGCGGCGAGTGCCGGTTGGCGATGTCGAGCTCGGCCATCACCTTGAGGCGCGACGAGATCGCCGGCGCCAGCGAGAGCGGCGGGCTGAAGGAGTCCACCAGCATGCCGTCGATCCGGAACCGGATGACCAGCTTGTTCTCCAGCGGCTGGATGTGGACATCGCTGGCGCGCCGGCGCAGCGCCTCGAAGAGCATCATGTTCACCAGCCGGATGACCGGCGTCTGCCGCGCGAGTTGCAGCAGGTCCGTCGCGCCGCCGACGCTCGAGGCCGCACGCTCGATCGCGCGGTCGTCCAGCGGCATGTCCTCGACGATCTCCGTCACCAGGTCCTGCCGCTGCTCGTAGCCCCGGTTGATGATGTTGGCGACCGCCGCGCGCGGGGCCAGCACGATCTCGATCGGCATGCCGACGAGCTGCTCGACCATCGCGAAGGCGTCCGGCTGGAGCGGCTGGCTGGTGGCCACCACCAGCACGCCGTCCTCGGCGCGGATCCCCGCCACCTGATGACGACGCGCCGCCGACCCCGGCACCCGCTCGTAGAAGCGGTCCGCCGAGTCGCTCAGTCGCGGCTCGCCCTCGAAGGGAATCCCCATGCGCTTGGCGAGCGTCGCCAGCGCCTGGTGCTCGTCGGCCGCGGCCGCCGAGAGCAGGACATCCCACGGCTCCTCATCGGCGCCGGGGAGCGTGCCGAAGCGGGCCAGCTGCTCGGGCGTCATCGACACGGGCATGAGGCGCGACAGCCGGTTGGCCGTCTGCGTCTGGTCCGGGCCGGCGACGGGCGTCGCTCCGGGGATGCCGTTCTGGGTGCTCTTGGGGTCCATTGCGCGAATCTTACTCCCGCCCCGACGCGTCGGCCGTCCGCGGCCCGACAGTGCCCTTGACGGGCATGCCCAGCGGCGTGAACTCCTTGAACCCGCCGTCGACATCCATCGCGTCGATCGCGCCCTGGCCGACCAGACGCAGGTCGACGAAGTTCTGATCGGTGAGAATCTCGGGCGTGATGAAGACGAAGATCATGGTTCGGGTCTTGGACTTGTTGTAGTCCTTGAACGCGGCCCCGATGATCGGGATCTCACCGAGGATCGGCACCATCTGGTCCGACTCCGAGTCGCGTTCGAGGACGAATCCGCCGACGACGACCGTCGTGCCCGACGGGATCGTGACGGTGCTCTTGTAAATCTCGCGCTGCGAAGGCGGCTGGAGCCCGCCGCCTGCCGCGGCCGCCTGGTCAAACTCCGACAACTCGAACTCGTAGTCGAGTTTGAGGTATCCGCCCTCGGAGATCTGGGGCGTGACGACGAGCCGAGTGCCAGCCTCGGCGGTGCCGCCCTGGCTGGTGACCGTGCTGCCGTCGCCCTGCGACACGGCGCTGAACGGCTCCTCGCGGGTGCTCTCGACCGAACCCTCGGTGTTGTCATTGGCGACGATCTGGGGCGATGAAACGACGCGCGTGTCTCCGACGGTCTTGAGCGCGTTGATCGCGATCGGCAGGAAGTCCGACTTGATCAGCGCGGTCGTGGCGCCGCGGAGGTTGTTCGTCACGGTGCGCGGGCCGGGCAGGTCGCCCGTCGGGCCGTTGGTCAAACCGAAAGAAGAGAGGAACGACCACTGCCCCGCGTTGATCTGCACATCGGCGGTCCAGTCGAAGGTGTCGCGGACGGTGACGGAGATGATCTTGGCGCGGATGGCGACCTGCGGCCGGCGCTGGTCCAGCGACTCGATGACCTTGGCGATCAGTTCGTGATCCCGAGCGCGGGCACGCACGACCACCTGCGCGTTGGAGATGTCCGCCACGACCGTGGTCTCCTCGGCGCTGACGGTGAAGCTGCCGCCGCCCTCCTCGCCGGGCGTCGCGCTGTCGGTCGTCGGGAAGTCCTGCCGCTGCGATGCCGTGGTCGGGAAGAAGGTGCCTGTGGTCTCCTGCTGGCGGTCGATCAACTGCGAGAGAATGTCGGCCACTTCCTCGGGGTCGGCGTGGTGGAGTTTGTAGGGCCGGATCTCGATCTTGTCCCGGATCGCCTGCTCGCCGAACTCCTGGACCAGTTGCGCGACGCGCTCGTGCTGGAACTCCGTCCCGTGGTACACGAACGAGCCCGTCTGCACATCGACGCTGAAGCCGCTGCCGTAGGTCGCCGGCTGCTGATTGCCGAAGTTGCCGAACTGGCCGCCGATGCTGCGGCCGCCGCTGAACGCCGA
>CAZSLT010000287.1:0-2634 GCA_964607595.1 uncultured Phycisphaeraceae bacterium
CCAGGACGAGCCCCCACGGGACGCGTCGGCGGTGGTAAGAGAGGAGCCAGGCCAGGGCGATGAAGACCAGCACGCCGAGGAGCCCGGTGAGTCGTTCCATGGGCGCTGTCTACCACAAGCGGGGATGGAACGGAAAAGCGGCCGAGGCCGTACGACCCCGGCCGCCTGGAGGAGAGGGATGCAGGCGCGCCGGCGCGATTCTTCACCGACGCGCGGCAACCTCTTGAACGCGCATCGTTGGCGCGATCCGCGGCCGTGTCCAGTGCGACGGATTGTGGGACGGCGAAAGGGCCCGGTCGGTGCGGGCGACTGGGCGGGGGGGGCGGGTCCGGGGGGGCGGCTCAGCGGACGGGCGCGAGGGGCGCGGGGGTCAGCACGCCGTAGACATACGACCCGAACCAGGCGCCGCCGGTGGCGCTGAAATGGACGGAGTCCACCATGAAGCCCAACGACGCCATCTGGGACCAGCCGGTGAAGAGGTCGTAGAGGTTGATGTACCCCAGCGAGCGTTCGCAGGCGATCTTGCGGTAGATGTCGGCCTCGATCGCCATGTCGGCGATGAAGGGGTGGTGCGTCATCAGGATGACGAGTGTGCCCGGCATCGCCTTGCGGTAGAAGTCGAGCAGGGCGTTGGTGTCTTCCTCGAAGGTCTCGCGCTCGGCGAAGGTTGACCAATCGAGCATGATGATGAGCAGGTCGGGGCTTTGCTGCATCAACTGGGCGGCGACGACCTTGTTGGCGCTGAGGAGGAAGTCGCGCGGCCCCTGGCCGCCGCGGGCGACGCGCGAGTACATCGCGCCGGGCTGGCCGGAGCGCATCTCGATGCCGTTGAGTTGGATGCGGCCGCCGGAGATCCATTCGATGCGGAGCGTGTTGACAGTGTCGTTGTCGGGCGCGCCGGTCTCGAAGGAGAAGGAGGCGTGGCGGACGCGCTGGGCGAATTGCGCCTCGGTGAGCATGGGATACTGGATCGCGGCGCCCGGGGCGGGCGTGCGGCTGATGGTGAGGGGCGCGGGCGGAGGGTCGAGGGGCGTGCCGGTGTGGAACACACCGAGATCGACGCCGTTGCAGGTGAGGCGCATCCTGCCGCCCGAGGGCATGCGGAGGTAATGGAGCGTGGCGCTGGTGCCGTAGAAGTCGAGCTCGATCGCGCCGGGGCCGGTCATGTGGGTGTAGATGCCGTCGGGCGTCCATCCGCCCCAGGGAACCGTGCGGCCGGTGTTGATGTTGCTGAAGATGATGTTGCCGGTGCCGGCGGGGTCGAAGGGGCTGTTGTTGGGCGAGAGGTCGAACTCGCGGAGCAACTGGCCGGGGCGTGCGTGGTTGGCGTTGGGCGTTTTGGAGAAGCCGGCGCCGATGCCGAAGTACCCCTCGCCGGCGTTGCCGAGCAGCGCGTGCAGGTGATCGCGCAGAAACCAGTTGTACGAGTTGGCGCGGTAGGAGATGGAGTCGCCGACGATCATCACCCGGCCGACGCCTCCGCCGGTGATGTTCGCGAAGAACTGCTGCGCCGCCTGATCCACGCCGGAGACGAGCGGGCGGGGCGCGGCGAGGTTGCAGTCATCGCCCGCGCGGAGCGACGCGGAGGACACGAACGACACCACACACGCGACCAGCGCGGAGAGGATGACGGCGTGGCCGCGCCGCGGGTGGTGATTCAATGGTTCTGCTCCGTGATCGGGTGGGCTGACCCCGGTTTGCCGCCCATGAACGATGCCTCCCCGGGGGCGGTGGTCAAGCGGTTACTGGGTTTCGGCGGTGCCGATAATGGTCGGGGGCTCGTCGGAGTCGTCCGGGTCGTCGTCGGGGATGGATGCCGCGATCTCGGAGGCGAGGCGGTCTTCTGTGCGGTCGAATCGCAGGATCGCTCCGCCCATTTTCACTTCCAGGCCGGGCATGACGGCGAGTTCACTGACGGGGCGTCCGCCGACGAGGCAGCCGTGCGTCGAGCCGAGGTCGCGGATGACGACGCCGCTGGGCCCGCCGGGGCGGAGTTCGGCGTGGTGTCGCGAGACGCTGGGGATGGCGACGCGGATGTCGCAGTCGTTGCCGCGTCCGATGCGGACGGGCTTGATGAGGTCGATCTCGACGCGTCGGAGCACGCGTCCGTCCTCGGATTTGATGGTGAGATCGAACATGGTCTGCTCCGCGCTGGCGGCTTCTAGGATTTGTAGGCGGGCTGGGGGATGCTCCGGACGAGACGCTCGAGGACCTCGTCGGTGCCGATCCGTTCGGCGCTGGCGGTGTAGTTGAGGACGAGCCGGTGTCGGAGGACGGCGGGTGCGATGCGGCGGACATGGTCGGCGCCGGGGGTGGGCTGGCCTTCGAGTGCCGCGAGGCAACGGGCGCCGAGGATGAGGGCCTGTCCGGTGCGCGGTCCGGCGCCCCAGCCGATGTATCGCTTGATGGCGTCGGGGCAGGAGGCGTCTGCGGGTCGTGTGGCGCGGGCGAGGGAGACGGCGTATTCGACGACATGCTCGCTCACAGGGACGCGACCGATGGCGCGGCGGAGGCGGACGAGTTCGTGGCCGTCGAAGAGCGGGCGGACCTCGGCGGTGCGGGCGGTGATCTCCTCGCTCTGGGCGACGATGTAGCGCTCCTCCTGGAGCGTGGGGTAATCCATTTTGAGCGCGA
>CAZSLT010000288.1:0-2626 GCA_964607595.1 uncultured Phycisphaeraceae bacterium
CCCCCCACCGGCTCGAACTGCATCCGGTACCCGGCGCGCCAGATCGGATACCGCACCTCGCAGCGGAACCCGAAGTACCGACCGGGGTCGAGACTCAGCCGCTCGAAGAAATACCGCGTCAACTCGCCGTGACGCGGGTACGCGCCGGGCGAAGGCGTCGCGCCGGCGCTGCCGCGTCCCAGCATCTGCAGCGTCGGACGCCCCGGGTATCGGGTGATCCAGCGGTCGTCGCCCGGGCTCGAGAGATTCGGGTACCACTGCTGGGCGTCCACCGAGGGCCGGAACGCGCGCTCCAGCGCTTCATCCAGATACACCTCGAAGATCAGGTGCCGCGTCGGGCAGTTCACGAGCGTCCAGACCTCGTTGAGCGTCGGGTCGCCCTGCTCATCGAGGAACGGATGCCGCGACCGCTCGGCCAGCACGACATCCAGAACCGCCGTTGAGTCCAGCGTGTCGGGGTCGATCACCTGCACCAGTTTGCCCTGCTCGCCTCGTGAAGTCACCGTCGGCAGCGGGTGCGTCGTGAACGGGGCCAGAATCGCCGAGGTCGTGCGCCCCATCGCCGGCTCATCATCGAGCAGCCGCGCCGGGCCGTCCGGCTGATCGAACCGCAGCGTGTTGCCCGACGACAGCACCATCGGCATCCCGCCGGGGCGCACCTCGCTGGCGATCAGACCGTGCGCCAGCGCGCGCTCGAGCATCCGCGCCTCGCCGTCGATCGCGCGAAAGATATACATGCTCAGCGAGACATCGCAGCGACGGCCCGTGACCATCGCCGCGGACTCGAACAGCGACTCACGCACCCGCTCCGCACCCGCCTCCGACCGCTGCGACGGCGCGATCGTCGCACGCAGACGCTCGGCCAGGTGACGCTGGCTCCCCCCCACCGCGTCCAGGTACGCATCGAACTGACTCGTCGCGGCCTCGGCGAGGTCCACCGCGCGCGGGCTCACGCCCTTCTCGCGGCAGGCATCCAGAAATTGCTCGATCCCCTTCACGCCCGGCAGCCGCACCAGCGCCGACACATCCGGCTCCGGGTCCTCGAGCACCGAGACGATCCGCTGACAGGTGGGACGCACCACGCCGAGATGCCGCGCCATCCCGCTGGCGAACCGGGCGCTCTCGGGCAGCGCGCGGACGACCCGCTGCAGCTCGGCCCGCAAGCGCGTCGCGATCCGCGAGGCCTGATCGAGGTCCTTCTCGGTCAGCGCGGGCACGGAGCCGTTGCGGGGATGCCGCCCCTTGCGGCGGGTCTGGATCTTCCCCGGGTCGGCCATGACTCGGACGATAGCCGAACGACGCTCCCCGCCCGGCGCGGCCTCCGTCGGTGGCGGGGGGTGCGGCGGGGACGGGGGAATGGGGGGGCTGGATGTTTTTGAGTTCTTTGGCATGACGGTCCGGCGTCGGGCTTGACTGGGCGATTGATCTCAATATTGTTCTCAGAACAGAAACCGGGTCAATGGCTGATCCGGGAAACACACTCAGATTTCTCCGAAGGAGCGAGGGACATGGTGGGAAGCACGAAGAAGAACACAGCGGGGTGGACGGTCGGGGTGCTCGGATTGATGGCGGTCAGCGGCACGGCGCTCGGAGGGGCGAGCATCCTCCGCCTGCCCACCCTCGGCGGCACCAGTTCGCAGGGCTTCGGCATCAACGACAACGGCTGGGTGGTGGGCCAGGCCGCGACCGAGAACGACGCGGCACTCCACGCCGTCGTCTGGATCAACGGCGTGCCCACCGACCTCGGCGCCGTCACCGGTGAGTCCGGCGCGTACTCCATCAACAACAACAACCAGATCGTCGGCTTCTCCGACACCGGCGAGTTTGCGCGCGACGCGATGCTCTGGCACAACGGCGGCATGACCAACCTCGGCGACGACATGAACGCCGTCGGCAACTCCGTCGCGTGGGACATCAACGCCAGCGGCATGGTCGTCGGCCAGGGTTCGATCAACCCCGGCTTCGCCAAGGGCTTCGTCTGGAGCGGGCCGGGCACGGGCATCAGCGCCGGCACCATCCAGGGCTACATGGGCGGGGCCAACTACGGCGTCAACAACGACGGCGCCGTGGTCGGCTCATCCTTCTTCTTCGGCGACCCCGACGACGCCCACCTGGCGATCCCCGACGGGCAGGGCGGGTACACCTCGAGCCAGATCAGCCCGCAGGGGTTCCTCTTCGCGCAGGCCAAAGCGGTGAACAACGCGGGCGTGGTCATCGGCCACTCGGCGACGCCGCAGGGCGGGCCGTGGAACGCCTGCATCTTCAATCTCGACCACGACAACACCGTGACGACGCTCGGCTCGCTGCCGGGGTACGAGACCAGCGAGGGCTACGACATCAACGACCTGGGCGTGATCGTCGGCACCGCGACCGATGACGACTTCGTGATGCTCAACCGCGCGTGGGTCTACATGAGCGGCCAGATGATCGACCTCAACACGCTGCTGGACCCCAACCAGACCGAGTGGGAGATCCTCCTGAGCGCCGAGAAGATCAACAACAACAACGACATCGTCGGCTACGGCCTGACCACCGACGGCCAGCTCGCCGGCTTCGTCATGTACAGCGTCCCGGCGCCCTCGGGCGCGGCGCTGCTCGGCTTCTGCGGCCTCCTGGCCGCCCGCCG
>CAZSLT010000289.1:0-2585 GCA_964607595.1 uncultured Phycisphaeraceae bacterium
GAGCGAAGCGAGACAGGTGAGGGGTGATCAACCCTTCATGGGTTGATTTACCGCTTGATGAATCCGCTGCAAGACACCCGCGATATTCTTGATGATGTCCGCCGCGCCGATACGCAGCACGACATACCCCTCTCGTTTCAAGTACGCATCTCGTTGCAAATCGTGTGCCGCGGCGTCGGGATGCAGATGAGTCTTCCCGTCGATCTCGACGATGAGCATCGCATCGGGACAGAAGAAATCAGCGATGTACGGGCCGATTGAATGCTGCCGACGGAACTTGATTCCGTCGAGCCGACGGTCGCGGAGCCGCGACCAGAGGATGCCCTCCGGCGGAGATTGATCGCGTCGGAGTTCACGCGCCCGATCGATGTTGGGTCGGCGTGGCATGGACGGATTATGAAAAGGAACCCCTCACCTGTCACTCACTTCGTTCGTGACATCCTCTCCCCGAAGGGGAGAGGGAACCTTCTTCCGCCGCTTGGATTAGAGATTGGTCGCACAGCGACTGACGGCTGGGGATTCCTCAACTGCACCCACCAATGCTGGGGGGTGGTGGGTGCAAGGATCACACCTGCCCGCCAAGACCGCCAAGGGGTCAAAGGGGTTGGCGAGTTGGCGGTGTAGGGGGGGTTGGCGGGGAACGAGCGTGAGGATGACCCTTCCCTCGTTCTGCTTGCCCATGAACATATAATAAGGATCTTTACTCTTATGGAGGCCCCGCCAGCGGGCTTCCGACCCGACAAACGGGGGTCGAGTTCGGGCGCGGTCGGGGATCGGACGGGGTTCCCCGCCAAGACCGCCACCGCCAAACCCCCCATGACTTTGGCGGGCTGGCGGTCTTGACCGTGCGCCCTGTGCCATCCCGCCGATGGCGGCGGGGGAGGGAGCATCACACCCCCCATCAGTCGCGATCGAAGGCGATCGCTGTCCCGCACTCGGGGCATGGTGAATGTGCGCGGCCGATGTCGTAGCCGCATGCGGGGCAGGGGAAGGGCGGGCCGGATCGCCATCGATTCAATCGAGTCAATGCCCGTCTCGCGCGGTTCGCGGTCAGAATCGCGAGCCCTCCACATACGGCAGCAGTGAGCATCGCCATCCACCCAAGGATGCCGGGAATCCACCACTCATCCTTATTCAAGGGAGTGCGAACTCTCAACACCTGTAGGATCTCTTGTGAGGAAAACTGCCCTTTGAGGTCGGCGGCGATCAGATCAGCCAATTCATCTCTTTGCACATTGGCCCGTTGAAGGTTTTCCTCGATCGCTCGGGCCTGCAGAATCATTCTCACCTGGAGCGGAGGACCAAGTGAAGCAACTGATCCTCGATACACAACGAATTGGACCAGCTCTTCATCAAAAACTCGCTCCTCAACAGGAAGTATCTCAATCGAAAATCCGGAACTCTTTTGTCTTGCAACGATGCTCTTTGTGTACTGCGAGAATTGGATCGTCGGAAGCGACCATGATGCCATGACGGCTGTGAGCGATACCATCAAAGCCGCGAATGCGAGTTGTAATCGCCTTCTCAAACCCTTGCGGTTGGTCGTTTGAATCCTCGGCACAACCCCCCCTACTCCCCGCCCCCGAGCGGGAGCGGGTCTTCGGCCTTGCCCTCGCGCCAGGCCTTGAAGCGGGGCCAGACGACCTCCTGGACGAGGATCTTGACGCACGCCGCGACCGGGATGGCGATGAGCAGGCCGTAGAAGCCGGCCAGCGCGCCGCCGGCGATGGAGGCGAAGAGGACGGTCGGCGTGTCGAGGCCGGTGCTCTTGCCCTGGATCATGGGGGTCCAGACATAGTCGTCGAGCGCCTGCACGATGAAGTACACGGCGATCGGCGCGAAGAGCATGAACCACCACTCCGAGCGGAGGCCGGAGTTCGGGCCGTCGAGGAAGAGCAGCAGGATCGAGATCGGGATGCCGATGAGCGCGAGGTAGGGGACGATCGAGAGGATGCCGACGACCAGCCCGAGGACGATGCCCGCGGGCACGCCGAGGGCGAGGTACGCGATGCTGAAGATGACGGCCTGGATCACGGCGATGACGAGCCGGCCGCGGACGAAGCCGGCGATGACGAGGTCCATCTTGCGGGCGAGATCGACGGTGCGGTCGCGGTGCTTGCGGGGCAGCAGATTCTCGATGAAGCGGATGACGCGGTCGTAGCCGGAGGAGATGAAGAAGAAGAAGAACGCGGTGAGGAACAACTGGAAGCCGAAGACGCCGATGAGCGAGACGGACGCGAAAATGCCGATGACCGTGCCGCCGAGATAGTCGCGGACCTGCGACATCGTCGGCGGGGGCATGCCCCCGACAATCTCGATGAAGCGGACGCCGGTGGGCTTCTGCTTCTGCCGCTCAAGGAACTCCGCGGCCTCGCGCCACGCCTCGCTGGTCAGATTGTTGTAGGCCTCGTCCCGCGTGAGACTCGTTCTTTCCTTGGTGCGTTCTTCGGACGCTTTATCACTGCTGACACGGCCGGACTCCGAGCCGGATGGGACCGGCGCATTGTCCTGAGTGACGGTTGTCGGCGCCGCGGTCGCGGTGGCGATCTCTTCCTTGGCTTCCTGTAACTGTGCCTGCTCGGCCT
>CAZSLT010000290.1:0-2552 GCA_964607595.1 uncultured Phycisphaeraceae bacterium
GCGCGCCGCTGTACGACTTTACGGCGGTGGACGGCGTGCGGCACACGGTGTGGATGGCGGCGGACGCGGGCGCGTATGTGAAGGCGTTCGGGAAACTGCCCGCGGCGTATGTCGCCGACGGGCACCACCGCAGCGCCAGCGCGGCGCGGGCGGGTGCGGTGCGCAGGGCGGACAATCCCAAGCACACCGGCCATGAGGAGTACAACTGGTTCCTGACGGTGCTGTTCCCGGCCAGTGCGCTGACGATTCTTCCGTACAACCGGGTCGTGAAAGATCTGAACGGGCTGACGCCGACGGCGCTGCTGGACAGGATCGGCGCCATCGCGCATGTGACGCCGGAGATCGATCCGACGCCGCGGAGCACGGGTTCGTTCTGCATGTACCTGGACGGGAAGTGGTGGAACATCGAGCTGCCGGAGGGCTCGATCGACAAGAGCGACCCGATCGGGAGTCTGGATTATGTGCTGCTGTACGATCGGATTCTGTCGCCGATGCTGGGGATCGGGGACATCCGCAAGGACAAGCGTATTGACTTCGTGGGCGGGATCCGCGGGCCGGGCGCGCTGAAAAAGCTGGTGGACTCGGGCAAGGCGGCGGTGGCGTTTTCGATGCACCCGACGACGGTGGATCAGATCATCCGGGTGTCGGACGCGGGGCAGATCATGCCGCCCAAGAGCACCTGGTTCGAGCCGAAGCTGCGGTCGGGGCTGCTGGTCCACACCCTTGATTGAAAGGCGGAACCCCTCGAAAGGCCGGGGTTGACCGAAGAAACAAAGGCGATTCGGCCCAAACGCCTTTCGTCGCTCCATCGTAGAATCGCTGACACGGAAGATCCGTAGCCCGGACGGCCGGGACAGTTTCACCGACTCACGCGGAGTTCATACCTTGAAGGTTCTCATCGCCGACAAGTTCCAGCAGTCCGGGATCGATGCGCTGCGTTCGCTCGGGCTGACGGTGGAGTCGAACCCCGACACCTCGCCGGACGATCTGCCGTCGCTGGTGCAGAAGTCCGACCCGGATGTGCTGGTTGTGCGCTCGACGAAGGTTCGTGCGGCGGTGTTCGAGACCGCCAAGAAGCTGTCGCTCGTGGTGCGGGCCGGCGCGGGGGTGGACAACATCGACATGCCCGCGGCATCGGCGCGCGGCGTGTTCGTGGCGAATTGCCCCGGCAAGAACTCGGTGGCGGTCGCGGAATTGGCGTGGGGGTTGATCCTCAGCGCCGACCGGCGCATCCCCGATCAGGTGATCGAGCTGCGCCAGGGCAAGTGGAACAAGAAGGAATACTCCAAGGCGCGCGGCCTGTACGGGCGGACGCTCGGCGTGATCGGCACCGGCAACATCGCGATGGAGATCATCAAACGGGGCCGGGCGTTCGGGATGGACATCGCCTGCTGGTCGCGCTCGTTGACGGAGGCGAAGGCGAAGGAACTCGGTGTGGCCGCGTACCCCTCGCCCACGGCGGTCGCGAAGGTCTCGGATGTGGTGACGGTGAATGTCGCGTCGAACAAGGAGACCGAGGGGCTGATCGACCGGGCGTTCATCGAGGCGCTGCGGCCGGGTGCGATCTTCATCAACACGAGCCGCGGCTCGGTGGTGGACGAGGCGGCGCTGCTGGAGGCGGTGCAGAAGCGCGGCGTCCGCGCCGGGCTGGATGTCTTCATGAACGAGCCGGGGCCGAGCGACAAGGAGTTCAAGTCGGCGGTCGCGTCGGCCCCCGGCGTGTACGGCACGCACCACATCGGGGCCTCCACCGATCAGGCGCAGGACGCGATCTCGGACGAGACGGTGCGGGTGATCCGCACCTACAAGGAGACGGGCGAGATCCCGAATGTGGTGAACCACATCGCCAAGACGAGCGCCACGCGGATGCTGGTGGTGCGTCACCTGAACAAGCCGGGGGTGCTGGCGCATGTGATCGGCGCGCTGGGCAGCGCGCGGATCAATATCGAGGAGATGGACAATGTGATCTTCGAGGGCGGCAAGGCCGCGTGCGCCCGGATCCAGCTCGGCGCTGAGCCGGACCGGGAGGTCATGGATCGGATCAACAAGGGATCGGCGGATGTGCTGTCGGTCGATCTCACCGTCATCTTTAAACGCACCAGCAAGCCACCCGCGCCGGGGGGGTTGCGGGGCGCCCCACGACACTGAGGAACAGACCCATGAGCGATCGCGTCTACAACTTCTCGGCCGGCCCCGCGATTCTTCCCGAGCCGGTGCTCAAGCAGGCGCAGAAGGACATCTGGAACATCTTCGACTCCGGCATGGGCGTGCTGGAACTGAGCCACCGCGGGCCGTACTTCGATCGGATTCTGGCGGAGGCCGAGCAGGACTGCCGCGATGTCGGCAACATCCCGGGCAACTACCGGATTCTGTTCCTGCAGGGCGGCGCGACGCTGCAGACGGCGATGATCCCGATGTCGTTCCTGCCGGCGGGCAAGACGGCGGACTACTTCGACACGGGCAAGTGGGCCTCGGACGCGATCAAGGAGGCCAAGAAGTTCGGGTCGGTGCATGTGGCCGGCTCGACCAAGGAGATCAAGTACAAGCGGATC
>CAZSLT010000291.1:0-282 GCA_964607595.1 uncultured Phycisphaeraceae bacterium
CTACCGCCCCTGCATCCCCCTGCGGGCACTATACCCCCGCCCCCGCCTCCCGCCCCATCCGCCTGCCCGACGCGGCGGGGTTTCGTAGGATTCGGCGCGATGACCAGCGGCCAGAAGCACAGCCCGGCGCCGACACCGTTGCCACGCCCCTTCGTGCTGGGGCTGGCGGGGGGGATCGGGTCGGGCAAGTCGGCCGCGGCCCGTTGCCTGGCGGATCTGGGATGCGTGGCCATCGACTTCGACGCCGAGGCGCGGACGGCGCTGGACTCACCGGAGGTGCGT
>CAZSLT010000291.1:292-2492 GCA_964607595.1 uncultured Phycisphaeraceae bacterium
GTCCTGGGCTCGGTCAACCCCTGATCGAATGGTGGGGCATCGGCATGATCGACGCGGGCGGGCGCGTGGATCGGGCGGCGGTGGCGCGGGTGGTGTTCGGGGATGAGGCGTGCCGCGTGCGGCTGGAGAAACTGGTTCACCCCCTGGTGTGGCGGACGCGCGAGGGCGCGCGGGGCGAGGCGGAACGGGCCGGGGCGCCGGGGATCGTGCTCGATGCGCCGCTGCTCTTTGAGGCGGGGCTGGACGCCTCGTGCGACGCGGTCCTGTTCATCGACAGCACGCCCGAGGTGCGGGCGGCACGGGTGGCCGGGCGGGGGTGGCCCCCCGGGGAGATGGCGCGGCGGGAGGTTGCGCAGATGCCGGTCGAGGAAAAGCGTCGGCGATCGGACTTTCAGATCCCGAACAACGGGACGATTGATGAACTCAGGGAGGCCGTGAGCCGACTCTTTGCTATACTCACCGGGCGTGAGGAGCCGGCTGGCGGCCGGTGATCCCCGCATCCCCCCCTGCCCGTCACTCTCTACGCGAAGTCAGACGCCATGATCCCGCATCGCGGGGGTGGCGGCGTCCGGCGGCGTGGGGACGAACCACACCACGACGCGTTTGGATCTTCCTCATCCCCACTCGTCCAGCCCCAACGACACCATTCATTCAATGAGACGGCTGCGACTCCCTTGATCTTCACGGTCCGCCCGGACCCCGATCGCTCATCGCCCGTTCGCCGCGTCCGCGTGCGAACCCATTCCGAGAGACCACATGCCCAAGAGCACTTCGACGACGGCCGAGCCCGATCACAGCGGATCTGAACGCGAGCCGAGCACCGCAGGCGAGCCGCGTCGCGGGCGGGGCCGATCCGCGGCCCGCGCCGCCGAGGACGCCGGTGCCGCGACACCCCGTCCGGCCGAGCGGCAGGAGCGAACCGAGCGGCAAGAGGCGCGGCCCGAGCGCGCCGAGCGAACCGAGCGGCAAGAGGCGAGACCCGAACGCGCCGAGCGCCAAGAGGCGCGTCCCGAACGCGCCGAGCGTTCGGAGCCGCGCCCGGAGCGGCAGGAGCAGCGTCCGCAGCAGCATTCCGGCCCGCGCCCCAATGGCGGCGGGGGCGGTGGACCCAGCGGTGGCCATCAGGGCGGCGGCGGGCACAACCAGGGCGGGGGTGGTGGCGGCGGCGGGGGCGATGACGACTATGGGTACCAGGGCGGCGGGTACGGTCCCGGCGGCAAGCGCCGCAAGAAAAAGAAGAAGAAGCGTCGTCCGGGCGCGCCGGGCGGGCCGATCAGCGGCGGCGGTGGCGGCGGCGGGCATTACTACGGCCGGTCGGGGATTCCGTCGGCGGTGCTGCCGAACGACGAGGAGCTGGACCGCGAGGCCGCGGCATTGGAGGAGTTCGCCTCGTCCAAGGCCTACAAGGACGCGAGCAAGAACGCGCTGCATGTGACGCAGTTGCAGCGGATGAACATCGGCGATCTGCACAAGTTCGCGACGAAGGACGGGCTGGAGGATTTCCACCAGTTGCCGCGTCAGGAACTGATCTTCGAGATTCTCAAGAAGCGTGCGGCCGAGAACCCGGTGATGTTCGGCGAGGGGACGCTGGAAGTGATGCCCGAGGGGTTCGGGTTCCTGCGTTCGCCGGAGCAGTCGTACCTGGCGTCGCCGGATGACATCTATGTCGCGCCGGCGTTGATTCGCCGTTTCGGGCTGCGCAAGGGGATGGTGGTCGAGGGGGCGATTCGTCAGCCGCGGGAGGGCGAGCGGTTCTTCGCGTTGCTGCGGATCGACACGGTGAACGGGAAGGACCCGAAGTCGGTGCGGACGCTGCCGATCTTCGAGGACCTGACGCCGCTGCACCCGTTCCAGCGGTTCGTGCTGGAGACGGAGCCGGATGTGATCGAGACGCGGATCATCGACCTGGTGACGCCGATCGGTCGCGGGCAGCGCGGGCTGATCGTGGCGCCGCCCCGGACGGGCAAGACGGTGATTCTGCAGAAGATCACGCAGGCGATCTCGAAGAATTATCCCGAGGTGAAGATCATCGTGCTGCTGATCGACGAGCGGCCCGAGGAAGTGACGGATTTCCGGCGGAACACGGTGGACGAGGTCGAGGTGATCGCCTCGACCTTCGACGAGGACTCGGCGCGGCATGTGCAGGTGGCCGAGATGGTGATGGAGAAGTCGCGCCGGTATGTCGAGTTCGGCGAGCATG
>CAZSLT010000292.1:0-2465 GCA_964607595.1 uncultured Phycisphaeraceae bacterium
AAGCACCGAAGCATCGAGCCGCCGAGTCAATTCCCGCGCCCTCCCCCGATCCCCATCGGGGGAGGTGTCACAACGAAGTTGTGACGGAGGGGGGTCTCGCGAATCCCCCAGCGCGACCCGTGGCCTTCTCAATCCACCAGGAAAGTGAACTCGATCTCCACCGGCGCATCCAGCGGGAGCGACGCCACGCCCACAGCCGCGCGAGCGTGACGCCCGTCGTCCCCCAGCAATTCGACGAGCAGGTCCGACGCGCCGTTGCCGACCTTGGGGTGATCGGCGAAGCCGGAGGGCGCATTCACGAACACGCCGAGACGGACGACGCGCCGGAAGCGCTCGAAGGAGCCGATCTCGCGCTTGAGTGCCGCGAGCCCGTTGATGACGCACTGGCGCGCGCACTGCTGGGCGGTCTCCATGGGGACCTGGTCCGGGACGCGCCCGCGGGCGATGAGCCCGCCGGACCGGAAGGGGAGCTGCCCGCTGATGAAGACGAGGGTGCCGGAGTGGACGGCCACGGCCGGGATGTAGCTGGCGACGGGCGCCGGGGCGTCGGGGAGCACGAGGCCGAGGTCGGTCAGACGCTTTTCGAGATCGGGCATCGCGGGGGCTCCGGGTGGCTTGAGGGTGGGTGCGGGTGTCCGGGGGATTTTGGGGTCTTGGGGCCGGGTCGGGTGGGAAACCGGGAACCGGGCCCATTGACATGCGTATCTCCCCCGGTATCGTACCGTTTCGGATATCCGATTCCTGACGGAAGACTCAACCCGGTTCGCGGCAAGTAGATGCACTGATCTCATGCCGATGATTCCCGCGATTCCCGGCTGGGACCCTCCCGTTGACAATCCGACCAGGCCGTCCCCGACAAAGGGAGTGGCCTACCCCGGCATAGCCCCCGAGCCCGGCCGGGACCAATGTTGTCGATTCCCGCGCCGCGTCCCTCCGGACCGGCGTGCGAGCGAAGTGTTCTTCGGTCAACAACCTGCGGGATGCGGTATGGTTCGCACTTCCCGCGAGCAAGTGGAGTTTCACCCAATGATGAAGTCAATGTTCCATAAGCGCCGTTCCGGCGGATTCACGCTGGTCGAGCTGCTGGTAGTGATCGCGATCATCGCGCTGCTCATCGGCATCCTTCTGCCGGCCCTGAGCCGCGCCCGTAAGAACGCCCTTCAGGTCAAGGACATGGCCAATGTCCGCGGCGTGATGCAGGGGTTCATTACCTGGGCCAACGACAACGACCAGACCTACCCGCTGCCGACCTCGGTCGACTTCAATAACGACACCGAGCAGTCCGGCCCCGTCGCGACCCAGTCCAAGAACCGCACCGGCGCGATCATGTCCCTCATGATCTTCGCCAAGATCCTCACCCCCGAGATGATGGTCGCCCCGTCCGACCCGGGCCAGGTCCGCGTCGCCGACAACTACCAGTACATCGACCCGAACACGGCGCAGGTCCCTTCCAAGGCGATCTACGATCCGGCGTTCAAGGGTTCGCCCGTCGATGTCAGCCCCACCGGCGCCGCCGTCGGCACCACCGGAATCTCCAACAACTCCTACGCGCACATCCCGCCCGCCGGCGCCCGGCGCGGCAACTGGGTGTTCAATGTGTCGTCCTCCCAGGCCGTGCTCGGCAATCGCGGCCCGGTCTATCAGGGCAATACCACTCCGCCCGCTGGTGACTCTTGGGACCTCGTCGCCGGCCCGACCGGCCAGGGCTCGGAGTCGATCCGCGTCCACGGCACCGGCACCCGCTGGCAGGGCAACATCGGTTTCGGTGACAACCACGCCGAATTCATGACCCAGCCCAACCCCGAGGCGGTGACCTTCGTGGACCGCACGACCGCCAACCCGATCAACCAGCTCGACAACCTCTTCGTCGATGAGCGGAACGAGGGCGCTTCCGGCAGCCTGGCCACTTCCCGCAAGAACGCGTACCTGCGTGTCTTCAAGTCCGGCCTGACGGTCACCCAGCCGATCACCGACCAGATGCTGGCCCCCGGCTCGGCGGTGTGGGTCGACGGCGGCACCTGAGGCCTTTTCCGCCGCGGAGTCGCGGCGATCGCAGAACTCTCGGGTCGCCCGGTGAAACCGCCGGGCGACCCCTTCCGTATCTCCATCGAGAGCACTTCACCCCCCAGCGGGAGGACTTGAGTCATGACGAATCTGAGAAAGCGCGGCTTCACGCTCGTGGAGCTTCTGGTGGTCGTTTCGATCATCGCGCTGCTGATCGGCCTGTTGCTTCCGGCGCTCGCCCGGGCCCGCAAGTCGGCCTGGCAGGTGCGTGACGCCGCGAACATCCGAGCGACGCATCAGGGCTTTGTCGGCTTCGCCCAGGATCACAAGGAGTCGTACCCGGTTCCCGAGGTCCTGGACGCCAACAACGACACCGAGGCGGCCGGCGGCATCAATGGCAACGGCAAGGACCGCTCGGGGAACATCTGGTCAGTGATGCTCTTCGCCAAGATCCTCGACCC
>CAZSLT010000293.1:0-2437 GCA_964607595.1 uncultured Phycisphaeraceae bacterium
CATGTTCCTCACGACGCTCTTCATCGCCCAGCTCGAGCATCATCACCACGATGATCACGAGGGCGCCGAGGAGCACGACCACGACCACCCGATGAGCCGGGACGCCGCCGTCCCGATGGTCGCGTAAACCGGACAGTCCAATGTTGGTCGGCGCGGTGAACCGCTCCGACCGGTTTCGTCAGTCACAGACACTCACCCCGCGTCGAACCGTTCGGCGCCCCAGCACCCGGAGTAATGCAAGTCATGAAGATCAAGTCCATGATCGGTTTCGGCATCGCCGCTGGCGCCGCCGCCCTCTTCCTCACCTCCGTCGCGCACGGCGCTCCCGAGGACATCATGACCGAGGAGCAGCTCGCGCAGGCGACCCAGCTCCTCAAGGCCGAGCACAGCGCCATCAAGGGCATCGGCGCCGGTCTGGCCGCCGGCCTGGGCGCCTGCGGCGCCGGTCTGGGCATCGGCCGCATCGGCGGCTCGGCCGTCGAGGCCATGGCCCGCCAGCCCGAGGCCTCCGGCACGATCGGCACGAACATGCTGATCACCGCGGCCCTGGTCGAAGGCGCCGCCCTCTTCGCGATCCTCGGCGGCTTCTTGGCCCTCCTCGCCTGAAACCGACTCCATCCAACCCCCGCGCGGCGCGGGGGCCGCGGTGGTCGCCCGACCGCCCCCGCCCCCGCGCCGACCGCATCGTCGCGTCGACCACACCGCCGGAGTGAACCGATCATGACCATCCGCACGCTCCCGACCGCCGCCGTCGCGCTCCTGGGCTGCACGGCCCCGGTGCTGGCCGCAGAGGCCGGCACGACGCCCGTCGAGCATGTCAACCCGTTCCAGTTCGCCGCGGCGATCCTCGTCTTCGGCATCGCGTTCTTCGTGCTCAGCCGGACGGCCTGGCCCAAGATCTCGCAGGGCCTGTCCGACCGCGAGAACAAGATTCGCGGCGAGATCGAGGCCGCCGAGAACGCCCGCAAGGCCGCGGACACCGCGCTCAAGGAATACGAGCGTTCGCTCTCCGAGGCCCGGGCCGAGGCGCAGCGGATGATCGATCAGGTCAAGGCCGAGCAGGTCCGTCTGGCGGCGGATAACAAGGCCCGCGCCGAGGAAGAGATCGTCAAGATGCGCGAGTCGGCGCTTCGTTCGATCGACGCGGCCAAGCGCGCCGCGGTGAACGATCTCTACAACGAGGCCGCGACCCTGGCGACGACCGTCGCCTCCAGGATCCTGCAGCGCGAGGTCAACGAGCAGGACCAGCGCCGCCTGGTGGAAGAGTCCATCGCCGAGTTCACCCGCGACTACGCCCGGAGCTGATCGTCCATGCCACTCTTCGACGCACATCCCGAAGCGCTCGACAAGGTCTACGCCGAGTCGCTCTTCCAGCTCGCCGAGAGCGAGGGCGGCGGCGCGGAGGGGCGCCAGCGCCTCGAGGCGCTCTCGGGCGAGATGGACGAACTCGTCGAACTGACGCGCGAGAGCCCGCAGCTCTCTGAGTTCCTCGCTTCAAGAATCATCCCGACCGCCCACCGCGAGCGCTCGCTGGCCGCGATCTTCAAGGGGCGCGTCTCGCCGCTGCTCTTCGACTTCCTGAACATCCTGAATCGCAAGGAGCGACTCTCGCGCCTGCTGCCGATCGCCTCGGCGTTCGAGCACATGGTCCAGGAGCGTTTCGGGCGGATCGAGGTCGATCTCTACACGCGTCACCCCATCCCCAAGGATCAGCTCACGGGCATCCGCGACAGTCTCCAAAAAGCGCTGGGGCGCGAGCCGGTCGTCTACACCTACACCGACCCTGCGATGGTGGGGGGGATCCGCATGCAGGTGGGCGACCGCATGGTCGACGCCTCCATCGCCACGCGTCTGCGCCGCATGAGGGAGACGCTCTCCAAGGACGGCGCCTCGCGACTGCGCGAGGGCTTCAACAAGGCGTTCGAAGGGTAATTTCATCCGCGATCCGCCGCGTCGCCCCCGCGTGACGCGCCGCGGCATCATTCACCGCAACCGACAACTCCCACACGAGCCACACCGATGAAGATCAAGACCGACGAGATCACAAGCGTCATCAAGCACGAAATCCAGCAGTACTCGGCCGCGCTGGAGGTCTCCGATGTCGGCCGCGTCATCGAAGTCGGCGACGGCATCGCCCGCATCTACGGCCTGGCCAACGCCATGGCCGGCGAGATGCTTCAGTTTCAGACGGCCTCCGGCTCGGTCATGGGCCAGGTCTTCAACCTCGAGCTCGACACCGTCGGCGCGGTCATCTACGGCGACTATCTCACCGTCAAGGAGGGCGACACCGTCACCTCGACCGGGCGCCTGCTGGAAGTCCCAGTCGGCGAGGAACTGCTCGGGCGCGTCGTCAACCCGCTCGGCCAGGCCATCGACGGCGGTCCGGAGATCCGCACCAAGCGCACCCGCCCCGTGGACATCATCGCCCGGGGCATCG
>CAZSLT010000294.1:0-2429 GCA_964607595.1 uncultured Phycisphaeraceae bacterium
GGCGCTCGGTGACGCAAAGCGGGCGACCGGAATCGAACCGGCGACATTCAGCTTGGGAAGCTGACGTTCTACCGCTGAACTACGCCCGCGGCTGGGGTCATCATACACGCCCGGCGGGCTCGGAACGGGGGGCGGACCCGGGTGCGGCGTGGTGGCGCGGGCCAGAGAGGGCGCGGGAAGGTCGGATTCGCGGGTAATTGACGGTGCGCGGGGCGAGGCCGGGTCTATATTGAACGAGACGGGCGCTCGTGTCGATTGGGGTTTGTTGGGGGCCTCGATCGTTGGAGAGAAGTGATGAAGCGGATGGCACACCGTTGGTGGTCCTTGCTTGTGGTCGCGCTGATCGCGCCGGGCGCGGCGGCGGGGCCGGTGTGGTGCGAGACGGGCGAGGCGGGCAAGACGACGGCGACGGCGGAGGTTCCGTTCGGCGCGGGGGGGATGGGGAAGATCAAGGGTCGGCTGGACGGCACGATGGTCAGCGGGGTGCCGATCAATGGCGACTTCGTGGATGTGTACCGGATTTACATCCGCTTCCCGAACCTGTTCGCGGCGCGGACGGTGGCGCCGCAGACGGGGATGGGGTTCGACACGCACCTGTGGCTGTTCGATCACCAGGGCTTCGGGCTGCTGGCCAACGACGACGGGACGATGACAGGGCCGTTCTCGCAGATGGGCAATGAGTCCACGGACGCGACGGGTGTGATGATCCTGCAGCCGGGGATTTACTACATCGCGGTGTCGGGGCCGGACCATGTGCCGGTGTCGGGCGGCGGTCCGATCTTCAACATCGGCGGGTTGTTCGAGGTGTCGGGGCCGGACGGGGCGGGCGGTCTGAGTTCGCTGGTGGACTGGAACGGGCTGCCGCTGATCGGTGATTACGAGATCGAGATGCAGGGCGTGGTGTTCCCGCCGTGCCCCGGCGATGCGACTCTCGACGGCATTGTGGATGTTGATGACCTGAACGCGGTGCTGAGCAACTGGAACGGGCCTGTGCCGCCGAACGCGCTGGGCGATGTGACGGGGGATGGGTTCGTGGATGTTGACGATCTCAACGAGGTGCTGTCGAACTGGGCTTCGACGGAATGCTTCGATGCGCCGCAGATGGGCGGATGATTGTTGTCACGGCTGCGCGGCGATGTCTGACTCGATGGCCGCGATCTCCTGACGGACACGGAGAAGGCGGATGTCGGTGTCGCCGACGGCGAGGGGCTCGATGATGGCGAGCGCGCGGCGGCATTCGTCGATCGCGGCGTCGAACTTGCCCTGGGCGCGGTGGAGCAGCGCCAGCCCGAAGAGTGTTTCGGCGTAGTCGGGGTGGCTGTCGCCGTGGGCGCGTCGCCGGAGTTCGAGCGCTTCGAGGTAAACGCGTTCGGCGGCGTCGGCGTCGCCGAGTTCGCGGAGGGTCGCGGCGAGGTGGTGTTTGCCGCGGGCGATGAGGGCTTCGTCGGGTCGGCGAGCGGACTCGAACCGGCGGATGGATGACTCGTAGAGCGGTCGGGCTTCGGCGAATCGCTGCGCCTTCCAGAGGGAGCGGGCGAGGTTGTGCTCGGCCTCGGCGATCTGGGCGTTGCTGCCGCGTTCGTGGAGGCGGACTTCGAGCGCGGATCGGAAGTGTGCGATGGCTTCTTCGTCGCGCTGTCGGTTGAGGTAGGCCAGGCCGATGCCGGTGTGGAGGCCGGCGCGGTCGTCGGGGTAGTCGGCGAACTCGGTGTCGATGCCGCGTGCGAGGATGTCGAGCATGTCCTTGACGGAGTCGATGCGTGCGAGGGAGGTTTCCTCGTCGATCTCGGCGAGTGCGGGGATGAACTTGTTCATGAACTGCGCGGATCGGTTGGCCTGATGGAGCGCGCTGGCGCCGAGGGCGATGATGGTGATGGCGCCGGCGACGAGGACGATGGCGAAGGCCGCGGCGACGGCGACGCCGACGCGGTGGCGGCGGACGAACTTGCGGAGGCGGTATCGGGCGCTGGGCGGTCGGGCCTCGATCGGTTCGTTGTCGAGGTGGCGGCGGATGTCTGCCGCGAGCGCGCCGACGGAGTCGTAGCGCTCGTCGCGGTCGCGGGCGAGGCAGCGCATGGCGATGCAGTCGAGGTCGCCGGCGAGTCTTCGCGAGAGCGCGGGCGGGGTGGCGCGGCGTGCGGACGCGGCGTCGGCGGGCATGGAGGCGGCGCGGGCGCTGGGGCGGGGGAAGGTGGCCTGGGTGATGGCGCGCTGCAGTTCGAGCAGGCCGGTGTGCGAGAGTTTGCGGGCGTCGATCGGGCGCGAGGCGCTGAGGAGTTCGTAGAGGACGACACCGAGGGCGTAGACATCGGTGCGCGTGTCGATGTCCCCCCCACCCCCCCCACCCCCCCCCCCACCCCCGCCGACCCCGCCCCCCCCACCCATCTGCTCGGGGGGCATGTACTCGGGTGTGCCGATGAACTGGCCGG
>CAZSLT010000295.1:0-2423 GCA_964607595.1 uncultured Phycisphaeraceae bacterium
CACCACGAACGACGGCAGCGGCGGGTAGCGCATGCTCAGCCGCAGCGTGGTGAAATCGGACTCGTCCCAGCCGCCGGCCTCCATCATGCACTTGCGGATCTCGGCGTGGCGGGGGACGAGTACGCCGGGGTCGGCGCTCGTGCCGGGCGCGATGCGTTCGAGGCGCTCCTGGATGGGCAGCGCGTGGTCGAGAGATTGCGCCGCCGCGGGATTGAAGCGGTCGCGGAGCCCGGAGTACACGGCGACGACGGGGCTGTCGGCGAAGGGCAAGTCCTTGTGGACCATGACATCGAAGAGCAGCCGCTCGGCGGGCACCGAGATGTTGGAGTAGATGCGGCCCGCGGAGTCGGTATCGGTGCGGAAGCGGGGGGCCAGCCGCGGCATGAGCGAGCCGAAGACGCAGTCGAAAGTGCCGGTGTTGCCGACGGGCCCGTCGCCGAGCTCGAGGGTGACATCATCCCGGTCGCGCACGGCGTGGACCTCGGGCATGCTCGGCGAACAGAACCGCGGGATGAGGCGCGTCGCGCCGACGGCCATCTCGGCGGAGTCCAGCGTGTCGCCGGAGAACAGCGGGATCTCCGCGCCCGAGTCGTGCTGCGCCTTGATCTTGAAGATCGGCCAGGTGACGCTGCGGCGCAGGCGGCGGCAATCGATGTACGCGCCGACGAGCGCCATATCGACGAGCGACGGATCGTCGCGGCTCGGCGCCAGCACCGTCATCGTCAATCGCACGCGCGTCTGAATCCCCCAGATGCCGGAGTTGCCCTGATACGCCAGCCGCCGGCTGACCTCGAGGCGGTCGGAGTTCCAGCCGCCGGCCATGCTGTCGAGCATGAGGTCCAGCGAGACGCGGTCGCCGGCGTGCGTCTCGATGAACGCATCGAACCGCCGGCGCGCCTCGCGCACCGCCTCGATCGCCTCGGGCGCCGCGCCCGCGCCCTCGAACGCGCCCAGCAGCAGGTCCAGCCCGGATGAGCCGGGGATGTGCGGGATGCCCACCGACGGCGACGAAGCGCCGACGAGCCGGCTCGCCTTCCACGCCAGGTTCTTGTTGATCTTCAGCCGGCGCGAGAGCACCTGCGGCTTCCTGGGATCGGCGTGGATCGAGCCGAACAACCCCGCGACCGCGGCGCGCAACGCTTCGAACGAACCGTGCAATTCGGTCTCGAACGCGGCGTGCGCGGCGTGTTCGGTGTTGTTCAGGGTTGTCACGGACACGAGTCCCGCCATGATGCCCAAATCGTTCATCGGAAACAAGGGGGAGCCATCGGCACGGCTGATTCCCCGCTGGACTCGCCCCCCTCCGACCCCCCCGCCGCGACCCGGATACCGCCGATAATACCTGTTATGTAAAACTGGATGCCACGAAACCGCCTTGGCGGGGACTGGGGGCGGGTCGCCGGGGAACGGCCGGGGGCGGTGGTCAGGCGGTGTCGTCGGCGGACGCGGCGGGCTGGTGGCGGACGACATCGCCGTCGAGGGCGAAGAGGATCTCCTCGGCGATGTTGGCCGCGAGATCGCCGATGCGTTCGATGGCGCGGACGGCGACGAGCGTGTGGATGTAGGCGAGGGAGTTGTCGGGGTCCGCGGCGGACTGCCGGGCGGCCCAGGCGAAGAGCTCGCGGTTGCGTTCATCGACATACTTGTCGGCCGAGCGGACGCGGTCGGCGAGCGAGCGGTCGTTGT
Organism: uncultured Phycisphaeraceae bacterium; assembly: GCA_964607595.1. Taxonomy (GTDB): domain Bacteria; phylum Planctomycetota; class Phycisphaerae; order Phycisphaerales; family UBA1924; genus JACKHC01. The sequence continues at coordinate 1,687 of CAZSLT010000295.1, forward strand.
CGGCGAAGGCCTTGATGGCGTCGGAGACCATGCGCTTGACGGCGTCGCACATGGCGCGGGCGTCGTCGGGGTATTCGATGGCGGGGATCTTGGCGAGCTTGATGGTGCGCTTGGCGACCGAGCGGGCCAGGTCGGCCATGCGTTCGAGCGTGGTGTTGATGCGCATGACGGCCAGGACGACGCGGAGGTCGCGGGCGACGGGCTGCTGGAGGGCCAGGAGCTTGACGCACTCGGACTCGAGACTGAGCTCCATCTCGTCGATCTCGTTGTCCCCGGCGCGGACGGAGCGTGCGAGCGACTCGTCGTGGTTGATGAGCGCCTCAAGCGCGCTCTTGACGCGGATCTCGGTCGAGGCGCCCATGGAGAGCACCGAGCGCCGGATGGCCACGAGTTCCTGTTCGATGGTGTTGATCACTGTCGGTTCCGTTGCGTGAGTTGCGTTGAGGACCGGGGCCGGTTCAGCCGAAGCGCCCGGTCACATACTGCTCGGTTTCCTGCGACTTCGGGCGTGTGAAGACATCGAGTGTATCACCGGACTCGACGAGCCGCCCCTCGCAGAAGAACGCGGTGATGTCCGACACCCGCGCGGCCTGCTGCATGTTGTGCGTGACGATGACGATCGTGAACTCCTGGCGCAGCGCCCGGATGAGCTCCTCGACGCGGAGCGTGGACTTGGGGTCCAGCGCCGAGCAGGGCTCGTCCATGAGCAGCACCTCGGGCTGCAGCGCGATCGCGCG
>CAZSLT010000296.1:0-2417 GCA_964607595.1 uncultured Phycisphaeraceae bacterium
AGTCGGGCGTGCAGATCGCGGAGTTCCTCCTGGAGTCGGGCGCGCGTGACCGGGGCCAGCGCGCCGCAGGGCTCGTCCAACAGCATCACCCGCGGCGCGGCCGCCAGGGCGCGGGCGACCCCGACGCGCTGGCGCTGCCCACCGGACAACTCGCGTGGGTACCGATCGGCGTACTCGGCCGGGTTGAGCCCGACGAGATCGAGCAGTTCGCAGGCCCTGGCCGAGGCACGTGGGGCGTCCCAGTTCAGCAGGCGCGGGACCGCCGCGACATTGCGAGACACGGTCCAGTGCGGGAAGAGGCCGACTCCCTGGAAGACATACCCGATGGCTCGGCGCAGCGCGACGGGGTCGGCCGCGCCGATGTCGCGTCCGTCGATGCGGATCGAACCGGAGGTCGGCGCGATCAGCCGGTTGATCATCTTGAGGGTCGTGGTCTTGCCGGAGCCGGAGCCCCCGAGCAGCGCGAAGAACTCGCCGCGGGCCATCGTCATCGAGACCGAGTCGACCGCGGGGCGGTCGGATCCGGGGAAGCGCTTGGTGAGCCGATCAATCTCAATCATCGATTCTGGCGCGGACTTCCGGCGGCGTGGGGGCGATCTTCTGCGCGACCATGGCGACATAGAAGAGGCGGTCCCCCGAGACCGAGAGCCGGTGGCAGTAGCGGCGGTAGGCGTGCATGCGGATCGCGCCGGAGTCGATCATCGCGCGGATGTAGCGGGAGAACCCGGTGTCGTCGGAGCCCTCGAGGAAGTCTTCCTTGATATTGAAAGCGAGCCAGCCGCGGCGCTGGAGCAGTTCGTAGGCCGACATGAACGCGCGGGGCGGGATGTCGCCGAACCCGAGGGCCGCGACAGTGGTGAGGCAGTTGAGGTTCTCCGACTTGAGCGATGCGCGTACCTCGTCGCCAAGGGCCGTGAGGTCGCCGACATGGTACGCGTCGTACACGCCGGGCCGGTCGCGGTCCGCCGCGGCCGCCGCTTCGGGGATGATGTCGATCCCGATGACGCGCGAAGCGCCGATGGTGCGGAGTTCCTGTCCGACCATGCCGTTGCCGGCGCCGACATCGAGCACGCGGAGTTCCTCGGGATCGATCATCAGATCGCGGAGGACGCCCCGCAGCAGCCCGACGACGCGGAACGGCGAGGTGCATTTGAGTTTGCGGTAGAAGAGCGACTCATAGAGTGCCGGCACGCTGTAAATGGCCGCGTAATCGTGGAATCGCAGGCGTTTCCACCCGCCCTGCAGGTAGACCTCGCACCACTCCTCGTCCTGGGCGAGGTCGTCGGTGGGCTGGGGGAAACGGAAGGTGTATCGCGGGCGCGCGGTCAAACGCGCGCGGGTGTGATCCGGCTTGCTGGTCTGGGTCATGTGGCTCGGCCATGGGTGTCGGCGGCACCGCGCCCCGCCCGACAACTCGAAGGACGACGCACGACAACCTCATGTCGTTGATCCAACGACGAGTGTAGCGCGCATCATCGTGTGGGGCAACCCCGCGCTTCAGCCGCGGGGACCGGCCTTGCGCACGGCGTCGGGCATCTCGAACTTGGCGTCGTTGTCGCGGAACTTCTTCGCCAAGTCCTTCGCCTTGGTGTCGTACGAGTTCTTGTCCGCCCAGGTGTTGCGCGGGTTGAGGACATTGGCCGGGACGCTGGAGTTCGGGATGGCCTTGGGGATGCTCAGGCCGAACACCGGATCGGTCTCGAACTGCGCATCCTTGAGCGAGCCGTTGAGGATGGCGGTGACCATCGCACGGGTGTACGAGAGCTTGAAGCGAGAGCCGGTGCCGTAGGGACCGCCCGACCAGCCGGTGTTGAGCAGCCACACATTGGCGTTGTGCTTCTTGATACGCTCGGCGAGCTGCTCGGCGTAGAGACGCGGCGGACGCGGGAGGAACGGCCCGCCGAAGCACGGGCTGAAGTTGGGGGTCGGCTCGGTGACGCCCGCCTCGGTGCCGGCGAGCTTCGAGGTGTATCCGTTGATGAAGTAGTACATCGCCTGCTCGGGCGAGAGGCGCGAGACAGGCGGGAGCACACCGAAGGCGTCGGCGGTGAGGAAGATGACATTCTTCGGGTGGCCGCCGACGGAGGGAATCTTGGCGCCGGGGATGAACTCGACCGGGTAAGTGACGCGGGTGTTCTCGGTGATGGAGTTGTCGTCGTAATCCGGCACGCGGGTGTCGGGGTCCATGACGACATTCTCGAGCACGGAGCCGAAGCGGATGGCGTTCCAGATCTGGGGTTCGCCCTCCTGCGTCAGTTTGATGCACTTGGCGTAGCAACCGCCCTCGAAGTTGAAGACGCCCTTGTCGGACCAGCCGTGCTCGTCGTCGCCGATGAGCGGGCGACGCGGATCGGCCGACAGGGTGGTCTTGCCAGTGCCGGACAGATCGAAGAAGAGAGTAACATCACCGTCCGGAC
>CAZSLT010000297.1:0-2397 GCA_964607595.1 uncultured Phycisphaeraceae bacterium
TCAATCCCAATCGTCTGTAGCCACGGGTGGAGCGCCGCGGAACCCGCGGGCTCCCCTTCGAACGAAGCGAGGACAAGGCGTGCACGCATCCACGACGAAGAAGCAAAACTCTGTGCCCTCTGTGGGCTCTCGTGGTGAATGATCGCGCCGAACGGTCAGTGTCCCCGCCGCCTATTCCGCATGCAGATGAATCGACACACGGCCCAGATCGACCCCCAGCTGGTCGCCGATCTCTCGGATCACCTCACGCGGCAGGCGCTCCATCACACGCTTGCCCAGGTCGTGCGGCACATCCATCAGCCGCCCGTCCTCGGTCACCACATGCAGATGCTCGCTCGTGTCCGCATCGAACCGCGCCACGCCGTCCGCCGTCGGAATCCGTCGGCACAGCCCCGCACGCGTCAGCGTGTCCAGTGTGTTGTAGATCGTCGCCAGACTCGTCCCCGGCGTCTCCGCGTTCACCATCTGGTGCAGTTGCTCGGCCGTCGGGTGGCTCTTGCACGCGGCCAGGGCATCAAAGATGTCCTGACGCTGCTTCGTGCAACGAATCCCGAATCTCGCCAGCATCTGCCTCGTGTCGATCACGCCGTCACGCTCCCAGCGGTCAAAATCGCGAAAATCGCTCCTGAATCCCCTCTCCCCGAGGGGGGCAGGGGAGGGAGTAGGTCATCAAAGGCGCTCAAACCGCCGCTTTCCACCGCGCCCGCTCATTCCGCTCGAAACACCATCTTGTGGTGCCCGATCCCCGCCTCCTCAAACTCATCCCCCTCGATCCGCCACCCCAAACGCTCATAGAACGGCACCGCGGCCAGCTGCGCGTGGCAATACAGCGTCATCAGCCCCAGCTCCCCCGTCGCCCGCCGCTCGAACGACGCCACCAGCTTCCGCCCGATCCCCTCGCGCCGGCGCTGCGGGTCCACCACCATCTGCGTCAGTTTCCCCACGCCCTCCTCCGGGTGGTCCGGCAGCAGGCACACGCTCCCCACGACCCGCTCCCCCGTCGGGTGATCGATCACCGCCACGAAGTGCTCGAACCGCGCCTCGTCCGCCCCGTACTCCCGCTCGTACCACGCGAAGGACTTGCCGATCGGCGCGAGCAGCCCCCGCTCGCGCAGGTCTTTCTCCTGCTCGTACAGCGGGTGCTCACGGTTGATCCGCAGAATCCTGACCACGCCAAGATAGTAGACACTTACCGCATCCCCGCAAGCGGGTCCGGCCCTCCCCCGCGGGTCCGCTCTCTCCTCGGCCGGTGCCATGGCTCGGCCCGACCCTTCGGGGGAGGGCGAGCCATGTCGTCAGTGTGGTCCATGGTTGGTGGCTGGACCGCTCCTCTCTCGCGGGTCCGCTCCCTCCCCCGCCGCCGGCGGGGGAGGTGGCGTGAGCGAAGCGAACGACGGAGGGGGTCACTCTGCCGACTTCGACTTCTGATGACTCCCGAGAGTCGGCGAGCCATGTCGTTCGCAGGTGCACGGGGATTGACGGGCCTGCTCCCTCCCCCGCTCCCGGACGGGGGGGGGCGGGGGAGGTGGCGCGAGCGAAGCGAACGACGGAGGGCGTCGTTTCGTCGACATCAACTTCACGCGCTCCTCGAGGCGTACCCGTGGACTCGAACCCGTCAACTCCTCCCCGACTACCCTTCAGCCGACATGCCCCGCCGTAGACCGCACGCCGCCGACGCCCTCCTCTGCGAGCACTGCGGCTACGACCTCGCCGGGCTCACCCGCGCCGACAACTGCCCCGAGTGCGGCACACCCATCGCCAACTCCCTCCCCGAGAACCGCTCCGGCACGCCCTGGCAGCGGGGTGAAGCCCGCGCGTGGGTGCGAACGGCGTGGATGGTTGTTCGGCATCCGAACACGGTTTGGGGATCGGTCATCAACGAGAATCGAAGCAACCATTCCTTGCTCTTCGAAAACAGCGCGATCGCAGCGGCGCTATTCCTACCCAGCGTGGTCGTCGTTGGTGTCTTGAATGACCTCGTCTTGATCGGAATCGACGGCGTATCGCAAATTGATACCTGGTGGAACGCCGCGGGGATCATCGCAGTGATTTGGCTCATCACAACGCTTGTGGGTGCGATGGTTCTCTGGGTGCTCACCGCGATCGAAGCACGAGGGATCGCTCACTTCGGGCGCCGCCGCGGCTGGCGAACCGATCGGACGCTCGCCCGGACGATCTGCGCGCACTCGGGTGGGATGTGGATCTTCGCCGGCGTCCTCAGCGGGCTCGGGCTCGCTCTCGACCGGCTGCTTGAGCATGCGCCACCGTGGGGAGCGCTCGCCGGCTTCCTCCTCGGCATGCTCCTCTTCGAGACATGGGTCTACCTCGGCTTCCGCGCCATGCGCTTCGCCAACCCGCCCGGCGCCGAGCGTCACCTCCGCGACCACGCCGCCCCCT
>CAZSLT010000298.1:0-2360 GCA_964607595.1 uncultured Phycisphaeraceae bacterium
GCGGGGGGCGCGGGGGGCGGTGCGGGGGCGCGGCCGGGCACCTACACCTGGACGAATGTCGGCGCGGGTGGGCCGGGCGGCGGCGGGGACTTCTCCGAGGCGGATGTGTCATCGATCTTCGAGGAGATCTTCGGAGGCGGCGGATTCGGCGGGGCGGGGGGGATGGGGGGCGCGGGCGGGCAGTCGCCGTTCGGCTCGCGTGCGCGGGCGCGGTCGCGCCCGGCTCGCGGCAAAGACGCGGTGCAGACGATCGATGTGGACACGCTGACGGCGATCCGCGGCGGCGTGAAGATGGTCAATGTGATGCGCGGCGGGTCGCAGCAACTGATCGAGGTGAAGATTCCTCGCGGCGTGCGCGAGGGGGCGAAGCTGCGTGTGCGCGGCGCGGGCGCGCCCAGCGCCTCGGGCGGCGCGCCCGGCGACCTGCTGCTGAAGGTGCGGATCCTGCCGCACCCGCTGTTCCGCATCGAGGGGCGCGACATCATGCTCGATCTGCCGCTGACGCTGTCCGAGGCGCTGCTTGGGGCGAAGGTGTCGGCGCCGACGCCGGACGGCTCGATTCAACTGACGGTGCCGCCGGGGACCTCGTCGGGTTCGCGCCTGCGGATCAAAGGTCGCGGCGTGGTGGGGGATGACGGCGAGCGGGGTGATCTGTACGCGGTGGCGCGGGTGATGCTGCCGCGGAGCGAGGACCTGATGCCGCACGAGCGCGCGGTGATCGAGGAGATGGGCCGCCGCCAGCCGAGCCCGCGCACGGGGCGTGAGTGGCAGTGAGCACGGTGCACTGGCCCATCATCCGGCGACTGCTGCTGGCCCCCAGGCGGGTCGCGGTGGCGGACGACCGGCGCGAGTACCGCGGCATCGAGCTGCTCATCGGCGCGATGCACCTGGCAGCGGAGATCGAGCGGCGCTCGAGCACGCCGACCGTGGGCATCATGCTGCCGACGAGCGGGCTGTTCCCGATGGCGGCGCTGGCGGTGTGGATGCTGGGCCGCATCCCGGTGCCGATCAGTTATCTGCTCAAGCACGAGGAAGCGCAGTACATCGTCGATGATTGCGGGACGGACATCGTGCTGACGGCCGGGCCGCTCATGGAAGCGACGGGGTTCACGCCGACGGGCGTGTCGGTGGTGAAGGTCGAAGAGATGAACTTCCGCGCGGTGCCGGAGATGCGCTGGCCCGCCGGCGTGTTGGGCGGGAACGGCGATGAGGTGGCTGTGCTGCTGTACACCAGCGGGACCAGCGGCAAGCCCAAGGGCGTGATGCTGACGCACGACAACCTGCGATCGAACATCGCGCAGATCCGCCGGCACGCGCGGCTGACGAGCGCGGATGTGTTCCTGGCGGTGCTGCCGCAGTTCCATTCCAGCGGGTTCACGCTGCTGACGCTGCTGCCGCTGACGATCGGGGCGAGGGTGATCTACTCGGCGCGGTTCGTCCCGGCCCAGATCGTGCGGCTGTTCCGCCAGCACAAGCCGACGCTCTTCATGGGCGTGCCCTCGATGTACAACGCGCTGCTGAGCGTGAAACAGGCGTCGCCGGAGGACTTTGCGAGTCTGCGGCTGGCGGTGTCGGGGGGCGAGCCGCTGCCGCAGGCGATCGCCGAGCGGGTGATCGAGCGGCTCGGGGTGCGGATCAACGAGGGGTACGGGCTGACCGAGACCTCGCCGGTGACGAACTGGTGCATCCCCGAGGAGTACCGCGCGCGGTCGGTGGGTCGCGCCGTGCCGGACCTCTCGACGCTGATCGTCGATCCGACCACGGACCGCGAGTTGTGCCCGGGAGCGGAGGGGGAGATCCGCTTCCGTGGGCCGAATGTGATGAAGGGGTATTACCGTCTGCCGGACATCACGGCCGCGGCGTTCGACTCGCGCGGGTACTTCCGCACGGGCGACCTCGGGCGTCTCGACCGCGAGGGGTTCCTCTACATCACGGGACGGTTGAAGGACCTGATCATCATCGCCGGTGAGAATGTGGCGCCGCGTGAGATCGAGGAAGTGCTGAACCGCGCCCCGGGCGTGGGCGAGAGCGTGGTGGTGGGTCAGATGGATGAGTCACGCGGCGAGGTGCCCATCGCGTTCGTGGAGCCGGCGGAGGGCGCGGCGATCGGTTCGCTGGACGCGTCGGCGCTGCGGGCGCACTGCCGCGAGTTCCTGGCGCCCTTCAAGGTGCCGCGTGAGGTTCGGATCGTGGAGAAACTGCCTCGGAACCCGACGGGGAAGGTGCTGCGCCGGGAGTTGAAGGAGTGGGCGAAGCAGAAACAGCCCGCCACAGAGAACACCGAGTAGGGAACAGGGAGCACTCCCGTCGTTTCAGGACGGGCGTGCTGCAGGCGTGACCTTTGATCGGGTGCCACCGCT
>CAZSLT010000299.1:0-2341 GCA_964607595.1 uncultured Phycisphaeraceae bacterium
GACCACCTTGATCGCCACACGCCGGCGGATCGGCTCCTCCTGTTCCGCCAGGTACACATCGCCCATCCCCCCCGAACCCACGCGCCGCACGATCCGGTACGGCCCGATCCGGTCACCGACCCCGAGCCCGGTCCACTCGTCATCGCGCGCATCGCCCGTGGTCATCGCCACCACCGCGGGCGTCTCGAGGAATCCGCCGGCGCGTTCCGAGGCGCGCAGCAGCGACATCATCTCGGCGAACAGCACCTCGTCGCCGCCGCACCGTTCACGCACGATCCCCGCTCGCGCCGCGGGATCGGACTCCAGCGCTTCCTGAAGAATCCGCATCGCGTCGCCGCCCGTGTTCATGCCGGCTCTCCGCCGTCCAGTTCCCGGAACAGCCAGAGCCGCGCGTACGACCACTCGCTCTTGACGGTCGCGGGCGACAGTTCCATCGCCGCGGCCGTCTCCTCGATCGTCAGCCCGGCGAAATAACGCAGATTGACGACCTCCGCCTTGCGGGCGTCGCGCTCCGCCAACCGCTCCAGCGCATCGTCGAGAGCGATGATGTCCACCTGATCGTTCGACTCTTCAAACTGGATGTCGTCGTGGAAGGCGTCCCGCTCCCGGCCCCCGCCGTGCTTGACGGCTTTGTAGCGCCTGGCTCGCTCGACCAGGATCCGGCGCATCGCCTGTGCCGCGGCCGCGAAGAAATGCCGCCGGTTCGCCCAGGACACTTCCCCGTCGCCCACCACCCGCAGGTACGCCTCGTGGACCAGGGCCGTCGGTTGAAGCGTGTGGCCCGCCCCGCGGCCCCGCTCGCGGTCCATCAGGGCGCGGGCGGTCCGCCGCAGCTCGTCGTAGACCATCGGCAGCAGCTCGGCGCTGGCCCGGGAGTCCCCGTCGCCGATGGCGGTCAGCAGGGTCGTGATGTCGCGCCGTTCGTCCAGTGGAGCGCCTTTCGCACACAAGATTAGCCGACCGACGGCTGATTCTCGCATGGGTCTGGCGTGGGGACAACAAAGGCGTGTTGACCCCCGCACAGAGACCTTCCCATTGGAGCAGATTCCATGAAAACGCGTTTGAAGATCGTGCGGAGCGTGTCCGCGGCGTGCCTTTTGTCGGTCGGCGCCGGGGCCGCGGCGGATATCCCGTACTGGTGGTACATCAACCCCAGCAACTTCGGGTTTGAGATCAAGCACATGCCCGATTTCGACCAACGCCGTCTCGCCTCTGGCAACACCCAGGGCCTGCCCGGCAACGGCTCGATGTACTGCGTGCCGACGGCAACCGTGAATCTCTTCGCCTACGCCGCCAACCACGGCTTCCCAAACATCGGGCCCGGCATGGCGAACTGGCAACTGCAGTCCAAGTACAACATCGCCACCGCGACGATCAACAATGTCGGGTTCTACATGGGCACGACCGCCGGCGGCGGCACGAACGGCGCCGGATGGGACGACGGCCTGCAGACCTGGCTCTCGGGCCACCCGTACATGGAGTACTCCCACTACTGGGCGTCGGGGACCTGGGCCCCGACCATGGCGGACATGACGCTCTCGGTCGGTCAGGGCGGCATTGTGGCTTTCGCCTATGGGCGCTACCAGATCGCCAGCAACTGGAACGGTTACCCCCGAGTCTCGACACGCACGGGCGGGCACGCCGTCACGCTCACGGGAACTTGGAAGATTGGCTCGGACGAGCACATCCTCTACCGCGACCCGGCCGACGATCCCGCCAACACCACGCAGTCCGCGTTCGGGAATGTGATGTACGACACGAACACCCGTCAGGTCGCCTTTGCGCAATCGTCCGGGCAGGTGCGCAACTGCGTCGAACTCGTCACCGGCTCGAACGACGGTCAGCGCCGGATCATCGACGAGTATGTCAGCATCCGTCCGAAGTTCGGCCTGACCTACCAGCCGAGCCAGCAGACCCTTGGGTTCATCTACCCCCAGGCGTTCTTCACCAACGCGCTGATCGAGATCCCTTCCGAGGTGCATGTGGACCCGTCGGTGGAGATCATCGACGCCGTCCTGTCACCCGACAACGCGCAGGTCTTCGCCATCGTCGAGGATGCCGGCGGCAACGAGTTCGTCCATGTCCTCGACCCCGCGACCGGCCTGACGCTCAACGACTGGGCCTTCCCCCGCCTCGAGAACATCACCTTCGGCCGCAAGCGCCAGCTCTACGCCACCGACGGCCCCAAGACCTACTGCCTGGACCCCGAGACCGGCGCGATCGTCGCGTCGCTCACGATGAACAACGACGCGATGGTCTACAGCGACGCCACCGACCAGCTCTGCGTGCTCGACGGGAACGCCCTGAAGTGGTACCCCGAAAACCTCGCGCTCATCGCCGC
>CAZSLT010000300.1:0-2313 GCA_964607595.1 uncultured Phycisphaeraceae bacterium
GCGCGCCGAGAAGGTCGGCGCCCAGACCGTGCTCTCGCAGATCGTGCAGATGGTCGCGCAGGCGCAGCGCTCGCGCGCGCCCATGCAGCGGATGGCCGACCTCGTGTCGTACTGGTTCGTGCTGGCCGTGCTGGTGATCGCAATGCTCACGGTGGTCGTGTGGGGATTCTTTGGCCCGGAGCCGAGCTGGACCTACGCGCTCCTGAACGCGGTGGCGGTGCTCATCATCGCGTGCCCGTGCGCGCTGGGGCTGGCGACACCGATGTCGATCATGGTCGCGACAGGGCGCGGGGCCACGTCGGGCATCCTGTTCCGAGATGCCGAGGCGATCGAGGCGCTGCGGACCATCGACACGCTGATCGTGGACAAGACCGGCACGCTGACCGTCGGCAGGCCCGCCTTCCATAGCGTCGTCGCGGCACCGGGGGGCGGCTTCACGGAGGAGGAAGTCCTGCGGCTGACCGCCAGCCTCGACCAGGGCAGCGAGCACCCGCTCGCCGAGTCCTTCGTCGCCGAGGCCCGCAGGCGGGGGCTCAATCTCAGCACGCCCGAGGAGTTCGAGTCGGGGACCGGGATCGGCGTCCGCGGCCGGGTGGACGGCAAGCGCATCGCCTTGGGGAACACCGCGCTCATGCAGGAACTTGGCGTGGATGTAGACGCGCTCCGGGCGGCCGCCGAGGAGCGGCGGGCCGAGGGCGCATCGGTGGTCTTTGTGGCCGTGGATGGTCGCGCGGCGGGGCTGGCGGCCGCGGCCGATCCTGTGAAGGACTCCACGCCCGAGGCGATCGAGCAGCTTCATGATGCCGGGATCAGGATCGTCATGGCAACGGGCGACGGACTTACAACGGCGCAGGCAGTCGCCAAGCAACTCGGGATCGACGAGGTCCACGGCGAGGTCCGCCCGCAGGACAAGGTGGACCTCGTCGCGTCCCTCCAGGCGCAGGGACGGCGGGTGGCTATGGCGGGGGACGGGATCAACGACGCCCCCGCGCTGGCCAGAGCCAACGTGGGCATCGCCATGGGCACCGGCACGGACGTGGCGATGAACAGCGGGCACCTCACGCTCGTCAAAGGCGACCTGCGCGGTATCGCCCGGGCACGCCAACTCTCGCAGGCCACCGTCGCCAACATGAAGCAGAACCTGGTCTTCGCCCTGATCTACAACGCCCTTGGAGTGCCAATCGCTGCCGGCATTCTGTACCCCGCCTTCGGCGTGCTGCTCTCACCGCTCTTTGCTGCGCTGGCCATGAGCCTGAGTTCCGTCTCGGTGGTCTTCAACGCACTTCGGCTCCGAAAGGTTTGACGAGAATACTGGATCAGATCGAGAAGGTCCCTGTCCCGCCACCGCTGGAACTCAACCCGCTCACGCTGCCCGAGCCGCTGCCGGACGAGGAGGACGACCCGGACATCGAGCCCGAGGTCGAGAATGGGGACGACCCGCTCGACTTGCTCCGGAACGACGATTGCGTTCACATCCTCCGGCTGTAGGTGCTCAATGGCATCCAAGCAGCTGCTGGCCAGATTAGCGAAACGCGCACGCCCTTGAGCGCCAACTCACGCCACACCGCCTCGGCGATCGCGCCGAGCACGAACTTCGCTCGCGGAATGTCAGCCTCAGGGAACCCGAAGTCGATGCCAAATCCGGCGGTACCAATCCGGCGCAGGGCGCAGGGAAGTCGTTGCGACCGCAGCCAAAGTCCACGAAGAGGCGAGGCTTGAGCCGCTGCACACGCTGAAGAGCCGCCGCGCCGTAGTTGGTCGCCCCGTACCAAACGCGGCGGGCCGCGAGGCCAGCGCGATCTACTTCGTGATCCGATTTCCGGTAGGCACCATATCCCTCGCCTACCACCCCCTCCCCCGCATCGCGTCGATGACCGCCGTGGGCATCAGGTGGTCGAGGTAGCGGGCGGTGGTGGTGATGCTCCGGTGGCCCAGCTGCCGCGAGATGACCGCGATGTCCACCCCCTCGGCCCGCATCTCCGCGGCCATCGTGTGGCGCAGCCCGTGGGCGTGGACGCGCTTGGCGATCCCGGCCTTCGCGCCGAGCCGCTTGAGCAGCACACGCACATAGGACGCCGACACCGCCCCGCCCGTGAGCGTGCACAGCAGCGGGGCCTTCGACCACCCTCCCGCCGCTCCGCCCACCCCCCTGCTCGTGCGGTGCCGCGCTTCGACCCAGCGCGCGACGATCGCGCAGGCCGCGGCGTCGATCCCCACGGTCCGCGCGTAGCCGTTCTTGCCTCGGAGCACGCGGACGATCCCGCGCTCCAGGTCGATGTCCTTGGGGTGCAGCGCCAGCGCCTCGCTCACGCG
>CAZSLT010000301.1:0-2310 GCA_964607595.1 uncultured Phycisphaeraceae bacterium
GCGCACGCTCTCGGCGGCTCGGTTCTGCCGATTGCTCGGGACGCTTCTGGACAACGGTGTGCCCATGATCGGGGCGATGCAGATCGCCAGGCAAGCCGCGGGGCACCCGGTGATGGCGCGGGCGATTGATGATGCGATCGAATCCGTCCGCGGGGGCGGGAGCGTCACGGAGCCCCTGGCGGCGAGCGGGCTCTTTGATCAGGACGTGATCGAGATGATCACGGTTGCCGAGACCGCCAACAACTTAGGTGAAGTCCTCGTGACGATCGCGGACACGATCGACAAGCGTGTGGACCGCCTTTTGACGACTTCTGTTCGGCTCTTGGAACCTTTGCTGCTGGTGGTGATTGCCCTTGCGGTGGCGGTTGTTGCTGCGGCCCTGCTCTTGCCGATGGCAGAACTGAGCTCGGGGCTTTAGGTGATTTCAGTCGAGGGGTTTTCCCTGTTGCGGGGAGCCCTGAGGATATGCTAGTCTTTACCAACCGGCAGTCGCCGGCCTGTCCATTCCCAGGGGGATCGATCCATGCGTACCGGATATAGCCGTCTTCGGGCCACCCGTCGGGGCTTCACACTCGTGGAAGTGATGATCGTGATCGCGATCATCCTGGCCTTGGCTTCGCTCATCGGGCTCGCGGTCTTTAGCCGGTACGGCGAGGCCCAGCAGAGCATCACCAAGATCCAGATGAAGAACATCGAGGACGCCCTCGAGCAGTTCCGCCTGACATACAACCGCTACCCGACCGACGAGGAGGGGCTCAGCGTCCTCTGGTCTTCGGCCAACCTCGAGAACCCCGAGGATGAGGACAAGTGGTCGACCTTCCTGACAGATCCGATCACCGCCGACCAGTGGGGCAGCGAGTGGGGCTACCGCCAGATGAGCGAGTACGGCGACGAGTCGAAGTACGACCTCTGGTCGTTCGGCCCGGACAAGGAAGAAGGCACGGACGACGACATCACGTCGTGGTCGGATGCCGAAGAGGGTGAGGGTTCGTTCGACTTTGAGACGCCGTCGTCGGGCGGCTAAGCGGAGCAGACCACATGCCGGTGGGCGGGCGCGCCATCACGCTGATCGAATTGCTGATTGTGCTGGCAATCGCTCTTGCGATCGGTGCGCTCTCACTCAGGGGCGCGGTGACCTGGACCGAGCAGGACCGGATCGCGGCGGTGGAGTCGGGCTTGTCGTCGGCGGCGCTTGAGACGAGAGCGAGGGCGCTCCGCGAGCAGAAGCCGTTCGAGCTTGTTGCGGTGAAGACCGATAGCGGCGTGTTCCGCGTCGGGATGTTAACGAAGTCATCGCTGCCGCGAGCTGACGGTGATGTCCTCGATGATTCTGCGCTCGCGTTCGATGACGTGCGCGAGAGCAAGCTCGATGTGCTGTACGAATTGCCGGAGCCGATGCGCATCAGGCTCGATGAATCTGGTGAGGCTGCTCAGATTGAGTCGCCGGATTCGGAAGCGATCGTCCTTGTACGTCTGATGCCCGATGGTTCCGCGTCGCTCGCGGATACGGGCTGGACGCTCACTCAGGACGATCGGGTGTTTGTGCCTTCGCTTGCGAAGTGGACCGCCCGGCTCGCACTTTCGCAGCGTGAAGATGAGCTTGGATCGGATGTATTTGCCGAGACTCCCGACAAGATGGATTTTGAGGAAGTTGGGCCATGAGTCGCCGGGGGTTCATGCTGCTGGAGATTCTGCTCGCGGTGACCGCGGCGGTGATGGTGGCGACGGCGGGGTACGCGCTTCTCGATCGGGTGAGCGGTCGGGTGCAGCAGTCGAGCGAGAGGCTCGCGGCGTCGGATCTGGCGTGCTCGGCGCTGGCGCTTATGGAGGCCGGCCTCGCATCACCTGAGAACCTGAATGGCTCGCTCCATCGCGAGGTCATCTCCCTTGAGGATGTCGAGGCGGGCGTCATGGTGCGAGACCCGAGGTACAGGCTTGAGATCGAGACCACGCCGAGCAAATGGGCGGGACTTGTGCAGGTGGATGTGCGCGTGCTGCCCGCAGAGGGCGAGGTGGCTCTTTATGAGGCGTCGCAGCTCATCCCTTCACGTGGGCCGTCGCGTGGGGGTGGCGGATGACCAGGTCACGCAGCTTCACGCTCATCGAGATGCTGATCGCATTGACGCTCATCGTGGCGATGGTGTTCATCCTCATGCCCACGGCGAGCCGGATCATGTCGAGCACAACCGCGGCGTCGGACCACAACCACAGGCTCGCGCAGATCGCGCTTGTCTCTGATGTACTCGACCGCGCGATGCTCACTGCGGTCGCGCAGGACGCTGCCGGGCGGAGCGCCTTTCAGGGGAGCGA
>CAZSLT010000302.1:0-2307 GCA_964607595.1 uncultured Phycisphaeraceae bacterium
CTGCAGCCGCTGAACAGCGCCTACCCGCCGCGTGTGCTGGCGCGGGAGGATGTGTCGGGTGTCTACGCCGCGGTGTATGTGGTGCGGGCGGTGGGGGTTCGTGGGCGTCGAGAGCCGGGCGGGGGCCGTGGTGGAACCGTCGGGCGTGCGGGGTCGTAACGGAGTGCCCGGGGCGGCTTTCTTGATCGGTGTGTGAGGGGTTTGTTCTCGGCATGGGTTGCCGGGTCGGGTCGCGGTGGGGTAGCGTCTGGGGTTCCGGTGGCCGCGGTGGGCGGCACGCCCGTGTCGGTCGGATCGATTGAGTCTTGCAGACGCGCGTCGCGCGCGGTGGAGTTCTGACGGATGGCAGCGAAGGGCCTGTTCTACAGCGTTGGTGACGCGGCGAAGCGACTCGGCAAGAGCGTGTCCGAGGTGCAGGAGATGGTCCGGCGCGGCGAGCTCTCGGAGTTCCGCAACGAGAACAACGAGTTGCAGCTCCGCCGCGAGCAGGTCGATCTGCTGGCCGGCGATGAAGACGGCATCCCGCTGTCGGACTCCGCGGCCGGCGGCTCGGGGCTCGGCCTGGCCGACACCGGCGGCGGCAGCATGGCCTCGCGCACCGGCATCAGTGTCTTCGATATGGATGACGCGGCCGAGGAAGCGGACCCTTCGGCGCAGACGCAGGTGACCGCGGGCGGCGCCGGATTGAACCTTGAGTCCTTCGGCTCGGGCTCCGGTCTGCTCGATCTGACCCGCGAGAGCGACGAGACCTCGCTCGGCGCCGAGGGCTTGCTCGACGAGCTGTACTCGACCGGCGAGCAGGCGGCGCCCGCGGGCGTCGGCGGCGGGCCGCTCTTCGAGGGCGCGGCGTCGGCGGGCGAGGTGTCGGGCTTCGGCGCGGCCCCGGCGATGGGCTTCGGCGTCGTGACGACCGCCGAGCCGTTCGACGGCAAGGGCAGCGGCCTGACCGGCGGGCTCATGCTCGGCGCGACGCTGTGCCTGATGGTCGGGTTGGCCGCGGTCCTGATGGGGATGCTCGAGGCGCTGCCTCAGCAGCTCGTGGACATGAACATGATGATCGTGTTCGGCGCGATGGCCGGCGTGACGCTGATCTTCGGCGTCATCGGGTTCGTGGTCAGCAAGAAGTAAACCGGAACGGGGGCGTGATGCGCCTCAGGTCTCGTCGTCGAGGCGTGTGACGGCCGATCGCAGGCCCATGCCGTCGGGGTCGGAAATCTGCTGCGCCAGCCGGTCGATGGCGGTGAAGAAGTCGAGCATCGCGTCGAGCCGGTCGTTGTGGCGCGTGACCTCGGGCAGGGCCGGGGTCTTGGGCTTGGCGGTCAGGTCGCGGATCTCGAAGAGTGAGGCGATCACCGGGTCGAGCTCGCGCCGTTTGCGTTCGCGTGCGATGGCCTTGAAGAGCGCCCAGACATCGCTCTCGGCGACGAAGTATTCCTTGCGGTCGCCGCGTTTGTGGGTGCGGGTGATGATGCCCCAGTCCTGGAGCGCGCGGAGGGACATCGAGGCGTTGCCGCGAGAGATCTCGAGCCGCTCCATGACATCATCGGTGCAGAGCGGTTCGCCGGTGATGTAGAGCAGCGCGTGGACCTCGGCCATGGTGCGCGAGATTCCCCAGGCGCTGCCCATCTGCCCCCACGCGGCGATGAAGCGGTCCTGCGCATCGCGGAGGAACGGCGCGGGTGCGTTCGGCGTCGGATTGTTGCCCGCGGGTTCCGGCATGGGTCAGGCGAACGATACGGGGTCGGCGGCGCGGCGTGAGGGGCCCGCGCACGAATGCGGAAATAAAAAAGGCGGCGAGCAACACAGTGGTCGCGTCGCCGCCCTTCCGGGGGCATGGGTAAGTCGGCTTGACACCAAATCATAGCAGGGACTGGGGAAGTGAGAACCTTTTTCCCCGAAGATTCGAAGGCGGCGTGTGGTGGTAGGTGTTTGTTCGAATTACGCCAAAGTGTCGGTGATTCCGGCCAGGCCGAGGATGACCGAGACGACGCCGTTGATGGTGAAGAACGCCATCGGGATGCCCGCGGCGCCGCGCCGGATGAGGACGAGGTGCTCGTAGACGAGGAGTGCGCCGACGATCGATGCCGCGCCGTAGGTGATGATGCCGAGCCCCGGGGCGACGCGGACGGCGAGGATGAGGCAGAGGAACGCGCCGAGATGCAGTATGCGTGCGATATGCAGCGCGCCTTTCCAGCCGAAGCGAGCCGGCACGGAGTGGAGCCGGGCGGAGCGGTCGAAATCGAGGTCCTGCAGCGCGTAGGCGATGTCGAACCCCGCGACCCAGAGCATGACGAAGGACGCCAGCAG
>CAZSLT010000303.1:0-2304 GCA_964607595.1 uncultured Phycisphaeraceae bacterium
CATCTGCGACCGCGCCTACATCATCAACGAGGGCCGCGTCCTCCGCGAGGGCACACCCAAACAGCTCATCAACGACCCCATCGTCCGCGAGGCCTACCTCGGCTCCATGTTCCGCGGCGACGAGTTCGATCATCATCACGAACCCGCCAATACCGGCGCCGAGGTGTAACTGAAATGGCCAAAGCGCAAAGTGCCAAATGGCAAATCAGAAGGCACGCGACTCCGCGGCGCGGGCGTGCTGTCTTTGCGATTCTGCCATTTGCGATTTGGCTCTTTCTTCCCGCCTGCGCCTCCGTCGAGCGCCGCATCACCATCACCAGCGAGCCCACCGGCGCGCATGTGATCCTCAACGACACCGATGTCGGCTACACGCCCCTCGAGGTCGACTTCACCTGGTTCGGCGCCTACGAAGTCCGCGCCTCCATGCCCGGCTACGCTCTCATCCACGAGACCCGCACCATCAGCGCCCCGCTCCACGAACAGCCCGGCATCGACATCCTGGCCGCGGCACTCCCCGGCAAGCGCTCCACGCG
Organism: uncultured Phycisphaeraceae bacterium; assembly: GCA_964607595.1. Taxonomy (GTDB): domain Bacteria; phylum Planctomycetota; class Phycisphaerae; order Phycisphaerales; family UBA1924; genus JACKHC01. The sequence continues at coordinate 534 of CAZSLT010000303.1, forward strand.
CGTCGAGTGGCACCTCGTCCTCACGCCCGAGACCATCACCGACGAGGACCTCATCCTCCGCGCCCGGGAGCTCCAGCTCTCGCTCGACGAGCCGCCACCCGCTGACCCGGCTCACTAGCCCCGCATTCCCGCCGCCCCCCCGCCCCCCGTGAATCCGGCCCGGCCCCGTTGCCGAAACCCCACCCTCCCGGTGTGGCGCCCGCGTGGGCGACCGTCGGCGGTCGGTCAGTCACGCACACACGGAGCCAAGCCATGAAGGCCTTGGATATTCTCGCGGCCGTTCTCCTCATCGTCGGCGGGCTCAACTGGGGGCTCTGGGGCGCGTTCGAGTTCGATCTCGTCGCCACACTTCTCGGCGGCAACACCGCCGTCCCCGCCAAGGCCGTCTATGTCCTCGTCGGCATCGCGGCGGTCTATCAGGCCGCGTCCATCAAGATGATCCAGAAGCGCTGGGGCGTCCGCGCCTGAGCATCAGCACACACCGGCGATCGACGAACTTCTCAGTCGGTGCAACCCGGTCGCCATGCTCGATCGAAGCGCAGTGACGATAAGTCCTGCCGCCTGGTCATGATCTCTCTGTGATCTCTGTGTTCTCTTGTGGTGAGTCTCAGAGACCGATCTTCTCGGCCAGGAACTCCGCCACCCGCGCCAGCGGCATGCGCTCCTGCGTCGCCGTGTCGCGGTCACGCCGCGTCACCGTCCCGTCGGTCACCGTCTCGCCGTCGATCGTGAAGCAGTACGGGCACCCCGCTTCGTCCATCCGCGCGTACCGCTTGCCGATGTTCTGCTTGGCGTCGTACTCGATCATCCCCAGGTGCCCGAACCGCGCCACCAAGTCCGCGTGCAGCTGCTCGGCGATCTCCGGCATGCCGTCCTTGTTCACCAGCGGGTACACCGCGGCTTTGATCGGCGCCATGCGCGGGTGGAACTTCATGTACACCCCGCTCGGCCGGTTCGGGTCCGGCGTGAACGCCTCGCACAGCAGCGCCAAGACGCCGCGGTCCAGCCCCGCGCTGGGCTCGATCACATGCGGCATGTACTTCTCGTTCTTCTCCTGATCGAAGTACTCCATCTTCGCGCCCGAATGCTCCTGGTGCTGCGTCAGGTCGAAACAGCCGCGATTGGCGATGCCCTCGAGCTCGCCGTAGCCGGGCGCGGTGAATGGGAAGCGGTACTCCACATCGCTCGTGCCGGTGGAGTAGTGCGAGAGCTCATCCTCGTCGTGCTCGCGCAGAATCAGGTTCTCGCCCTTGAGCCCGATGGACTCCCACCACGCCATCCGCCAGTCGCGCCAGAACGCGTACCAGTCGTTCGCCTCGTCGGGGTGGCAGAAGAACTCGACCTCCATCTGCTCGAACTCACGCGAGCGGAAGGTGAAGTTCCGCGGCGTCACTTCATTCCGGAACGCCTTGCCCGTCTGCCCGATGCCGAAGGGAATCCGGACCCGCGTCGTGTCCACGACATTCTTGAAGTTGATGAAGATCCCCTGAGCCGTCTCGGGGCGGAGGTAGACCCGATTTGTGTCGTCCTGCACGATACCGGCCCACGACTCGAACATCAGTTTGAACGCCATCGGCGCGCCGAGCGGCGCACCGCAGCGTGGACAAGGATCCTGCAACCCGGTCGCGTTGAGTTGTTCCGTCGCGATGTACGAAACGACTTCCTGAAGCTCGAGCGGCGCATCCGGCTGCCCGTTCACCCGCGTTGCCAGGAAGGAAAGCGTGACCTCCGGGTTACGCACCAGCGCCAGATTCGGCGCGAGTTTCTTGCC
>CAZSLT010000304.1:0-2283 GCA_964607595.1 uncultured Phycisphaeraceae bacterium
GAAGTTCACGAAGATCCCCTGCGCCGTCTCGGGGCGGAGGTACGCCTTGTCCTTCTCGGCATCGCCCAGCGCGCCGATCGTCGTGGAGAACATCAGGTTGAACTGGCGGGGCGCGGTCAACCCGCCGACCTTGCCGCAGTCGGGACAGGGCACGAGTGCCCGATGCGCCTCATCAAGTTTCGTGTACTCATCGAACGACCGGTACGCCTCGCCGAGCCCCTTGAGCTTCTTGGCGTTGTGCTCACGGACCTCCTCAAGCGTGCCGAGACCGCTGAAATACAGGTCTTTTCCCACCGACTCGGGGTGCATATGCAGGACCATCAGGTGGTCGGCGCGGAACCGCGACTTGCACTCCCTGCAATCCACCATCGGATCATTGAATCCGCCGACATGCCCGCTCGCCTCCCACACCTTCGGATTCTGAATAATGCAGGTGTCCACCGGCACCACGCGCACCGCCTGACCGCCCGGCCCCTTTTTCCCCCGGCAGCCCGTCATCACCACATCCCGCCACCACGCCTCGCGCAGATTCTTCTTGAGCATCGCGCCCAGCGGGCCGTAATCCCAGAACCCGTTGATCCCCCCGTAAATCTCGCTCGCCTGGTAGATGAACCCACGCCGCTTGCACAGCGACATGATCTCATCCATCGACTTCGCCATTCCCCCGGCCTGTCCCGCCTGCTCGGCCATCGCGCCGCTCCTTCTTCGATCCGTCAATCATTCAGCGTGGGCCGCGATGATAGCCCCTCCCTCCCACGGCGCATGGGGGGCGGCGCGGGAGGTGTCATGCAACGCATGACGGAGGGGGAATGCGGCAGGCCCCCTCTCCCTCTGGGAGAGGGCTGGGCGAGGGCTCCGGACTCCTTCCTGTTCTCCGTGACTCACCCCTCCCATCGGAACGCCGGCCGATCCATCCGTTCCTTTCCCCTCTTCTCTGTGCTCTCTGTGTGCTCTCGTGGTGACTGCTTCTTTCTCCGTGCCCTCTGTGCCTCTGTGGTGAGTCCCCCCGAGTCCCCGGATATCCTTTCCTTTCCGCCCCCGTATCCCCCCGCACCACCCGGAATCATCCGACCATGCCCGCCGCCACCACCGCCCCCGCCCGCTCCTCGGCCTTCCTGCCCCGCACGATGCGCGCCCTCATCAAGGCCAAGGCCGCGCCCGGCCTCACCCTCGTCACCGACCGCCCCCTCCCCGCCGGCTCCACCGGCCAGCCCGGCGTCCCCGGGCCCAACGATGTCCTCGTCCGCGTTCACAAGGCCGGGATCTGCGGCACCGACCGCCACATCTTCGAGTGGGACGACTGGGCCGCGGGACGAATCCCCGTCGGCATCGTCACCGGCCACGAATTCGTCGGCGTCGTCGAGCGCGTCGGCGCGGCCGTCGAGCAGGTCAAGCCCGGCGACCGCGTCTCCGCCGAGAGCCACATCGCCCCAGGGCACGACTACAACTCCCTCATCGGCGACGCCCATGTCGCCCGCAACATGCAGATCCTCGGCGTGGACCGCGACGGCATCTTCGCCGACTACGCGATGATCCCCCAGTCGCACATCTGGCCCGTCCACAAGGACATCCCCGACAAGTTCGCCGCGATCTTCGACCCCTTCGGCAACGCGGTGCACACCGTCATGAGCGCCGGCGTGAGCGTGAAGTCCGTGCTCATCACCGGCGCGGGCATCATCGGGCTCATGGCCGTCGCCGTCGCCCGCGCCGCCGGCGCGCAGCAGTTGTTCGTCGCCGAGCCCGACGCCCGCCGCCGCGCCCTGGCGCTCAAACTCGGCGCCCACAAGGCCTACAACCCGCTGCCGAAGGAGAAGGGTGGTCAAGGCGACGACTGGGTCCGCGAGATCAAGACCACCGTGCAGGGCGAGGGCGTCGATGTCCTGCTGGAAATGTCCGGCGCACCCTCCGCGATCGTCCAGGGCTTCCGCGCCATGCGCCAGGGCGGGACCGCGGCCCTCCTTGGAATCCCCTCCAAGAGCTTTAACTTCGACATCACCGAGCACATCATCTTCAAGGGCGCCGATGTCCTGGGCATCAACGGCCGCCAGATGTGGCAGACCTGGTTCCAGATGGAGCGCCTCCTGCTCTCCGGCGCCGTCACGCTCGACGACATCGTCACCCACGAACTCCCCTTCGAGGACTACAACAAGGGCTTCGAGCTCATGCAATCCGGCGAGGGCATCAAGATCGTCCTCGACCTCAACGGCCCGACGCGGTGACCTCTGCTCCCTCCCCCGACCCCGACGGGGGGGCGGGGGAGGTGTCACGAGCGCAGCGAGTGAC
>CAZSLT010000305.1:0-2280 GCA_964607595.1 uncultured Phycisphaeraceae bacterium
CGGGCAGGTTGTTGAAGTATGAACATGGCTCACCCTTCGGGTTGAGCCATGGCACCCGGAAAGAACTGCAACGAAAAACGCGGAGGCGGGTGGGCCTCCGCGTTTGTGCGGTCATCCGTGGTGCACGAGTTGCATGAGTCGCGACCCCCTCCGTCGCCTTCGGCGACACCTCCCCCGCCGGGGGCGGGGGAGGGAGCAAGGGTCTGACTGCGAGTGTTATTCCTTCACTTCGTACTCGGCGTCGACGACATCGTCGCTGCCGTTGCCGTCGGCGTCGCCGCCCGGAGCAGCGCCGCCGCCGCCCTGCTGCTTGCCGACCTTGGAGGCCTCGGCCTCGTAGATGATCTTGCCGAGTTCCATCGACGCCTTCTCGAGGTTGGAGAGGGAGCGCTGGATGGCGTCCTTGTCCTCGCCCTTGATGGCGGTCTCGAGGCTGGAGAGCGCCGACTCGATGTTGCCGCGGACTTCGGGCGTCACCTTCTCGCCGTGCTCCTCGAGCGACTTGCGTGTCTGGTGGACGGCCTGGTCGGCGCGGTTCTTGATCTCGATGGTTTCGCGCCGGGACTTGTCCTCGGCGGCGTGGGCCTCGGCCTCGCGCGTCATGCGCTCGACCTCGTCCTTGGACAGGCCGCTGGAGCCGCGGATCTCGATCTTCTGGCTCTTGCCGGTGCCCTTGTCGGTGGCCGAGACATTGAGGATGCCGTTGGCGTCGAGCGCGAACTCGACCTCGATCTGCGGCATGCCGCGGGGCGCCGGGGCGATGCCCGAGAGCTCGAAGCGGTCGAGCGTGCGGTTGTCCTTGGCGAACTCGCGCTCGCCCTGCAGGACATGGATCTGCACGCTGGTTTGGCTGTCGGCGGCGGTGGAGAAGGTCTCCTTGCGGCTCGTGGGGATCGTGGTGTTGCGCGGGATGAGCACGGTCATCACGCCGCCGAGCGTCTCGACGCCCAGCGAAAGGGGCGTGACATCGAGCAGGAGGACATCCTTGACCTCGCCCTGGAGGACGCCGCCCTGGATGGCCGCGCCGAGCGCGACGACCTCGTCGGGGTTGATGGAGCGGTTGGGCTCCTTGCCGAAGATCTCCTTGGCGACGCGCTGGGCCGCGGGCATGCGGGTGGAGCCGCCGACGAGCACGATCTCATCGATCTTGCTGGCGTCGAGCTTGGCGTCCTTGAGCGCCTTGATGCAGGGCTCGCGGAGGCGGGTGAGCAGGGGCGCGATGATCGACTCGAACTTGGCGCGGGTGATGGTTACCTGCAGGTGCTTGGGCCCGCTCTGGTCGGCGGTGATGAAGGGCAGGTTGACGGTCGTCTCCTGCGTGGTGGAGAGCTCGCACTTGGCCTTCTCCGCGGCCTCCTTGAGCCGCTGGAGCGCCATCGCGTCGTTGCGGATGTCGATGCCTTCCTTCTTGCGGAACTCCTCGGCGATGTAGTCGATGAGGACCTGGTCGAAGTCGTCGCCGCCGAGGTGGGTGTCGCCGTTGGTGCTGAGCACCTCGAACACGCCGTCACCGACATCGAGGATGGAGATGTCGAAGGTACCGCCGCCGAGGTCGAAGACCGCGATCTTCTCGTTGGCCTTCTTCTCAAGCCCGTAGGCGAGGGCGGCCGCGGTGGGCTCGTTGATGATGCGTTTGACGGTCAGGCCGGCGATCTCGCCCGCGTCCTTGGTGGCCTGACGCTGGGCGTCGTTGAAGTAGGCCGGGACGGTAATCACGGCCTCGGTCACGGGCTCGCCCAAGTAGTCCTCGGCGGTCCGCTTGAGTTCGGAGAGGATCATGGCGGAGATCTGCTGGGGGGTGTAGTCCTGCCCGCGGATCTTGACCTTGACGAAGTCCTTGCCCCCGCCGGTCACCTCGTAGGGGACCAGTTTCTCCTCGCTGGCGACCTCCTCGTGGCGGCGGCCCATGAACCGCTTGATTGAGAAGACGGTGTTGCGGGGGTTGGTGACCTGCTGGTGCTTGGCCTGCTGGCCGACCAGACGCTCGCCCTTCTCGGTGAAGCCGACCACCGAGGGGGTGGTGCGGTTGCCCGAGGAGTTGATCAGGACCTTGGGGGTGTCGCCTTCCATGACGGCCACCACGGAGTTCGTGGTGCCGAGGTCGATGCCGATGATCTTGCCCATGTGAAGCCTCCTTCTGGTGCCCCCGAACAGCCCTGTCGGGCGGGCGGGACACGCAAGGAACCATTTGCAACCGCGGTGCCAACCGGATCGCGGCCCGGATCCCCCTCATCGGCCCGCGGCCCGTCCCCGCCCCGCCGATCCTGCCTGACCCCCAGC
>CAZSLT010000306.1:0-2275 GCA_964607595.1 uncultured Phycisphaeraceae bacterium
AGGACCATGCATCGTTCAACAACCGCTGTGGATCACGAACGACCCCGGCGACATCAATCACGCGGCAGACCGCGGGCTGCGTCAGCGCCGGTCGAGTTCCGAGGCCAGCAGCACCGGCTCGGCGAGCGTCGCGGCCCGGGCTAAGTCGGCCATGCAGTGGATGTAGAAGTCCTGGGCTTTGGCGAGTCCCTCGACGCTCAGGGCGAACCGCACGGTGTGGTGATAGCCCATTGATCGCATGCGGGGCGGATCCGATGGCTCGCGGGGATTGGCGGGCGTCGCGATGCCGACGAACACCTCGCCGACGCGGAAACACGCGGTCACGCAGTAATCGTCGTCCGTTTCTTGAGGGATTTCTGTGGTCATGGTGAAGTCCTTTCTGTAGTTGTGGTTGATTCGGAGATTGACTTGGCGGCTTGCGGGAACAACGCTTCGGCCGTGTCCTCGATCGTCTGCCATGTCAGTCCGATCTGGCAATCGAGGACTTTCTCGCAGCGGAGGAGTACTCGCCACGCTTGGTCATCGTTAAGGTCGGGCCGCACTTCCCGGACATCCTCGATGCTCCAGATGAGAGCGATGCGTTTCTGTTTCGACAAAATCTCCCGGAGTTGCTCGTCTTTGAGGGAAGGAGAAGGTCTGACAGTCATGAAAGTGATCCTTTCTTAAGTGGTTGTTGAACATGGTCCGCCCCGGCCGCGGGGTCGCAGACGCCGTCAAGCGATAGGCCGCCCTCATCCGGAGGGAGATCGCTTGCACAAGGCGAGCGCGAGCAACGCCGCGGAAGGCGACGGCCGCTTGAACGGCGGCGAGCAACGCGGCAGGACCATGCATCGTTCAACAACCAATTAAGAAAGGACTACGGCTTGGACTGATGTCGAGTCGACTCGGGTACAGGTGAGACCGCCTCTCCTCACTCGCGAGCCCGGGGGTGTGAGACCCGTCGGCGTAAACCCGGCGGATGCGGGACTGGCGTCCCCGGCCCCGTCCCCGACAATCAGGACCGCGATCGGGACTGCTCCTTCGTGATGCCGTCGAACAGTCCTGCCTGCGGCACGGCGGATGGCACAAGCCGCACCGGCGGCCCCGCGAGGACCATCTTCCGCCCGCGGCAGACGACGGTGACGCCGTGGTGGAAGCCCATCGGGTCGGCCCGGGCGGCTTCGGCGTCCCGGGTCTTCTCGGCGTAGGTCGTGGCGGCGCCCTTGAATCGATCCGGATCGATCAACCGGTACGCCTCGGCCTCGATCGGTCCTTTGCCGCCGGCGGTCGCGGTGCAGACCCAGAGCCCGCCGCGCCATGTGAAGGGGCGACGGATCGGTTGTCCCATGCCGATGCGGTCACCGCTGTAGGAGCCGACGATGTCCCCCTCGCCGATGAGCTTCTCGGTGTCGTGGCGCCATTCGCCGTGTTTCAACCGATCGGCATCGACCTCGTGGGTCTCGAGATCGCGGCTCATCGCTGCCTCTGCATCGGCAATGAATGGGAGACCGCGGGCGGCGATCGACCCCGATCGGGTTGCCTGTCGCCGAGAATCGCTTCGATGATCGCGGCGGCCGTCTTCTGCACCCGGTCGAGGGAGGCCGTGAGTGTGTCCTTGTCGCCGCGGTAGAGCCGGATGTAATCCGCCGACGCGGTGCCGGTCTCCAGCCCGACGGCCTGGCACACCACGAAGGCGACGGCCTCGGCCTCGGTCTCGCGGACGACCTTCTCCGGACGGTTGGCCCGATCGACCTGGTGCAACCGCTCATGAGCCCATTCGTGGACCAGCACCGCGAACCGTTCCGCGGGGGTGAGCCCCTCCCGCAGGCGGATTCTCCCGCCGCTGGAGACGCCCTCGGCGCCGCCGAGGGTGTCAACGGTCTCAAGCTCGATGCCCGAGGCGGTCACCGCCGCTTCGAGACGCGAGAGTGCCTCGCCGGGGTTGCCGCCGACCCGCGGCGGCTTGGGCAACGGTTCGCCATCGGTCTGCGAGACATCGAACACATGCACCACGCGGAACCGCAGGCGTGGCGCCGCGTCGGGCTCATCCTCGCCGGATGCTTCGCCGTCCTTCGATGCCTTGGCCTTGAGCATCATGGGCGCGAAGATGGCGATGCCCTTCTCGCCGCGTCTGACGGTGCGGCCGAGAGACCGCCAGGTATGGAAGCCCGCGACGCGGGTCGCCTCGGGCTTCTGCATCATGATCAGCAGGATGTTGCTGAAGCTGTAGCGGTGGAACCGGCCCATCGTCCGCAGGAAGGCGTCCAGCTGTGTGCTGTTGCCGGCTTCGAGCTGT
>CAZSLT010000307.1:0-2264 GCA_964607595.1 uncultured Phycisphaeraceae bacterium
GGACCGATCGGGGGAGCCGCCGGCCGGGGCCGGTGAAGAGTGAAGTGCGTGTGGCCTATAGGGGGGTCGATCGTGGGCTAATCCGACTCAACCCTCGCCCCCCGCGCGCTGAACTCCGTCCCGTCGCGGGCGCAGCGCCATTTCATCGGGGCCACATCCGTCATCGCGATCATGATCGTGGCGAAGTTCAGCACCCCACGCGCGATGTTGCCTGCCGAGCGGATGGGTGCGACTTCCTTGAGGCCGCAGGTGGGGCAGGCGGGGGTGTGCTTCCTGGGGTCGCGGGCCATCGCTCACCGCCTCACGATCACGCGGACATTCTCGCGCCCGGCCGCGTCTTCGCCACGGACCCTCCGCCAGAGCGACCGCGCTCCGGCGATGGCGAATGCCGCGAGCACGATGACACCGCCCACGATCAGCCCCGTGGCCAGCAGAAGAACACCCAGGCCCAGAAGCGCGATCATCACCAGCCAGGCGATGAAGCGCTGCCATCCCGTGGGGCCGGGGATCGGGAACGCGGCCCGGCCCCCGGGCGCGCCGTCGGTCGGTGAGGCGAAGTCGTCCATCATTCCAGATGGTAGGGAGTGGACTTCCTGTCATTTCGCGCCCGGGTCTTGACGGCCGGGGTATCCTGACACGGCCCGCTCATTCCCAATCACAACCCCAACGAATCGCCCCCGATGCCGACCAACACCCCACATCTCGGGCTCGAAGCCGCGAAAGAGGGCGGCTTCGTCCACCTCCACCTGCACTCGGAGTACTCGCTGCTCGACGGCGGCAACCGGATCGACCGGCTGGTGGCGCGGGTCAAGGAACTGGGGATGTCCGCGGTGGCCGTCACCGATCACGGCAATCTGTTCGGCGCGATGTCGTTCTACCGCAAGGCCAAAGAGAGCGGCATCAAGCCGATCCTCGGCATCGAGGCTTATGTCGCGCCCGGCGACCGGCGCGACCGCACGCACACCGGCGTGATGGACGGCGGGTTCCACCTCGTGCTGCTGGCCGAGAACCTGACCGGCTGGCGAAACCTGCTGTACCTCTCGAGCGAGAGCTTCCGCACGGGGTTCTATTACAAGCCGCGGATGGATCGGGAGATCCTCGAGAAGCACTCGGAGGGCCTGATCGCGATCAACGGGCACCTGGGCTCCGAGCTCGCGTTCCACATGGTGGAGTTCGAGAAGACCGGCAACCGGGCGCACTGGAGGAAGGCGGTCGAGGTCGCCGAGTGGCACCGGAAGGTGTTCGCACCGAGCGACAAGGGCGCGCGGTTCTTCGTCGAGCTCCAGCATCACATCCCGGAGCAGGGCGCGATCAACCCGCATTTGATCAAGCTCGCGCGCGAGCTGGACCTGCCGATCGTGTGCGACAACGATGCGCACTTCCTCAAGGATGATGAGCATGATGCCCACGACACGCTCATCTGCATCTCGATGGGCAAGGTCAAGGACGATCCGGACCGCCTGCGGTATCCGAAGCAGCTCTATGTGAAATCGCCGCGCGAGATGCGCGAGCAGTTCATCGACGCGTACGGCGTCGTCGGCGCCGAGGCGTGCGACAACACGCTGGCGATCGCCGAGCGGTGCGATGTCGATCTCGACGCCGGCAACCACGCGCCGGCCGTCCGCGTGCTCCGCCCCGCCGAGCCGCGGTGGTTCGACGCCGGGCGCGACCGCGGCGACCTGACCGCGTGGTTCAAGGAGTTCTGCGCGGATTACGAGCTGCGCCCCTTCGACTCTTCTGACACCTCCGTGTCGCGGGAGTCGGTCAAAACCGAGTGCGACGCGGCCCTGCGCGAGCTCTCCCGCGCCGGCCTCGTCTGGCGCTACGGCCCCGAGGTGCTCACCGGCGACGAGTTCGCCGACATGCGCGCCCGCCTCGAGCGCGAACTGAACATCCTCTGCGATAAGAACATCAGCGCTTACTTCCTGATCGTGTGGGATTTCGTGAACTGGGCGCGTCAACGCGGCATCCCGGCGCTGGCCAGAGGGTCGGGCGTCGGCACGATGGTCGGCTATGTGCTCGGGCTCTCCAACGCCTGCCCGGTGAAGTACGGACTGCTCTTCGAACGATTCACCGACCCCGACCGGTCGGAGTATCCCGATATCGATATCGACCTGTGCCAGGACGGGCGGGCCGATGTCATCAAGTATGTCCGCGAGAAGTACGGGCATGTGGCGCAGATCATCACCTTCGGGACGCTCAAGGCCCGGGCCGCGATCCGCGATGTGGCCCGCGTGCTGGAGATGCCGCTGGGCGAGGCCGAC
>CAZSLT010000308.1:0-2213 GCA_964607595.1 uncultured Phycisphaeraceae bacterium
CCCTTGAAGATCAGGCCCGCCCCCGTGCCGATGAGCCGCTCCAGCTTCATCTGCCCGCAGGAAGGGCACTTCTTCAGCGGCTTGGCGCTCATCGACTGGAACTCTTCGAACGCGTGCTCGCACCCGCGGCACACATAGTCATAAGTCGGCATCGCACACACTCCCCGCGACCGTCACTCGGACGGCGCCACCGACACCTTGGCCGGACGCAGCACCCGGTCACCCAGCACATACCCCGGCGCGAACTGCGCCACGATGCAGCCCGGCTCCACCTCGGCGCTCGGCTGCTGCAGCATCGCCTCGTGGCGGCCCGGCTCGAACTCGTCGCCCGGCTTCACATCCACGCGGCTCATCCCCAGCCCGGCCAGCACGCGCATCAACTCATCGCGCGTCAGACGCACGCCCTCGACGACCTGCTCGACGCTCATCCCCGTGATGTCCGGGCTGAGCACGCGGTCGAGGTTGTCGAGCACCGTCAGCAGCCGCTCGATCACCGCGGTCGTGCCCATCTCGCGCGCCGTCTTCTCGTTGGCCAGCGCCCGTCGCTGATAATTCTGGAAGTCCGCCAGCGAGCGCAGGTACTTCTCGCGCCACTCCGCGGCCTGCTCCTCGAGCTCGGCGATCGGATCGCTGATCTCGCCGGCGTCCACACCGCCCGGCGCATCATCGCCGCCGTCCATCAGCGGCTCGTCGTGTTCATCATGCGGCTTTTTCTTCACGGTTCACCTCGCGGGCGCGGTCAGGTGCCCAGCGCTTCCTTGATCTTCTTCCAGAACCCCTGGGACTCCGGCAGAATGGTATGGTCGTTCTCGGTCTCGGCGAACTCGCGCAGGAGCTTCTCCTGCCGATCGGACATCTTCTTGGGGATCTCGACCTTGACCCCGATGATCAGGTCGCCGCGTTTCCCGCTCCGCAGGTTGGGCACGCCCTCGCCGTGGACCTTGAGAATCGTCCCGTGCTGGGTCCCCTTGGGCACGATCACCTTCGCCGAACCCGTCAGCGTGGGCACCTCGAGTTCGGCGCCCAGCGAGGCCTTGGCGAAACTGATCGGCATTTCCATCAGCAGGTGGTCGCCGTCGCGGTGCAGCAGGTCGTCCTCCTGAACGCGCACGACCACATGCAGGTCGCCCCGCACGCCCGTGCCCTCGGGCGACGCCTCCACCGGCGGCGGCTCGCCCTCGCCGCCGATGCGCACCGCCTGGCCGTCGCGGATGCCCGCGGGGATCTTGACATTCAGCGACCGCTTCTTGGGCTCGCGCCCCTTGCCGTGACAGTTCACGCACTTGTTCTTGACGACCTCGCCACGCCCCTTGCACGACGGGCACGCCGTCTGCATGCGGAACATGCCGCCGAAGCCCTGCTGGATCACCACGCCGTGGCCGGCGCAGGTCTCGCACTTCTCCGGCTCGGTGCCCGGCTCGGCGCCCTTGCCCGAGCAGCGGGCGCACACATCCAGGCGCGTGAACTCCACCTCGCGCTCGCAGCCGTCCAGCACATCGCGGAGCGTGATCTCGACCTCGGTCTCGAGGTCATAGCCGCGGGCGACGCCCCGCCCCCGGCCGCTGCGCCCCCCGCCCGCGCCGCCCCGCCCACCCCCCCCGAAGATGTCGTTGAACATCGAGAAGATGTCATCGACATTCATGCGTGAGAAGTCGTGGCCCGCCGGGCCGCCGCGCCCGCGCAGGCCTTCGTGGCCGTACTGGTCGTAGATCTTGCGCCGGCTATCGTCCGACAAGACCTCGTAAGCCTCAGCGCACTCCTTGAACCTCGTCTCGGCCTCGGCGTCCCCCGGGTTGCGGTCCGGGTGGTACTTCATCGCCAGCCGCCGGTACGCGCGCTTGATCTCCTCGCCGTCGGCGGTCCGCTCGACGGAGAGGATCTCGTAATAGTCGAGCGTGGTGGGCATTGTTTAAGGCTTTCTATATCGAACAATACGGACCAAGGCAGAAGTTCCCGCTTCCTCTACCTCTTGGCTGATGATTTCCTCTGAACGGCCCGGTTTGATTCCACCAGTGCCAGCACCAATAAGCGGAATCGCGACAGTCGCACACCCTTCTTGCACGACCACTTTCAATGCATTTCGAACAGACAATCGAATTGACTGTTCGCTGGCAATCCACCATGTGTGCAAAGCCGCAACGTGAATTATGCCTTTGAACCCCAGTCGTCCTGCGGTAGTGAATACGGCCTGGCCAACTGACATGACTCCTGCT
>CAZSLT010000309.1:0-2200 GCA_964607595.1 uncultured Phycisphaeraceae bacterium
GCGTTTCCACCGCCAACGGCGGACGCGGCCGGGAATCGTGCAGAGCGACCACGGGAGTGAGATCAGCAGCGCGAGGAGGGCTGCGCCGGCGAGTGTGTTGTGGAGGACGCCGGACCAGAGGATGGCAGTTTCACTTACGGAGCGCCGTTCGAACCCAGGCATCACCTCGACGGCAAGATCAGTGGATTTCAGGGAAGCCAGTCTCGATTGGTCGCGCAAGATGTAGCGATAGCGGCTGCGATTTTCGATGATGTGATCCAGAAACTCGCTCACCAGTGCGTTCTTGTCCTCAATTCGTACCTGTTGTGGGTCGAATGCCACTCGAACCTGTACGCGGCGAGTCGCGATGACCGGCGCATAAGTGCCCCGTCGATGAACCGAGTTCCTGTAAACAATCGTCCCGCCCAACTCCGTCACCGGAGAGTACATGTCGAACTGTAGGCGTGTGCCTGATTCGGGATCGATGACAATACTCGCAGACGCGTCTTCGCCAGGATTCACCATCGCACGCGCAAGCGTCCGATCGCGCACCCAACGGCCGACGGTACTGTCAACTTGATGCATGTTTGTCTGTTCAGCGAGTGAAGTCATGTCCAGGTACAGCAGCGCCGCCAATACCGTCGGCGTCAGCGGGCAGCGAAGGATGGATCGTGTGATGCGCCATGCTCTGCGGATCATCCGGTTCGCTCGTCATAAACGGCCGTGCCGCACTCGGGGCAGCGGGGGGCGTCGGGGACGGCGGTGGTGTCGTAGCCGCAGTGGATGCATGCGCCGGCGCGTTTCCACCGCCAACGGCGGACGCGGCCGGGAATCGTGCAGAGCGACCACGGGGCGGAGATGAGGAAACCCGCGAGCGCCGCCCCCACAAGTCCGGTCCGCGCATACCCGCCCCAGATCGGAAGATCGATCGTTATCGATCGGCTTTGGCTGTTCGCATCCAAGCCCGTGGTTGGGGCCGCGGACTTCAACTCGTTCAGGCGGCTGCGGTCGGTCAACGGGAATTCATATTTCCACTCGTCCGACTCTCGAATCCGATCAATGAATCCGCTGATCTGGCGATCCTGTGCCCCTGCGTCGAGCGGTTCTTTGATCCACGAGTCAATGGAAACGTGCCATCGGCTCAGCGTCGGCGCATAGAAGCCGGACTTTACTTCATTGCAAGAATAATTCAGAGTTCCTACCCATCTGTTCGCTTCGCTGAAGTACTTGAACTGTTCATCGCCGATGACGATTGTCACACCTCCGTCGGAACTCGGCACGAGCACTTCATCATGGAAGTCAACTCCGCCGCATCCCCAGATGCGCTCCATGCCGAAAGTGTCTTGCAGCCAATTGCCAACAGTGGAGCGCGTTCCCGAGTAACGCAGCTGCGACAGGAGATCTCGCGCGTCGAGCGTAACCGCGATGCATAGCACCACCGGCGTCAGCGGGCAGCGGAGGATGGATCGCGTGATGCGCCAGAGCCGTTTCATTCGTGTATCGTCCGATGGAACCGGTGGACGCCACGCCACGCCATCATGCCGAGCGAGACGAGAAACGCCATGGCGACGGTTGCGGTGAGCGCGTTGTGGATCCAGCCGATGGGACGCGGGCTGGAGCGTTCCATGGTGTAGCGATTGGGGTCGCGGGGAATGAGGGGCGGATACGGGGGTGAGAGGGGGTTGTAGAGGTCCGCCGCAAACTCTTCGATCCGGTCTTCCACCGTCGCCATGATCTCCTGTTCATCGTGATCGGTTGCGCTGTGTCGATACAAGCGAACATCCAGCCCGTGTGATCGTGAAGTCGGTGCGTACCAACCATCCTTCCAGGACCGCGACAGAATCAACAGTCGGCCCATCATGGCCTCAAGCGGGGCGTCGCGGACGGCCGCGTATTCGTCGTCCGTCACCCAGATCAAGTCTCCGGTTGACGACCTGACAAACTCAAACTCCTGGTGGGAGTGCTGCACGCGGACCCTGTCCCCCATTCGGAGCGTGTCGGCGATCCAAGTGCCCACGACCGAACGATTGTTGCGGGGGGAGCGATGCGCGACGCTTGCGCCTAGCAATAGCGCGTCGAATACCAAAACCACCAGGAGCGCCGGGGGCGCGGCCGGATGTCCCAGCAACCTGATCGCGCGTCCGGCCCGTGTCTCGCTCATTGCACCTCTATTCGCCGGGAGGGGGGACCGGGTTCGCCCCGGGACGCCGGTATCGGATCG
>CAZSLT010000310.1:0-2192 GCA_964607595.1 uncultured Phycisphaeraceae bacterium
GGAACACAAGCGACCAGAAGTGGATGATCGACAGCCGGTACGAGAACACCGGCTTCTCCGCCGCCTTCGGCAGGAAGTAGTACATCAGCCCCAGGAACGGCGTCGTCAGGAAGAACGCCACCGCGTTGTGCCCGTACCACCACTGCACGAACGCGTCCTGCACGCCCGCGTACACCGGGTAACTCTTGAACACGCCCGCCGGCACCACCAGCGAGTTGAACACATGCAGCACCGCGACCGTCACGATCGTCGCGATGTAGAACCACAGCGCCACATACAGGTGACGCTCCCGCCGACGCAGCAGCGTCCCGAAGAAGTTCACCCCGAAGAAGCCCACCCACACCACCGCGATCGCGATGTCGATCGGCCACTCCAGCTCGGCGTACTCCTTGCCTTGCGTGATCCCCAAGGGCAGCGTCAGCGCCGCCGCCACGATGATCCCCTGCCAGCCCCAGAAGTGAAGATGGCTCAGCACATCGGAGAACATCCGCGCTTTGCACAGACGCTGCGTCGAGTAGTACACCGCGCAGAAGATCGCGTTCCCCCCGAACGCGAAGATCGCGGCATTCGTGTGCAGCGGCCGCAACCTCCCGAAACTCAGCCACTCCACCGAGTAGATCGGCTCCAGCACCGGCTTGAGAAACGCCAGCGGCCGCGACCCGCCCAGCGTCAGCTCGTGCGCCACCGGCGCCACCAGCTGAATCGCCGCGATCAGCCCGACAAGCATCCCGACGAACCCCCACACGAAGGTCGCCAGCATGAACTTCCGCACGATCCCGTCGTCGTAACTGAACGACTCCAGCCCGGCCCCCGGCGCCCCCACGCCCCTGCCCGCCATCCCGGCCCCCCCGTCCATCTCCTGCGTCTGAACAGCCATGAGGCCTCACTCCGGTGCTTCAAGGTCGTCGTGGCCCCCGCGGGGCCGTGGAAATCGAGAGTGGCATATCGTTATTTATTCGGAGATGATTGTCAAGGTCTCTGGTATTTTCCACACCAAACCGATACTGTTCACGGGCCGGACACACCAACACCGCACCGGCAATCGTTCTTATCGGGCCACAACGGAGCACCGACCGTGTACGGAAAACAGACCGAAACCGCTATCGCGGCCATGAGCCGGCTCGCCGAGGTCTACGACGGCGGCGTCACCCGACTCTCCTCCGCCGACATCGCCGCCAACCGGGGCCTGCAAAAGCCCTTCGTCGCCAAAATCCTCACCGTCCTCTCCCAGGCCGGACTCGTCACCGGCTCACCCGGCCCCGGCGGCGGATACACACTCGCCAGGCACCCCAAGGAAATCCGCGTTTTCGAGGTCTTTTCGCTCTTCGAACGCGAGAACGACTCCGACCTCTGCCCGTTCGGCGGCGGCGTCTGCGGCGTCGGCGAACCCTGCGCCCTCCACGACAAACTCGTCCAGGTCAAGAAATCCATGGACGACCTCCTCCACGAAACCACCTTCGACGCCTTCCGGATCGCCTACCAGATCGAGGGCCGACGCCCCGCCCACCGTCCCGCCGAGACCGCCGCGGCCAAAAAGGCCCGCGAGTCCTTCCGCGCCCCGCGCCCCAAAACCCGACGCTGAGGTGATCGCGATCCCCCGTCCATCCCCGCTGTGGATAACTCAAATATATAGACATGTGTATCTTGATCTCGTCGATCATCCCCGGTAGGTTCTTCGCCCGCCGGGCGGCCGTCCCCACGGCCGGGGCACTCGTGAGGCCCCGGCACACGGATCAGGACGGGACGCACCGGCAGACAACCCGCAACAGGAGCCGCAACATGTTCGCTCGTTTCGTGATGTTCGCATCCACCCCGGCCTTGATTCTCGCGGCCGCGGGCCAGGCCCTCGCCGCCGACCAGAGCAACAACACCGACGAGATCCGCGCCATCGTCGCCGAGATGCTCGCCGACGCCGACACCCGCTCATCGTTCCTACAGAGCGGGGGGGGTGGGGGGCATGACGGCAAGCACTTCTTCCTCGCCGACGCGTCGGACTCCTTCCGTCTCGAGTTCGACGGCCAGGTCCAGTTCCGCTACATCGCGACCTTCGTCGATGAAGACCCCGTCGTGAACTCCGATGAGTTCGAGTCCGGATTCGTCAACACGCGGACCGCGCTGGGCTTCTCCGGCCACATCTTCGACGAGGAGTTCATCTACCGCGTCTCGGGCGCCTTCGATCGCAGCGGCGGCGG
>CAZSLT010000311.1:0-2150 GCA_964607595.1 uncultured Phycisphaeraceae bacterium
GTCGGGCTTCGTGTTCACCGCGTCCGGTTGTGGCCGAGGACGCGATTACTTGCCTATGTCAGAACCGAGTTGACACAACCCGGCTCGCGAAACGGCACGCACCGCCCGACGGCGGTGGCGCCCGTCGTTACTTCTTCTTGGCGGCGGTCGCCGCGGCGCCGCCCTTGGGACGCTTGGCGCCGTACTTCGAGCGGGCCTGCTTGCGTCCATCGACGCCGAGGCAGTCCAGCGAACCGCGGACGATGTGGTAGCGCACGCCGGGGAGGTCGCGGACGCGGCCGCCGCGGACCAGGACGATGGAGTGTTCCTGGAGGTTGTGGCCCTCGCCGCCGATGTAGGCGGTGACTTCGTTGCCGTTCGAGAGTCGGACGCGCGCGACCTTGCGAAGCGCCGAGTTGGGCTTCTAGGGCGTCACGGTGCGGACCTGCAGGCACACGCCGCGCTTCTGCGGGCATGCAGCGAGGTCCTTGACCTTCGACTTCGCGGGCTGGGTCTTCCGGGGTTTCCGGACAAGTTGATTAATCGTCGGCATAGCGCAACTGGTCCCTTGGGTCCCCCCCGTCCCACCTGACAGGGAGCCGCGTAGTGTAGCGACCCCCGGCGTGGCTGCAACCGCCCGGGAAACCCCCCGGGGGGGCCGTTCCACCCCTCCCACCGCCGCATGGCTGACCCGACCGGGCCGGGTTCAGACATGGCACCCCCCCCCTCCGGTCCCCCGTCCCCCGTGCCCCGCCCCGTATTGCTCATTCACACCCCCCTGACGGCGGGCTCCTACCCTTGTGCCCGATGGCCCGCGACGCCCAGTTCGTCTTCCTCGGCACCGGGACCTCCGGCGGGATCCCGATCATCGCCTGCGACTGCGACACCTGCACGAGCGAGGATCCGCGGGACACCCGGACGCGCTCCGGGGCCGCGATCCGCTGGACCGACCCGGCCGGTAAGCCGCGGCTGGCGCTGATCGACACGACGCCGGACCTACGGATGCAGGCGCTGCGCCACAACCTGCGCCGCTGCGACGCCATCCTTTATACGCACAACCATGTGGACCACACCTTCGGGCTCGACGAGGTCCGCCGGTTCAACGCGGTCATGAACGCGCCGATCGACATCTACGCCGATGCGCACACAATGGGCTTCCTCCGCTCGGCGTTCCGGCACATCTTCGAGCGCGAGCAGAATGTCAATCGGTCGTTCGTCGCGACGCTCATCCCCAACCTGATCGACCCGGCGCGCCCGATCGTCATCCACGGCATGCGGTTCACGCCGATCCCCATGCTGCACGGCAAACTGCCCGTGCTGGGCTTCCGCGTCGAGCCGGACCGTCGCGGCATGGACGACCCCGTCTTCCCGCTGGCGTACTGCACGGATGTCTCGGCGGTGCCGCCGGGGAGTTGGCGCCTGTTGGAAGGGCTCTCGACACTCGTCCTCGACGGGCTGCGCTTCCGCCACCACCCGACCCACCTGACCATCGATCAGGCGATCGGGATCGCGCAGCAAGTCGGCGCGGCGCAGACCTGGCTGACGCACATCGCCCACGAGGTCCGCCACGCCGACACCGACGAGCAACTGCCCCCCGGCGTCCGGCTCTCCTACGACGGGCTGACGCTCGGCGGCCCCGTCACCCCCGATGGCGGGACACCGCCCACATAATCGCGCCAGCCGAACCCGGCTCGGGCGCGGGAAGGTCCGCTTTGGCGGGGACGCTGACCGGCGGGACCGGGCGTGCCGATGCTCCAAGGCCATCAGGTTGTGCGATGGTCCACGGGAGACGGCGCGATGAAACTCTTCGGACAATTCCTCGGCGGCGTGGTGGGCGGGTTGATCGGGGCGGCGATCTGGGCCGCGATCGTCCACTTCAGCGGCTACGAGGTCGGATTCGTGGCGTGGCTGGTGGGGATTCTCGTCGGCGTGGGCGTCGGCGCCGCGGCGTCGGGCGCGGGCGTGCCCGGCAGCGGGCTGCTGGCGGGCGTGCTGGCGCTGGGCGCGATCGTCGCCGGCAAGGCCTCGGTCGGATGGATCGAGATGGCGCAGTACCGCGCCGAGGCGCTGGGCGATGAGGCGATGATCGCCGGGCTGGCCAGCGAGAACCTCGATGCGCGCGTCGACGCCGGTGAGGATTTCTCCGAGTGGTACGAGTGGGAGTACGACGG
>CAZSLT010000312.1:0-2103 GCA_964607595.1 uncultured Phycisphaeraceae bacterium
CGCGCGGGCGATCGACTCGAACGACATCACCTTCAACGGCGACTCGCGCTCATCCGTCACGGGCGTCGATCTGGCGCTGCACGACAACCCCGCCGTCTTCGCCCGCCTGCTGGCGACGCGGATGGAACGCCTGAACATCGAGCCCGGGGCGGTTCGTCTGGCCGACGGCGCCGAGGACCTCTCGCGCGCCAAGGTCATCCACACCATCCGCACGGATATCGAGACGGTGCTGGAGCGCTGCAACACCGACTCGTACAACCTCTACGCCGAGTGCCTGCTCAAGCGGATGGGCCACGAGGTGACGGGCACACCCGGCGCCTTCCGCACCGGGGCCGCGGTCGTGCGCACGCAGCTGCAGGAGGTCCTGGGGCCGTCCGCCGGGCACACGGTGGTCGTCGCTGACGGTTCGGGCATGAGCCGCGAGAACCGCGTGACGCCCCGGGCGCTGGCGGACTGGCTGGCGGCGCTCCGCACCGACGCGGCGGTCAGCAAGCCCTTCGTCGCGAGTCTGGCCAACGCCGGGGTCGAGGGCACGCTCCGCAAGCGTTTCCGCAAGCGCACCCCGATGAACGACCTGCACGCCAAGACCGGGTATCTGACGGGCGTCTCGGCGCTCTCGGGTTATCTCACCGACCCCGACACGGGGCGCACGCTCATCATCTCGATCATCTCGAACGACAAGCCCAGTTCCATCGCGCTCCAGCGGGTGCGCGACCTCGAAGAGGGCATCGTTCTGATGGCCGACGATTATCTGGAGCGCACCAGCCCCGAGCCCGCCGTCGGCGGGGGCTGACCGTCCTACTCGGCGAGCGTGCCCGACATCGTCAGCGTGCTGGCCGACTCGATCCGCACGGCGACGGTGCGCCCGATGAATTCCGCCGGCTCGCGCCCGGGCGGGCAATCGAACACGACGATCAGGTCGCCCTCGGTCCGCCCGGTCATCTGTGCGCCGGGCGTCTCGTCGATCTCGGTGGGTTCTGCGATCACCGACGCGGGCCGGCCCCCCACCGTCAGCGAGACGCCGCCCGAGCGCTCCGCGGCCTTGCGGCGCTTCTGCTCGTGCCGACTCACCCCCTGCACGAACACCTCGAGCGTCCGCCCGACCTGCGCCCGGGAAACGCCGTCGGAGATCTCCTGCTGCAGCGCCAGCAGTTCGTTGCAGCGCCGCCGCTTGACCTCCTCGGGCACATCGTCGGCCAGCCGGTCAAACGCGGTCGTGCCCGGGCGCGGCGAGTACTTGAAGATGAAGCAGTTCTTGTACTGTGCGCGCTCGAGAAGCCGTTTCGTGGCCTCGAAGTCGCCGTCCGTCTCGCCGCTGAATCCGACGATGATGTCCCCCGCGAGCATGAGCGGCCGGCCGATCTCCGGCTGATCGAGGTGGGCGCGGGCGCGGTCGACGAACTCGAGGTATTCCCCGACCGTGTAGCCGCGGTTCATCCGCGCCAGCACGGCGTCGGACCCGCTCTGGGCGGGCACATGGAGATAGCGGCAGATGCGTGGCGAGTCGCGGATGACCTCCAGCACATCATCGCCGAAGTCGCGCGGGTAGCTGGTCACGAAGCGCAAGCGCTGAATCGCTGGGACCTCGTCGTGAATTTTCGCCAGCAGGTCCGCGAAGGTGGTGGTGGACGCCCCCGCGAACGGGTCCCGCCGGTGGCTGCCGGCCTTGTAGGCGCGCCCCTTCTGCGGCTGCACGACGCCGCCGATCGTGACCGCCGCGCCGTGCTCGAAACGGTAATGGTTCACGGTCTGACCGAGCAGGGTCACCTCGACCACGCCCGCGTCGGCCAGCCGCCGGCACTCATCGACGATGTGATCGGGCGGGCGGTGGACCTCGGCGCCGCGGGTGTGCGGCACGACGCAGTAGGTGCAGAACTTGTTGCACCCGCGCGTGATGCGGACATACGCCGAGCCGTCGTGGTCGCTGGGCGAGACGGCGCGGGAAAGGTCGAGCATTTCGAGCGAGTCGCCCGCGGCCGCGAGCGTGCCGCTGCGACGCGAGGCGTCGCCCTGCAGCGCGACCCGCGGGCCGGCGTCGTCGTCCGTCAGGCGCGTGCGGACGGCGTTGTCGAGCAGGGCCGGGAGCTTATCGAGCTCCGCCGG
>CAZSLT010000313.1:0-2102 GCA_964607595.1 uncultured Phycisphaeraceae bacterium
GGCGACCGCGGCGTCGAGCGCGTCGGCGCCGGCGCGGAGCAGTTCCTGGGCGCGGTTGACGGCGCGCAGCCCGTTGCCGGAGGCGACGGCGACGGGGCCGCCCGCGCCGGCGCGGGGACGGGCGAACGCGACGGGCGAGACTGAGGCCGCGCCCGCGGCGGCGGCGAGGGCGGCGATGAACGAACGGCGGTCGAAGGGGGTCGTCACGGCGGGTCTCCGGTGAACCGAGGCGGGGGTCGGAGGGTATCGTGAGGCAATGGCACGACGACCGCCAGCCCCCGCCGGGATGAGCGACCCGGACCCGTGGAAATTGCCGCACCCGGTGCCGGAGCGGATCGAGACGGCTCGGCTGGTGATCCGGCCGTACGAGCATTCGGACGCGGCCTCGCTGCTCGAGGCGGTGGTGTCGAGCCGGACGAGTCTGACGCCGTGGCTGCCGTGGGCGGAGACGGACCATCGTTCGATCGAGGAGACGCACTACACGATCGAGTTCTTTGCGCGGCGGGAGTCGTCGCCGGAGTGCAAGCATTTCGCCTTCGGGGTGTTCGACCGGGAGACCGGTGCGGTGCTGGGCAGCACGAGCATCCACAACATCGAGCACGGGCAACACTGCGGCTCGACGGGGTACTGGACGCGGATCGACCGGCGCGGGCAAGGGGTCTGCACCGAGGCGACGGGGGCGATCATCACCAGCGCGTTCACGCCCCAGGACCGCGGCGGGTGGGGGCTGCGGCGGATGACGATCTACTGCGCGGAGGTCAACGCGGCTTCGGCGGCGGTGGCGCGGAGACTGGGGATGCGGCTGGAGACACGCGCGCCGGGCGGGCGGTACATCCGCGGCGTGGGGTACCACACGGAACTGATGTTCGGCGTGCTGGCGAGTGAGTGGGACTTCGAGCGGCAGCGGGCCAAACCGGGGATCGAGCGGGGGATCGGGGGGGCGGAGTGATGCTGAGGAACTGGAAGTTTTGGGTGGTCGTGGCGGTGCTGGGGGCGCTGCTGGGCGTGGGGGCGGGGTGGGTGACGATGCGTGTGTGGGCCAACTACCACGCGGGCCGCCTGCTGAGCGGCGATATCCAGACACAACTGGATGCGATGGAAGCGTTCCCGGCCGAATTGCTGATCAAGCGCCGCGGCCTCTGCCGCGGTGTGCTCAGGCGTTTGCCGGGAGCGACCGACTCGGCGGTGATCGACTTCTACAACCATTATCTGCCGGACACTGTGTATGAGAGTGAGAGCCTTCGCGCGGGGATTCCGCTGTTCATTGAAGCGGTGCTCCGAACCGCGGAGCGCCGCGATCCGCAGTACAACATTCTCGCTCCAATTCAGGCTGTCACCCGGCTTCGATCCGAGCATCTGAGTCCTCCGCTGATGGACCTGTGGACCGTTGCCGCGGAACACCCCGATGAGCGAATTCGACGGGCCGCGATCTCGTACGCCACGGGGCTTCCGGATGATTTTGCCGCGATGGCGATCGGGCTTTTTCTGGAAGATCCTTCTGAGTCAGTCGCCCGGCGCGGCTGGCTTCTGATGGCCTTCCTCGACCCGATCAGCGGGCATTCGGGCAACTGGCGGGCGGCGCGGGATGGTGTGGCCGAGGCGATTCTGTACGCGGCGATGGCGACGAGCGACCGGCCGGAGATCGTGCTCGGGCAAGTCGATGCCGATCCGGCGTTGCGCGAGCGATTTACCTGGGTGAAGCCGTTCCTCGATCGAATTGAACGGCTGGCGGCAGGATCGCTGCGGCGCGAAACTGAATCGCTCGGCGATGATCTGATGGCGCGACTGTGTATGGAGATCGCCTGGGTGCCGGCTGAAGAGGAACATCTCAAGCCTCAACTGCGGCTGACGCGGGTCCACGGGTTGATCAGAGACTTCGCTGCGGGTGAAGCCGGTTCCGAACAGATGATTCGATACTTGTTCGTGGATCATCCGCTGGCTGAGATCGGGACGATGTCGGAGCGGCAGCATGCCTTCGCGTCGGAACTGCTCGATGCGTGGTGGAGGGTGAACGACCGGTACTACGAGTTCGACGAGTCCGAAATGCTCTTCCGCCGCAAAACGAACAAAGCCCCCGAGTGATCGGGGGCTTCTTGGAGTTT
>CAZSLT010000314.1:0-2087 GCA_964607595.1 uncultured Phycisphaeraceae bacterium
GTGACGGGTCGGCGTGGTCGGGTGCTGGCTCATGCGTGGGGCCTCAAAACAAAGGGAGTGAGGGGGGCGATGGGGGGAGCAGGGGGGGCTTGGGTTCGCTCCATGATAGGGGCCGCCCCCGCCCAGCGCCGCGCCCAATCCCGCCGCGTTCCCCCGCCGGCAGGGCGGATTCCCTCTTGGACGATTCGCGACCCCGCGGTACATTCCATCGTGACGCGGCCAGGGGATGCACAGACCCCGCGTCAAGGGATGAAACAGGTCGGGCCACGCGACGGAGAGAGAGTGCGCGGTTGTCGCCGCGTCCGCCGCCGGCTCGCAGCAACGCAGTCAGGCACGCAAGGAGATCAGAGAAATGAGCACTCGGTTCACCGCACACGCCGCGGCGTGGAGCGTCGGCGTTCTGTGCGTCGCGTCCCCCGCATCCGCCACCGGCCTCGTCGTCAACGGCGATTTCGAAACCGGCGATTTCACCGGTTGGGGCGCCCTCGCAGGGGTCGTCTTCGCCTCGGACTTCGGCCACAACAGCACGAACTCCGCGCTCTTCAATCAGGCCATCCCCGGCATCCTCAGCCAGGAAGTCGGTCTCAGCGGCGGTCAGGAGTACACGCTCTCCTTCTGGGTCTACAACCTCGGCGTCGGCGAGGACTCGCTCACGGTGTCCATCGACGACCAGGTCCTGCTCGCCGACAGCCCTGTGGGCTCGCCGCTCGAAGACTGGATGGAGTTCTCATTGAACTTCACCGCCGACATCAACGGCGAGAACAACACCCTGTCATTCCTCGGTATCGACGGCATCTCGGCGTTCTACATCGATGACATCAGCGTCCGCCCCGTCCCCGCACCCGGCGCGGTCGTGTTGGCCTCGCTCGCCGGGCTCGTCTCGCTCCCGCGCCGACGGCGCGCCTGACCCGCGGCACACCACCGAACAAATACTTGCACAGAACCGCCACTTCCGACCGGAGAGGCGGCGTTCATTCTCCAGCGCGCTGGAACGGCCTGCCACTGGGTGTAACTGACAAGGGACGAGCGACGGGAGTCCGCGTCAAGGTGGCAATACGCCGTCAGAACTCGCCGGTGTCATATCATTTGTTGTCCATGCCCCTCTACCTGATCATCGAACGCTTCCGCGACGGGAACCCCGACGCTGTCGGCGCGCGCTTCCGCGAACGCGGCCGGCTCATGCCCCCCGGCGTCCGCTACATCGACTCGTGGATCACCCCCGACGGCGCCGCCTGCTACCAGATCAACCACGCCGACACCCGCGCCGAACTCGATCAGTGGATCGCCAACTGGTCCGATCTTGTCGATTTCGAGGTCGCCGAAGTCGTCCCCTCGGCCGACTACTGGAGCGCCCGCGCCGCCGCGACCTGATCCGCGTCCGTGGTCCCCCACGCACTACCATCCCGCCACGCACCCCCCCGCCCCCCTTCGCAAAGGACCGCCGCCCATGCTCCGCGCCCTGGCCACCATCGGTCTGCTCTTCGGCTCCAACATCTTCATGACATGGGCGTGGTACGGCCACCTCAAGAAAGTCGGCTGGTCCATCCCGCTGGCGATCGGCGTCTCGTGGCTCATCGCCCTGCCCGAGTACATGCTCCAGGTGCCCGCCAACCGCATCGGCCACTTCACCCACGGCGGCCCCTTCACCGCGCCGCAACTCAAGATCCTCCAGGAAGCCATCACGCTCGTCGTCTTCCTGGGCTTCGCCGCGGTCATCCTCAAGGAACGAGTCCGCCCCAACGAGTACCTCGCCTTCGGCCTCATCGTCGCGGCCGTCGTCGTCGCCATGTGGGGCAAACCCAACCACACCACCCCCACCCCCACCCCCGACCCCGCGCCGCACACGACACCCGCACACTGATCATCGACGCGCCCTCAATCCCCTCCTCTCCCCGTGGGAGAGGATGTCACGCGCAGCGTGACAGGTGAGGGCTCCGTGACTCCTCTCATCTGCGCCACTCGACGGATATTCCTGTTTTCTTCTCCTTCTGCCTTCTGCCTATTGCCTGATGCCTCTCTTCCCCCTCTGTGCCCTCTGTGCCTCTGTGGTGAGTCCCGATCTCACGCCTCCGCGACCAGTCGCTCCA
>CAZSLT010000315.1:0-2071 GCA_964607595.1 uncultured Phycisphaeraceae bacterium
GGGGATGGGGGGGAAATGTGCGGGGGGGTGTGGCGGGAGGCGTGAGGGCGAGAGTGTATCCGGGGGGGGGGAAGAGGACGGACCACAGAGGCACAGAGGGCACAGAGAGGAAGAGGCATCGGGCAGCAGGCAACAGACATCAGGGTGGGGACAGATTCTGTCGAGATTGGCGCACGGAGGGAGCAGACTCACCACAGAGACGCAGAGAACACAGAGGGGAAAGGGGAGTGAGTGGGACATCGCCCCCATGGAGACTGGGGTGGGAGCACCGCTTGAAAGCGGTGGCACCCGGCCTACCGGTCGAACGGGCGGGGCAGCGTCGCGGTGTCGTTCCGCTCCGGCATGTAGCCCAACTCGATCGCGAGGCGCGGGTCGACGAGCGCCATCGCCTGCGCCTCGGTGTCGTAGACCCACACCTTCCCGTCGTTGTGCGGAACGATGAATGTGCTGATGCTCAGCCCGTAGTTGCGGATAATCGCGCCGAGAATGTCTTGTTTCGCTCCTTCGGCGCTGAACGGCTGGGAACCCGCGGGCATCGTGGCGGCGTTGACCGTGATGCCGAACAGTTCATCCGTGCGGCGCACCGCGTTGAAACCCGTCAGCACATCGCTCCACTCGACCGCGCCGTTGGCGACTTCCAGCCGGAATCGGTCCGCGCCGGTCCGCCGGACGCTCCAGAGCACGGCCCCGGTGTCGGGGTCGACGACGCGGACCGCCCGCACTTCGCCCATCCACCAGGAGACTTCCCAGTTCACCCATGTGAATGTCGCGCCCCGGACAAGGGCCGCGGGCAGGCGCTGCGTGCCGAACCGCGCCCCGAACCACTCCCAGTGCGACCAATTGATGCTCGTCCCGCCGTCGGGCACGACCGGGCGGGGCAGGACATTCGTGTATAGCCCCCCGAGGATGAGCAGCGTGAGCACGGTAACCCGGCCGCGGGGCGAGGCGAGGAACCGGCGCACCGGGCCGTGTGGCGAGCGGGTGGTGGTCTTCGGGTCGCCGTGCCTGAACACCGACCCGCACTCGGGGCAAATCGGGTCGGCATCGCCGGACCCATCCAGGATGCCCGTTAGCTCGTACCGGCAGCGTCGGCAGTATTCGCGGGAGGGCGATTCCACGCGGGAATCATAGAAGCACGCGGAGCGTCAATCGAACGCCGCGAAGAAGACCGCAGAGAACACCGAGAGAATTCAGAGGCCACAGAGCAATCCGAGTCGTCAAGAGGCATCTGTGCAGAAACCGCACTAGTTCCCGCACCAGATCGAGAGTTGGCCCCTCAGCGTCCTGCGTTTCCGCTTCCGTTGACGCCTCAGCGTTCGGCGCGGATGACGGCACAGATCGACGCGGCGTGGCCGGTGCGGGCGTTGCGGCCCTTCCAGAGGATGCGCGGGGCGCGGAAGCCGGCGTCGTGGAGGCGGTCGAGGATGCCCTGCTCGGGCAGCGCGCCGCCGATGCAGCGGAACCAGTCGTCGATCGTCGTCCGCGCTTCGGGCGGGAGTTCGGACTGAAGGATGATCTCGGCGAAGATGATCCGCCCCCCCCCACCACCGCCGCCCGCTCCATCCCCCCCACCGTGCGGGCGCAGGACACGCCGGGCCTCGCGCATGACGGCGTCCTTGTCGGGCGAGAGATTGAAGATGCCGTTGGCGGTGACGAGGTCGACGCTCGCGTCGGGGAGCGGGATTCGGTCGGCGGGCGCCTTGAGGAATGAGGCGTTGGCGATGCCCTGGGACTCGAGGTTGGCGCGGGCCTTTTCGAGCATCGAGGCGGAGAGGTCGAGGCCGATGACGCGCCCGCTCGGCCCGACGGCGCGGGCGTAGTGCAGGAGGTCGAGCCCGGCGCCGCAGCCGAGGTCCAGGACGGTCTCGCCGGGGCGGGCGTCGATGAAGGGCTGGGGGTTGCCGGCGCCGGTGAAGGACTCGGTGAGCGCGGCGGGGAGGGCGTCGAGGAGTTCGGGGTCGTAGCCGACCGAGCGGGCGAAGGCCGCGCCGACGGGGAAGCCGACCTTGAACCCGGGGCTGTCGGCGACGATGGAGTATCGCTCGGCGACGGCGGCGCGGATGTCGTCGGG
>CAZSLT010000316.1:0-2005 GCA_964607595.1 uncultured Phycisphaeraceae bacterium
TGTCGTGGCTCATCACCCAGCATTGGACCTGGATCTCGTCGTAGAAGCCGTCGGGGAAGAGCGGGCGGATCGGGCGATCGATCAGCCGCATCGTCAGGATTTCCTTCTCGTTCGGAGCGCCCTCGCGCTTCCGGAACCCGCCGGGGTACTTGCCCGCGGCGCTTGTCTTCTCGCGGTAATCGATGGTGAGCGGGAAGAAGTCGAGCCCCGGCCTCGGATCCGCCCGGACCACCGACGCGAGCACGCTCGTCTCGGCGTAGGTCGCGATGACGGTCGCCGATGCGAGCCGCCCGACGCGCCCGGTCTCGAATGTCAGCGTGCGGCCGCCGATCTCCCGCTGGACCTTGACATATGCCATGGATTGCCTGTCCTTTCCACCGTGTCCGCGCGGCAGATGGTCACTGCGCAACGCGTCCGGTCGTGGTCGGCGCGCCCAAGGCGAGTAGGATCAGGCAGTGGGCATCGCGCAGAATCAAATCTGCGTGTTGCCGGCTGCCTTCCGACTCCCGCCGCGCGCGCCGACGGTGCAAATACGAAAAAGGCCCGCGTTACTTGCGCAGGCCCAGACGCTCGATCAACTTCAGATACGCGTCGCGATCGGTGCGACGCAGGTAATTCGTCAGCCGTGTGCGCTTGGAAACCATGCCCATGAGGCCGCGCCGGCTGGAGAAGTCGTGCTTGTTCTCTTTCAGGTGCTCCGTCAGATCACGGATGCTCTCGGTCAGGATCGCGACCTGGACCTCCGGAGAGCCGGTGTCGGACGCGTCACGCCCGTAATCCTTGATGAGCGTGGCCTTCTTTTCCGTTGAAATCGCCATCATGTCCTCGAACGGTGCTTGAAACGATCCACCCGCGTGCAAACCGATAACGCTCGGCCCAGCCGGGGGGACGGTCGCGGTATGTTAGTGACGCGGGCGCATCCGATCAACCGGGTCCGATACCCGCCCCCCCTCCGCCTCCGACGACGGGTTAGGATCGTTCCCCATGCGACTTTCCTCCAGAGTCATGTCCCTCCCGGCCTCCTCAACGCTGGCCGTCACCGCCAAGGCCCAGGCCCTACGCCGGGAGGGGGTCGATGTCATCTCCTTCGCCGCCGGCGAGCCGGATTTCCCCACCCCGCCCGTGGTCGTGGACGCGGCCGTCGCGGCCCTCAAGGCCGGCCAAACCCGCTACGGGCCGGTTCCCGGCGACCCTGAGACTCGGGAGGTCATCGCGCGGAAGTTCGCCACCGAGAATGGCCTCCCCGGCGTCACCCGCGACCATGTCGTCGTGTCGTCAGGCGGGAAACACTCGCTGGCCCTCCTTCTCCAGGCCCTGATCGACCCCGGGGCGGGCCTCGACGAGGTGCTCCTGCCCGTGCCCGCGTGGGTGTCGTACGCCCCCATGACCCAACTCGCCGGCGGCCGCGTCGTCGAAATCAGGACCCGTGCCGACCGCGACTTCAAGATGTCGCCCGACGATCTGAGCCGCGCCATCACGCCCCGCTCCCGCGTGCTGATCATCAACTCACCGAGCAATCCCTGCGGCACGATGTATACCCCAGGTGAACTCAAGGCGATCGGCGAGGTTGTCGCCGAGGCCGCGCGGAGCATGGCGCCGGAACTCGTCGTGATCAGCGACGAACTCTACGAGAAGATCCTCTTCGGCGGCATCGCTCATTTCTCGATCGGCTCGATGCCCGAGATCGCCGAGCGCACAATCACCGTCAACGGCCTCTCCAAGGCCTACGCGATGACCGGCTGGCGAGTCGGATATTTCGGCGGGTCGGGGGCCTTCGGTCTGCAGGTGGCCAAAGCGGTCTCAACGCTCCAATCGCAGTCGACGACCGCGATCCCCACCTTCATCATGCCCGCCGTGCGCACGGCCCTCACGCAGTGCGCCGACGATGTGGAGCGCATGCGACGGGCCTTCGGCGAACGCGCCCAGATCGCGTATTCGCTGATCTCGGGTGTGCCCGGCGTCGTTTGCCCCAAACCGACCGGCGCGTTCTATGTCTTCCCCGATA
>CAZSLT010000317.1:0-2000 GCA_964607595.1 uncultured Phycisphaeraceae bacterium
ACCATGATCCCAGCAGTCACTATTCAAGAATTCAGAGTACAGGCACCTGCCCTACCGGAGGTAGCACGCCGACTCATCGCGTGCCTCGGCGCGATCCACGGAAGTTTCGACGAAGCGGCGGCGCGAACTCCCCGCGTGTGACTCGTGGATCGACGCGCGTTGCCGCGATCCAATCACTCTGGCGCAGAATGTTCCAAGAGTCGTGAAGACTGCCGACAACCGGGCGCTCTCCGCGAAGACTTATCCGTCGACCCGCGATGGTCGCGGTCATCGGCACGCAGTGTTCACACCAGATCAGGGAGCATCGGTCATGACAGAGTCAATTCAACACGGGGATCGGTACGACGACATCAAGCGGAAGGGAGGCTGGGTCGGGCCGTACAACGGCGAAATCCACGGCGCTCCCAACTCCGGCTACTACATCTATGACGGGCAGGCCGTAAAGAAGCCGGTCAGCTGATCGTCTCACGACACCCCAGCCGCCCGCGCTCTGATCGGCGTGGGCGGCTTTGATGACGCACGCACACATCAACTTTCATGCCCGGAAAGACTCTGAACATTTCAGGGTCACACCGGTGCCCGAGACGGGACTTGTTCACCCATGGAGCGAGCCCGACCCAGCGATCCGCTCCATTACCCGATCGTGGGCCGCGCTACCGCCAAGCGTCGACTCGCGGCGCATTGTCATTGCACCATCCAACGCCGGAGACCGCGCATGATTAAAGCCATAAGGAACAAACGCGCTTGGAAGCAGTACCGCGAGGGCCCGCGCTCGCTCACCGACCTCAACGCGCCGCTGCTATTCCTTTCGCCTACCGATCCCTTCACCATCGGCGACGCCTGCGAGGGTGTGCATGTCTTCGGCGCCACGGGTGCTGGCAAGACTTCCGGCCCAGGCCGCGCCTTCGCGCTCTCAATGCTCAGGAGCGGCATGGGCGGGCTCGTCCTCTGCGCCAAATCGGATGAACCCGCGACCTGGGTGCGCTACGCCGCCGAGACAGGACGCTCTGGCGATCTCATTCTGATCACGCCGGTCGAGGAGGGCGGGCGATTCACCTTCAACATCCTCGACCACGAACTCAACCGCTCCACCGCGGGGGCGGGGTACGCCTCCAACATCGTCGAGGTGCTCTCGACCCTGGCTGAGGTCGGGGAGACTGGATCCGGTGGATCAGGCGGCGGCGGGGTCGAGAATGGGGCGTTCTGGGCGACATCGCGGAGGGTCATGCTCCGGCACGCGGTGGTTATCCTCGACGCGGCGCTCGGGCGGATCGAGCTCGCCGACATCCATCGTCTTGTCTTGTCCGCGCCACAGACGCGCGACGAAGTCGCCGACCCCGACTGGCAGGAACGCTCGTTCTGCTTCAACATGATCGAAGAGGCGAACCGGGCGAGTCTCTCGGACTCCAAGCGCCGGGATATGGAGCTCGCCTTCGAGTACTTCCTCGGCGAGTTCGCCGGCCTGGCCGACAAGACCCGCTCGATCATCGTCGCGTGCTTCACCGGGATGTGCGACGACATCCTCCGCGCACCGCTCCGCGAGTTGCTATGTGGCGCGACCACGATCACCCCCGAGACGGCGTTCGAGGGCAAGATCCTCGTGGTGGCGATGCCCGTAAAGCAATGGGGCCGTGTCGGTCGTTATCACGCCGCGGCCTGGAAACTCGGCTTCCAGCAGGCCGCCGAGCGCCGCCCCCCCACTACACCGCACGCCCCTCTCCGCCCCGCGTTCCTGTTCGCCGATGAGTACCACCACTTCGTCACCGCGAACGACCGCGAGTTCCAGTCGACGGCGCGCTCGTCGCGTATCTGCACCGTCGTGATGAGCCAGAATCGCCCGGCGTATCTCGCCGCGGTCGGCGGCAGCGATCCGCGCTCGGTCGTCGACGGCCTCTTGGGCAACCTCCGTACACAGATCCTTTGCGCCAACGGCGACTCGGTCACCAACCAGTGGGCCGAAGAGACGATCGCCCGCGGCTGGGTCACCAACATCTCCACCT
>CAZSLT010000318.1:0-1997 GCA_964607595.1 uncultured Phycisphaeraceae bacterium
AAATCACGAGTTCCGTGCCTCCGCAGCATGCACTTTGGGCGGCTTTGCAAGCTAGGGGTTGCCGGTTCGATCCCGGTCCGCTCCACTGGAATGACGTCGTTCGCGAGTCGCGCGGCCGCCACCGCCCCCAGCAATCTCTCTGGGCGTGATTGAGGCGGCAACGCACAGAGTGAACGCGGTAGCGCCCGGCACGGGCCACACGAGCCGCTGCAAACCGAAGCCCCGTAACGGCTTCCATCGTGTCCCGCTTCCCACAATCTTGAGTGTCTGAATCCGCATCTCAGAGCGTATGGACTTCCCGGACTCACGCGGTCCAATGGCCGCGTCGTCGTCCGATGAAAGGAATACCCATGCGCTCCCTGATCGCCGTCGTCGCCTTGGCCGCGTTGATGACACTCTCCGGCTGCACCAAGTGGTCTCTCGTCAAAGAGTGGCAAGAGGTCAATCAGTGGTCGCGCAACGCCGCGCCCCACTTCCCAGGTGGCAATGCGGGTCAGGCGCAGGCCAGGACCGTCGGCGGCCAGCGCGTCCTCGACGGCCAGACATACAACGGCGTTATCGAACTCCAGCAGCGCATGAGCGACGGCAGCAGCCAGACAGCGTTCATCGGACTGCGCCCCGTTGATGACGGCCGCCTCTGGGAGTGCGGCGGCATCCACGGCGGCGGCGCACCAGAGGACATCCTCCGCAACAAGGTCAATCAGTTCATGGCCACCCTCGCCGAGGAACTCCGCGACAAGTACCCCAGCAAGAATCTGGTCCGCGGCTACAAAGTCGAGATCACCGACGACTATCTCAAAGTCATCGCCGAGAGCGAGTGACCGCATCGCACCAGCCATCACAGGCAGGAACAACATGAACAGCAAGACTCAACCACGATCGGTCCGAAACCATCTGGCGATCCCGCGCAGTGCGCTCGCGTGTCTCGCCGTATCGATGTTGTCAGTCGCGGCGTGCTCGAAGCAGGCCACAAAGCACGAACTTTTCGTGGCCGCTTCAGAAAGCGAAGCCGAAGCGATCAAGCCCCGCGGCGACATGGCCCAGCCGATGTCGCTCCGGATGGGCGAGGCCCTTCGGGAGCGGTCGCTCCGCGTCGACGCTGAGTCGACCCGACTCCTCCGCGCCGGCGACCTGGATTCGATCGGCGTGCAGCTCTTCGAAGATACCCGCTTTCAACTCGACATCACGGAGTCCACGACCCCCGCCGAGGGCACACGGGCATGGAGCGGCACGCTCGGCGACAACATCCAGGGAGAGTTCACGCTCATGATGCGTGATGACATGGTCGTCGGCAGCATCTTCGCCGGCCCATTGGGCAATTTCTCGATCTTGCCCGGACCCAACGGAACGGTCCTGATTGTTGAGGCCGCGGAACCGACGATCCCCGAGTGCGGCGATGTCTGGAACCAGCTCCCGGCCCCCGAAATCCGGCCTCCCCTCCCCGTGCGCGATGACCGATCATCGCGCGACGACGGGAGCACGATCGATCTACTCGTTGTCTACACGCCCGAAGTCGAGCGGCTCCAAGGCGGCCCGCACTACGCAGAGTTCATGATTCAGCACATGGTCGAGCAGGCCAACACCGTGCTGGCAGCCAGCGGTTGCACGCCTAGGTTCCGTCTGGTCCGAACGGAACGAGCCGAATACATCGAGAGCGGCCTGCTCGACACGGACCTCGAGCGCCTCCAGCACCCCAACGACGGCTTCATGGACGATGTCCACGACTGGCGCGACGACGCACGCGCCGACCTGGTCAGTCTCGTCGTCGGGCACGCCTCGGACGCCTGCGGCCTGGCATGGGCGGTCCCCGACCGCCCCGACTACGGGTTCAGTGCGATCGTCGACAACTGCACCATCGCCAACATCTCGTTCGCGCACGAACTCGGTCACAACCTCGGTTGCTGTCATCACCGCGCCGACCATCCCGATCACAATTTCTGCGATCCGATCGCTCACGGGTGGCGATACCCCGGCGAACAGGACAAGACATACCGCAC
>CAZSLT010000319.1:0-1984 GCA_964607595.1 uncultured Phycisphaeraceae bacterium
CAACGCCTATGCCTCGTTCCATCCCGACGGCCGCCGGCTGGTGTACCAGTCCGACACCCTCGGCCGGTGGCAGTTGTTCACGATCAACATCGACGGCACGAGCCCCCGCCGACTGATCGACTCGCCGGGCAACGACATCACGCCGGTGTTCTCGCCCGATGGCACGCGCATCGCCTTTGTTTCAGAGCGCGACGGCAACCGCGAGGTCTACATCTGCAACGCGGACGGCACCGATCAGCGCAACATCACCAATCATCCGGCGCACGATCTCCACCCCTCGTGGTCCGCCGACAGCACGCGGATCATCTTCAGTTCGAACCGCGGCAAGGACGACGCCGACGACTACGACATCTACCAGATGAACGCCGACGGCACGGCGATCAAACAGATCACCACCGGCCCCGAGATCGACACCTACGCCTCGTGGTCGCCCGACGGTCGGCGCATCGTCACGCGCCGCGTCGTCGACAACAAATCAAACAACGAAGTCTTCGTGATGAACGCCGACGGCACGAACCCCGTCAACCTCACCGAGACTCCCGACGACTACGACGGCTGGCCCGTCTGGTCGCCCGATGGATCGCGCATCGCGTACTCCACCGGGCCGGCACGCGGCCCCGGCGGAACGCTCGGCAATCACTACATTTTCACGATGAACCCCGACGGTTCGGACAAGGCCCAGCACACCTTCCCGTGGCTTGCCGGACTCGACTTCTGCTACGACACCCAGCCCGCGTTCAGCCCCGACGGCCGAACCATCGTCTTCACCCGTTACCGCCCGACCCATCGGTTCGAGAGCACGGAACTCTGCTCCATCACGCTGACCTGAGCGCGGCCGCGGCGAGGTCAGCGCGGGCTCATGCCGCACCGACCCCGTCTGCCGGGCGTACTGTGAGAATGCAAGGTCACTGTGGAGGGCTGGTCCTCTTAGAGCCGCGAGGGGAACCGAGCGGACAGGAGGGCGTCAATCTGTCCGCTCGCTCCCGCTCGCGGCTCTAACCACCTGCCCCCGCTGCCTCGCTCTTATACTGCTCCCCATGGACGCACTGGCGCTCGTCCTCATCTCCGGGGTTTGCCTTTTGGCCGCGTACTTCACGGTCGGGCGCTGGCTCTGCCGGCGCGTCTTCAACCTCTCCGACGCCAACCCCACCCCCGCCGTCACCGAAGAGGATGGCGTGGACTTCGTCCCCACGCGCAAGAGCGTGATCTTCGGCCACCACTTCACCTCCATCGCCGGCACCGGGCCGATCGTCGGCCCCGCGATCGCCGTCATCTGGGGGTGGCTCCCGGCCATCCTCTGGGTCGTCCTCGGCTCGATCTTCATCGGCGCCGTCCACGACCTCGGCTCGATGGTCGCCTCGCTCCGCAACAAGGGACGATCCATCGGCGACATCGCCGGCGATATCCTCGGCCCACGCGCACGGCTCATCTTCCTGCTCATCTTGATCGTCGGGCTCTGGATCGTCCTGGCCGTCTTCGGCCTTGTCATCGCCTCCGTTCTCAAGCAATACCCCGCGGCCATCTTCCCCGTCCTCTTCCAGATCCCCATCGCCGTCGCCATCGGCCTCCTCATCCACCGCAAGGGCAAGTCCATCGTCCCCGCGTCCATCATCGCGCTGGCGCTCATGTACGCCTCGGTCATCTTCGGCGACGCTTCCTTCGGGCCGACCATCGCCGACCTCCACGCCTTCAACCTGTGGGCCGCGTCGCAGCCCGTCTGGATCTGGACGGCCTTCCTTCTTGTCTACGCCTACATCGCGTCGGTGATCCCGGTGTGGACGCTCCTCCAGCCGCGGGACTACATCAACGCGCTGCAGCTCATCACCTCGCTCGGGCTGATCCTCCTGGGCCTCATCGCCGCGGCAACCCTCGGCGGCGCACCGATGGAAGATGTCTCCCAATTCCCTCTCCCCTCCGGGGAGAGGATGTCTGCGACCGAAGGGATGCAGACAGGTGAGGGGTCCTCAATTTCAGAGGGGTCTTC
>CAZSLT010000320.1:0-1931 GCA_964607595.1 uncultured Phycisphaeraceae bacterium
CTCGACCTCGTCGAGGGTCTTCATCGTCGGGGCCACCGGCCCGGCGGGCGGGTTGAGGTCGCCCGCGACGGCGAGCACGCCGACGCCGATGACAACAAGAGCGGCCAGACTCAACAATACGGGGCGATGCATCGGGTTCATCCACGGGCTCCTTTGGTAATCAGCCAACGCCTCAATCTAATGACCCGGCTCGGTTTCACCTACCAGAATCGGGGGTGGTGGGCCGAGCGCGAAGAGGAACCTCCGGAGGCCCACCCCCCCACCCCCCACCCCCCACTCCGCACCCACCCACCCCCGTATCATCCGCCCCTTCCCCTTCGGCCACCCCCCCACCACATCACCCCCCCCACCACCTCACCCCCGACTCCCCGTTCCCGCACACCGCGGTCCGCGTCGCATGACCGATCACAAGAAGTTCATCGAGGTCGAAGACCCCGGGCTGGGGCAGACGGGCATCGCCGTCGCCGCGATCGAGCGCGATCTGCGGGGCGATGAACGGCTGCGCACCGGTCGGCTGGCGGGGTTCACGATGTGGGGCGCGATCTTCGTCTTGTCGTGGCCGGTGCTCGTCGAGTCGTTCCTGGGCGCACTGGTCGGGCTGGTGGACACGATGCTCGCGGCCGGCATCAGCGAGCAGGCGACGGACGCGATCGGCGTGGGCGCGTACTTCGGGTGGTTCTGCAATCTGCTGGGCGCGGCGCTGGGCGTGGGCGCCACGGCGCTGGTGAGCCGGAGCGTGGGCAAGGGGCGGCTGGCGGTGGCGAACGCCGCGGTCGGCCAGTGCGTGCTGCTGGCGGTGATCTGCGGCGTCTTCGGCGGCGCATTGATGTGGCTGGCGGCCCCGTGGCTGGGGACGCTGGTGGCGCTCACCGGCGAGGGGCACGACGCGTTCGTGGTGTACCTGCGGATGTTCGCGCTGGGCGTGCCGGCGATGACGATCACGGCCGGCGCGACCGCGGCGTTGCGCGGCGCGGGCGACAGCATGACGCCGATGGTCACGATGATCGTCGTGAACATCGTGAACACCGGGCTGAGCTTCGTGCTCAGCGGCGCGGACCTGCCCTGGCTGGAGAACCCCTTCGGCTGGAACATGGGCGTGCGGGGCATCGCGATCGGGACGCTGGTGTCGTCGGTGATCGGCGCGATGATCATCACGGCGTGGCTGGTGCGAGGGGTCGGCGGGGTGCGTCTGCGGGCCAAGCGGCTGCGTCCGCACTGGCACACGATCCGCCGGCTGATGCGCGTCGGCATGCCGAACCTGTTCGAGACCTTCGGGATGTGGTTCGGGAACTTCATCGTCATCCGCATGGTGGGCTGGCTGAGCGCGACCGGTTTGTACGGCGCGCATGTGGTGGGCGTGCGGATCGAGAGTTTCAGCTTCCTGCCGGGGTTCGCGATGAGTCTGGCCGCGGCCACGCTGACGGGTCAGTACCTGGGCGCGCGTCGTCCGGACCTGGCGCAGCGTGCGATCCGGCGCTGCGCGCTGGTGGCGTCGGCGATGATGACGACGCTGGGGTTCGCGTACATCTTCATCCCCGAGGCGATCGTGGGGCTGTTCACGCGCCAGCCGACGCACCTGGCGCTGGCGCCGACGCTGTTGATGATCGCGGGCGTGATCCAGTTGCCCTTCGCGCTGGCGATCGTGATCCGCGGGGCGCTGCGCGGCGCGGGCGACACGACGGCGACGACGGTGATCACCTGGGTGACGACTTATGCGGTGCGCATCCCGCTGGTGTGGCTGTGCTCGGGCGTCGAGATCCCGCTGCCGGGATGGCTGGGCGGGGGCGTGATCCCGAACCCGGCGCCGCTGCAGGGGCTGGGCGTGGCGCCGCTGGCGGGGGTGTGGTTCGGGCTCTGCGGCGAGATCGTGGTGCGGTTCCTGATGTTCGCCGGGTGGTTCATGCGGGGGACCTGGAAGTCGAAGAAGGTGT
>CAZSLT010000321.1:0-1919 GCA_964607595.1 uncultured Phycisphaeraceae bacterium
ACGCCATCCCGTTTCGACGGATGGGGTCGCCGCAGAGTTTCGGCCCGCGGGGTCGTCGCCCGTATGCGCCGGGCGATGCGTGGTGGGCAGGGACGCGTGTGCCCTCCGTAATTGGGCGGAATATTGTGATTGTGCGCACGGGGGAGAAGAGACTTACCACAGAGGCACAGAGGGCACAGAGAGAAAAGAGGGATCAGGAGGCAGGGAATGGGGATCAGAGGGAGGAGAAGAATTTTTTGAAATTGGCGCACGGGGGGGAGAGAGGGTGTTGTGTTTGTGCGCACGGGAGTGAAGAGACTCACCACAGAGACACAGAGGGTACAGAGGGGGACGGGGGGACAGAGGGATCAGGCAGCGGGCAACGGGCATCAGGGAGGGGAGAGGAGTCCTTTTGGAATTGGCGCACGGGGGGAGTGAGGGTGTGTGTGCGCACACGGTCCCGAGTCGTCGCGGCTATCGTGGGGCGCCGATGGCACGACGCGACTCGACATCATCATCGCGCCCGTGGCGGCGGCTGGACAACGCCGCCCGCGTGTTCGCGGCCATCGCCACGCGTCGGACCACCACCGTCTACCGTCTGGCCGCGACCCTGACCGAACCGGTGGATCCGGCGGCTCTTCAGGCCGCGCTCGATGCGATCATGCCGCGGTTCCCGCACTTCCGGGCCCGGCTGCGCAAGGGGCTGTTCTGGTACTACTTCGAGCCGCTCGAAGGCGCGCCGAGCGTTCGGCCCGAGCGCCGGGCGCCGTGCCGCAAGATGTCGGGGGCGCACGACGGGCCGTGGCAGTTCCGCGTGCTGGTCTTCGATCGGCGGATCTCGCTGGAGTGCTCGCACACGCTCAGCGACGGCGCCGGCGCCATGGGCCTGCTGGTGGCGCTGCTGGCGGAGTACCTTTCGCGCCGTGGCGTGACGATCCCCGCCGATGAGCGCATCATGCGCGCCGACGAGACGCCCGATCCGGAAGAGAGCGAGGACGCGTACCGGAAGTTCTACGATCCGCGCGTGCCCGCGCCGCGACTCAATGCGCGTGCCTATCGCCTCCGCGGGGTGCCGCTGCCGGCGGACCGGCTCCGCGTGGTGCAGGGCATCGTGCCGCTGGCGCCGCTGCGGGCGATCAGCCGCGACCGCGCCGTGACGCTGACGGAACTGCTCGCCTCGGTGATGGTGGCGTCGGTGGCGGACCTGGCCGGGCGGACCCGTCGGAGGATCGCGGTGATGACGCCTGTCAACCTGCGCCGGCTCTTCCCGTCGCGCACGATGGGCAATTTCTTTCTCTCGGTGACGGCGTCGATCGATCCTCGGCTCGGGGAATACTCGTTCGATGAGATTCTCCACCATGTGCATCACTCGGTGCAGGGGCAGGTCACGGCCAAGAGCATCAGCCGGCAGATCCGGCGGAATGTCGGCACCGAGCGCAACGCGTTCATCCGGCACATCCCGCTGGCGCTCAAGGTGCCGGCCAAGCGGTGGCTCTACGCCAAGCGGTGGGGGGCGCGCTACACCACGGTGCTCTCGAACCTCGGCGGGGTGAGTCTGCCGCGAGAGATGGAGGAGCGCATCGAGCGATTCGAGGTCATCCCGAATCCCAGCGCGGCCCACGGTGTCGGCGGGGCGGTCATCGGCTACGGTGACATGCTCTCCATCACCTTCGGGAGCATCCGGGTCGATACGGGGCTCGAACTGGCGTTCTTCACGAGACTGCGGCGGATGGGCGTGCCGGTGCGGATCGAGACCAACGAGCGGGTCGGACTGACCGGAAAGGGTCGCGGAACATGGCGTACTGCTCGCGCTGCGGCGTCGAGGTCGGACCGGGGGTGATGGAGTGCCCGCTGTGCCACGCCCCGATCCAGCGCTTCGAAGAGTCGGCGCCGGAGCCCGCGCGATACCCGGTGATCGCGGACCTGCCCGGCCGTCAGAC
>CAZSLT010000322.1:0-1912 GCA_964607595.1 uncultured Phycisphaeraceae bacterium
GGTCGGCGTGGCCCTCGATGTGGCCGAACATCATGGTGGCGCTGGTGAACATGCCGAGTTCGTGCGCGACGCTCATGCAGGTGAGCCACGCGTGGGCGTCGCACTTGCCCAGCCCGATCTTGCGGCGGACGGGGTGCGCGAAGATCTCGCCGCCGCCGCCGGGGAGCGAGTCGAGGCCGGCTTCCTTGAGGCGCAACATCACCCACATGATCTTGGCGCGCAGGTCCTCGCCCGGCGGATCGAAGAAGTGGACGAACTCGATGAACTCGGGCGGCGAGAAGGCGTGGATGTGGATCGAGGGGAATTCGCGCTTGATGGTGCGGAGGAGCTCGAGGTACCAGTCGAGCGGGAGGGCGGGGTTCATGCCGCCCTGCATGAGGATCTGCGTGCCGCGGATGGATCGGAGTTCGGCGATCTTGGCGAGGATGTCGTGATGGTCGAGCGTGTAGGCGTCGTGCTCGTCGCCGTCGCGCCGGAAGGCGCAGAAGGTGCAGCGGGCGTTGCAGATGTTGGTGTAGTTGATGTTGCGGTCGATGACATAGGAGCGGATGGTGTCGCCGTGGAGGGCGCGGCAGCGGGCGTCGGCGTAGCGGCCGAGCGTCATGAGGGGCGCGCGCCGAAGGAGGTCGAGCCCCTGCTCGGGGGTGAGGCGGGCGGCGCCGATCGCGACGGCTTCGAGGAGGCCGCCGTCGAGGGCGTCGAGGGCCGGATGCTCGGGCGGGGCGCCGGGGCGGGTGCGGAGGCGGGTGGGCTGGGTCTCGGTGCGGGCGATCATCGGCTCATCCGTGGGTTGGGGGGCCATGCTACCGGCTCGGGCGACGCCCTGATTATTGACGCGGCGGGGGTTGTTTTCAAAAGATACTGAAAGTTTAGCGTGGTTGTGGTCGGTCCGGGGGGTGTGGTGGGGAGCGGGCGGGCGGGTTGAGCGCCGGATTGGTGGGTTGGTCCGGTGTGATCGGACTTCAGTGGGGGCGTGGGCGGGTCGATAGGCAACGAGTCGGCCGATTTCCACACGCCCACGGAGCCGCACGGTGTCGTACCAGAGCCAGATTCCGAGACCTCATGTGTCGCGCGCGATTCTGCACCTGCGGAAGTCGGTGGCGGTCGTGTCGCTGGTGCTGGCGTTGTGTCTGGTCGGGCAGGTGCTGGGGTGGGCGATCTCGCACTTCACGGATGTGCGGTTTGTGGACCTGAAGGCGGAGGCGGCGATCGAGGCCGCGCCGACGGACCCGGTGGTGGTGATCTCGGAGGCGCCCAAGACGGGCGAGTCTCTGGTTGGTCTCGACGCCGCAGAGGAGGGCGTCGGGGTCAACCGAGTTGGCAGTCGGGGCGCGGAGATGCTGCGCGGGTTCCTCGGGCTGACGCAGACGGTCGGGATCGTGATGAGCGTGGTGTTGATGGTGCTGATGCTTCAGGGGGTCTCGGTCGCGGCGGGTGCTTCGGTGCCGGGCGTTGAGATGGCGGTGACGGCGACGACCTGGGCGATCATCCTGACGGTGTTGTGTTTGCCGCTCTCGACGCTGCTGCCGGAGGCGAAGTATCCGGGGGTATTCGTGTCGTACCAGACGATCGCGGACGCGTGCGATGCGTACCAGGGCGGCGTGCCGGGCGCGCCGGGCTTCTTCGGGTTCTGGGGGCGGTTCGCGGTGATGCCGCTGTTGATGGTGATCGGGCTGACGGCGCTGGTGCTGCGGTTCCGCGCGGGCGTGAACGCGGGGATCATCATCACGAATGTGTCTGAGCTCGATGAGCGTCTGGAGCGGGAGATCCGGGCGCGTCGTGTGGGGGAGTTGAACTCGCCGCGTGCGGTGGGGGCGCTGAATCAGGCGCTGGGCGACATGGGGCTTTCCGCCCCGCTGCCGCCGACGCCGCTGTATGAGTCGTCGTTGAAGCCGACGGGGACGGACCCCGG
>CAZSLT010000323.1:0-1894 GCA_964607595.1 uncultured Phycisphaeraceae bacterium
CTCCGCGTTCACTCACTCCGTCCACACGAAGTCGCCGCGCTTCATCGACCAGTCGTTCCCGAAGAACCCCGCGCCGACGATCGCCTTGTGTCCGGTCTGGAGCGCGGCGCTCCGCAGCACCCACACATCCGGGTAATGCACGCCCGAGACGAACAGCAACTGCCGGTCGAGCATCACGCCC
Organism: uncultured Phycisphaeraceae bacterium; assembly: GCA_964607595.1. Classification (GTDB taxonomy): domain Bacteria; phylum Planctomycetota; class Phycisphaerae; order Phycisphaerales; family UBA1924; genus JACKHC01. The sequence continues at coordinate 182 of CAZSLT010000323.1, forward strand.
GCCGATGACCCCGTGGGCGCGACGACGCCCGCCAGCCGATCGTCCGACCCCGCCACCGGGTAACAGAACATCACGCCCAGGTCGTCGCCCTGGATCACCTTCTGGTTCTCGAGGATCAATCGCCCGCGGTCCACGCGGATCGGGCACGCCGTGCCCAGCACCGCGTCCCACGCGCCGTTCGACCCCGCGTGCCCGTAGAGGATCACATTCCCCGAGTGGCCGGACTTCAGGTACGCGTCGTCGCTCATCGCGCGCAAGGCCCCGTTCCCCCGCGCAAAGAACACCTCCGAGTCGTACCGCGCCCGCTCCAGCGCCCATCGGTTCTCCTCCTCGTTGCCCTTCGTGCCGTACACCAGCACCGCGTCGTGATCGAACGCCGCCTTGAACGGCCCGTTGCGATGGGGGCCCTTCTCTTGCGGGTGGGCCTCGTCATCGACCTCCCACCCCCGCCGCCCCATCACCAGCGTGACGCTCGCGCCACCCGCATCCGTCTCCACCGTGTCCTCGTCGATCACCAGCGTCACCGCCTCGCCGCCGAACGCGCTCAGGTCGATCGTGAACCGCTCGATGTTCTTCGCCGTCCCCGTGACCCGCCCGGCCGCGAGATCGCGCGTCAGATCCACCGCGCTCGGCGACAGCGCCTCCTCCTGCTGCTCGATCGTCACCCACTCGCACCGCGCGCTGATCCCGGGATTCACAGTCGTGAACCGCACCCGCTCCGGCGCGCCGGCGGGCTCATCGAGCCGCGACTTGAAGAACGCCATCATCTCCGGCCAGTCGCAGCACTCGTTCCCCCACCAATGCCCCGCGCCGAGCTGCGAGTGCAGGGTCAGCCCCGGGCTGATCCCCTCGAGTTCGTGCCGCATCGTGGTCGCCTGTTCCAGCGGCACATTGTCGTCCTCCGAGCCGTGCAGGATGTACGCCGGCAGGTTGTAGAAGTTCCGCTTCAGCGCCAGCGTGTCGCTCGGGCTCGCCGCGCGTTCGAGGATCCGCCCCGCCGCGCCGAACGCCCGCAGCGTCGGCACATCCGAGTAACTCGCGAAGCTCACCCACCCCGCGCTCGGCCCCACCGCGACAAACCGGTCCGGGTAGTGCGAAGCCAGTTGCCACGACCCGTGCCCGCCCATCGAATGCCCCGTCAGGATCGCCCTGCGATCCTTCGAGACCAGGTCCAGCACCTCCATCGCGTCGATCCGGCCCCAGTCCTCCCAGTCGAACCCGAACTTGCCGCGGTTCGTCGGCGCGACGATCCGCGCCCATTCCTTGGGCGCGTACACCGCGCTCTGCCCGCGCGCCTCCACGCCCGCCCCGTGCAGCGTCAGGATCACGGCCGCTCCCTCATCCGATTCTCCGCTCGCCGGGCGCTCCGCGTAATACTGCACCGAACCGTCGATCCGCGAGCGGAAGGTCCGCACATTCGGCCCGTCGGGCGTGCAGACGCGCAGCGTGAACTTCTCCGTTCCCGCCGCCGCTCCGCCGTGAACGATCGTCACGGCGCACTCCACCGTCGCGCCCGCCTCGCCGTTGACCGCCGGAGTCTCGAACGGCGCTTTGTACACGCTCAGCGGGAGCATCGCCGGCACCGCCGTCCGCGTGCGCTCGCCGCCTGCCTCGCACACGATCTCCGCGCCCTCGAGCGCCCGCTCCGACGCGTTGACCACAGTCACCGCGCCCCACTTCGAGCCGCCGTCGTCCGGCGCGCCCGTCGCCGGA
>CAZSLT010000324.1:0-1630 GCA_964607595.1 uncultured Phycisphaeraceae bacterium
GTGATCTGGGGGCTGATCATCCTGGTCACCGGCGCCGGGCTGCTGGATACGAAGAAAGACCCCATGAAGGGCGTCGTGGCCGTCGTGGATACCACCGAAGGGGCGCGAGTCCTGGAAGCGATCCGAGCGGAGTTCACGCCGGAGATGCAGGCGCGGCGCGATCAGGAGGAACGCGAGGCGATGGCGCGGGCGATGGAGCAGATTCCCACCGCGGAACTGCTCGGCCCCGGCGCCGCGGCGATGAGCGCGACCACGCAGGGCATGATGTCGAGCAACGAGCCGGCGATTGTCACGATCGAGCAGGTCACGCCGGGGGATGTCGAGGCCGCCAAGGCGCGGATGCAGGCGGGTGAACTCCTGGCGGTAATCGAGATCGGTCCCCACACGCTGCAACTGCCGCCGTCGCCCGCGCCCAAGCCGATCGCCGGCGACTCAAAGAGCGAGACGGAGAATGCCACGCCCCCACCGACCCCGGCCGCCGCTGGCGCCTCGCCCGCGATGAACTCATTCCGCATGGTTCACCTCCCGAATCTCGATCCCGATTATGTGGAGAAGATCCGCGACAGCGCGAAGCGTGCGATTCAGGACACACGCTACCGTGCCGCGGGTATGAATCCGGACCTTGTGCGCCTCATCGGTCGCAACCAGCCGACGCCGCTGACCACTGTTGTCAACGAGGCCGGGATCGAGGAGAAGTCCAACGAGATCGTCTCGGAGATTCTCCCCTTCGTCTTCCTCATGCTCGTCTTCATCGCCTCGGTCACCGGCGGGCAGTACCTGCTCATGAGCACGCTCGAAGAGAAGTCCTCGCGGGTCATGGAGGTGCTGCTCTCGGCGACCTCGCCGATGCAGCTCATGATCGGCAAGCTGATCGGCCAGGCGCTGGTCGGCGTCACGATCCTGGCCATCTACACGGGGCTCGGGCTCGCCGCGGCCGACCGTTTCGGCTTCCTCTCGCAGATCCCGCTCGGGCAGGTGCCGTGGCTGATCATCTACTTCCTGATCGCCTACGGGCTCATGGCGTCGCTCAACATCGCCGTCGGCGCGGCGGTCAACGAGCTCCGCGACACGCAGGCGCTCTACCCCCCCATCACGATGCTGATGATCGTCCCGTTCGTGCTGATGATCCCGGTCAGCCAAAACCCCGCGGGCTGGGTCGCCAAACTGTTCTCGTGGATCCCGTTCACCACCCCCTATGTCATGGTCATGCGCCTGAGCCAGCCCTCGCACGAGGTCCCGTTGTGGGAACTGCTGGGCACCGTCGCCGTCGGCGCGGCGGGCGTGGTGTTCCTCGTCTGGGCCGCGGCCAAGGTCTTCCGCATCGGTGTGCTCATGTACGGCAAGCCGCCGTCCCTGATGGGGCTGATCAAGTGGGTGAGGACGGGATAAAGCACAGAGCACAAAGCACAAATTAGGAATGCTTTCGTGGGCCGAATCGCCGAGCCGCTATTGAGTCGCGTCGAACTGTTCAGTGATCGGATTCTGGCTGTCGCATCAGTACTCTCGGACAATCGGGTTTCAGAGCGGATCATCAATCAGATCATCGGATCAGGCACATCCGCAGGCGCGAACCTGTTCGAGGCCGACGAGTGCACCACCCGTCCGGAGTTCTGCAAGTGCTTGTCAATCG
>CAZSLT010000324.1:1640-1892 GCA_964607595.1 uncultured Phycisphaeraceae bacterium
GAGCGGACAGACGATCGCACAACCGTCCGCTCGCTCCCGCTCGCGGCTCGTAGCAACAACGCTCGGTCTCGCCAATGAATCTCTTTCAAGCCGTGATTCTCGGTTTGGTCGAAGGCATCACCGAATACCTTCCGATCTCATCCACGGGCCATCTCATCCTCGCGGCACGTGCACTCGGGCTCTCGGGCGACGCCGTGGACGACTTCACCATCATCATCCAGGGCGGCGCCATCCTCGCCGTCGCCGCCCTCT
>CAZSLT010000325.1:0-1872 GCA_964607595.1 uncultured Phycisphaeraceae bacterium
AACCCGCTGGGTATGACCTACCTCAATGGGCTGTGCGACCTCCTATTCGTGCGGGCGCGGGTTATGACCGCCCTGGGGGCGCGTGGGGGTGGGGGGGGCTGTGGGGGGGGGGATGTGCTGTGGGTTCCCGGTGGTGGCGCGGGCGGGGGGGGCGGGAACTGATGGCGACCGGCGGCGCGTTCACGCAGGAGTTTGCGCACGAGTTCGAGACCGAACGCGGCCGGTGGCTGCGCAAGCGGTTCCTGTGGTACGCCGGCGTGGTGGTTGGATTCTCCCTCCTCTCGACACTCATCGGCCTGCCGATGATGCTCCTGGGGTTCGGCGAGTTCCCCCGTAGTTTCTTCGTAGCGTTGCTCGCGACGATCTTCATCGCCTCGATCGGCACGGTGCTCTACATCATCAGCTTCTTGAAGGTCTACCGGAATCAGCCCACCAAGGACCAGATTCTCAAGCGCGTGCATTGGCTGATCATCATCTCGGGGCTGCTCAGTCTTCTGGCCAGTGTCGCCAGCAACGAGATCAACCGGCCCGGCGCGGTGGCGGCGTATCAGGGGCTCGACGCGGCCCGTGCGCGCCTCGCGGAACTCACGACGCTCGCTCCCGACGACACTGTGCCCGGCGCGGAGACGCAGGAACCCGCCGAGGCGATGGATGACGCCGAGGCGACGGCGACGGAAATGACAGGCGAACTCGCGGCGGCCCGGCAAGCCGAGCGAGAGGCGCGGGATCGCGTCCGGCTGTACTTCGGGAACTTCTCGCGGACGGACGGTGTCCGCGCCCTGACGATCGGCGTCGGCGGCGCGGCCAACATCTTCTTCTCGCATTTCTTTGCGTGCCTCTTCCTCCCCTGGAGCCCGCGCGAGTCCTCACGGCCGCTGATTCCCCTCTTCTTCGCCAACGCCGCACTCACGATCTTCTACGGTGTCGGCGAATGGGTGCCGGTGGTCCTGAGCATCCTGCTCTCGCCGCTGGTCGCCGTCCCCGGGCTGCTGATCTGCTGGTTCCGCTACTCGCGATTCCGCAACCGCTTCAGCCACAGCATGCTCAAGCACCGCTACAGCGAGGTCCGGCGCGAGCTCGTGGACGCCCGCAGGATCCACGAGTCGCTCTTCCCCAAGTCGATCACCGACGGCCCCATCCGATTCCACTACCACTACGAGCCCATGCGCCAGATCGGCGGCGACTTCCTCTACGCGCGCCCCGTGATGATCCCCGGGCACATGCACCCGGTGCTGGACATCGCCATCATCGATGTCACCGGCCACGGCATCTCCGCAGCGCTTACCGTCAATCGCCTCTTCGGCGAGCTCGAACGGCTCTACGCCGAGCACCCCGCCATCGCCCCCGGCAAGCTCCTGACCGGGCTGAACTCCTACATCCACAACACGCTGGCCTCGCACTCCGTCTACGCCACCGCGCTGTGCGTCCGTATCGACGCCAATGAGGACCGGCTCACCTGGGCCAGCGCGGGCCACCCGCCGGCGTTCGTCCGGGGCGTCGACGGCACGATCCACCAACTGAACTCCACGACCTTCGTGCTGGGCGCCTGCCACGGCAACGACTTTGGCGCCCACCCCGAGTCGATGCATTTCGCGGCCGGAGATGTGCTCATCGCCTACACCGACGGCGCCATCGAGGCGAGGTCGATTACCGGGGCGATGCTCCGCGTCGAGGGGCTCATGGGGATGATTCACTCGTGCCGCGGCGCCGAGGCCGGCAGCGTCGGCCAGCGTCTGGTCGAGGCACTGCTCCACTTCCGTCATGGCAACGCGCTGGACGACACGCTCTTCGTCGAGGTCTTCCGGCCGGTCCCGTCACGGACCGGGGATCACGCGCCGTTCTCCGCGGCTGCGAAGCACTGACCGCTCAGCC
>CAZSLT010000326.1:0-1865 GCA_964607595.1 uncultured Phycisphaeraceae bacterium
CTCAGGTCTGGGCGGGGCCGTCGATGGTCATCGTGGCGTCGGGGAAGTCTTCCTTCTTCCATACGCGGAGTCGCTGGGTGATGATCCGCTCCATCGACTCGGCCGCGGCGAGTTCCTCGATCACGGCGACATCGGCGCCCAACCCCTTGGCCAGGAAGCCCTTGCTGACGACATTCGTGCGGGCGACGATGAAGATGCTCGGATTCATCTGTCGTGCGGTCTTGCACGCGGCCAGGACGGCCTCCTCGTCGGGCACGGTGAGGATGAGCGCGTCGGCGTGGTGGATGCCGGCGGTCTCGAGGACCTCGGGGTTGGCGACATCGCCGTAGATGATGGACCGGCCCTTGGCCTGCTGGTCGCGGACGGTCTTGGGATTGAGTTCGACGATCATGACCTCGGCGCCGGTGGGGCGGAGGCGGTCGGTGACGGCGCGGCCGACGAGGCCGAAACCGGCGACGATGACATGGCGCTTGGTGCTGACGGCCTCGTCCATGGTGTCGACCGGGAAGCCGCGGGGCGCGTCGGGCGGGGTCGGCCCATCATCGGAGTCCGGCATCGTTGACTGTGAGGGTGCCGGGTACCAGGGCGCGGTGCGGCGCATCGAGGCGTTGCGCGGCAGTTTCGCGGCCAGTTCGAAGAGCAGCGGGGTCACGGTCATCGTGACCACGATGACGGCGGTGCATCGTGCGATGGTGGGCTTGTCGAGAATGGGGTAGTCGCCGCGCGATGCGAGGTCCATGAGCACGAGGCCGAACTCGCTGCCCTGGGCGAGCATGATTCCGACATTCATCGCCGTGACCATCGCCGCGCCGGTGAACCAGCACGCCAGCCCGATTCCGATTGATTTGGCCGCGATGACGGCCGCGGAGACAAGGAGGATCATGGGCCAGTTTGCGGCGATCTCGGCGAGGTCAACCTTCATGCCGAGGGTGGTGAAGAAGACCGCGATGAAGAGGTCTCTGAGCGTGCCGATCTGTCCGGCGAGGTGGTGCCTGAAATTCGTGTTCGAGAGCAGCAGTCCCGCGATGAACGCGCCGAGTTCGGGGGACATCCCCAGCGACTTGGTCGTGACCGAGGCGCCGACGGAGAAGGCGATCGAGAGGACCATGAGAACTTCGCCGGAGTGCATCCGCGCCGCTTCGGACAAGAATCTCGGCAGCACGAAGCGGCCGACGACGAAGATCCCCGCGAGACCGGCAAGCCCGAGTCCGACGGTGCGTACAACCATTCCGAGGGTCATCTTTGGCGCCGCGGCCGCGACCTCTGCGGGCGCTCCCATGCTTGCGATGATGGGGAGCATGACCAGGACGCCGATCATCGAGATGTCCTGTCCGACGAGGAGCATGACGGAGAGGCGGCCCCGTGTCCGAGCGATCTGGCGTCGTTGCTGCATGAGCCGCATGGTGATCGCGGTCGATGAGTTGGAGAAGGCGACCGCGAGAATGAGCGCACCCCGTGGGTCCACGCCGAGCCACCGCAGGAGCGGCCAGAGCGCGGAGACGATGATCACGATGCTGATGGCCGTGGCGAAGACCGCGGTCCGCCACCCCCCGCGGATCACGGATACATCGAGCGTGAGACCGATGCCGAACATCAGGAAAATGATGGCCAGCCCGCCGATCTCGGTGACGGCGTCGGAGCTGTATAAGCCCAGACTGCCGAAGATCGCTCCCCCGATGAGATAGGCGGGGATGGTGGCGATCTTGAGGCGGTGCATCATCACCGCCAGCACTCCGGCCACGAGCAGAATGAGCACCAGCCCCTGCGCCATGGACCCGGAAGGATCAGACTGGGCCAATATTGCGAGTCGGTGGATCATCGGCGGGGATGGTACTCGGGCGCGGGCGGCGGTTGGCCGCGGGCGC
>CAZSLT010000327.1:0-1863 GCA_964607595.1 uncultured Phycisphaeraceae bacterium
TGGAAGACGAGCGTCGCCGCGAACCCGGCCGCGAATGGGAGGGCGTAGGCGAGCATCGGCACCGAGGCCAGGAGCATGAAGCGGATCGCGTCGAAGGCCGAGAGCTGACCGTCGGCCAGGGGTTTGATCGTGATTGCGAAGGAGATCACCCCGACCAGAACCGCCGTCGTCAGGAGCAGAAGCTTCCACAGCTCGACGGTCGTGTGCCTCCAGATGGTCATGGGCTGGCGAAGCATCAGCCCCTAGCGTACGCGGGTTTCCAGACCCGCTCTTTCCGGCCCCCATCATCCGGACGAACACAAGACTGCGGTCTCCCCCTGACCTGTTGGGGGCACCTCCCGTCCCATGCCCGGGGTTGCCTCACTGCCGGGGCATCCAAATCCAGGATCGTGCCCATCGGTGGAACACCGTGCGTCCCGATGCCCTGTTTTCGGACCGCCCCTATAGGTGCGCCAGTTCCTCGGCGTATTGGAAGGCTCGCTCGACCGCCGGATCGGCATCGACGATAAGGGCAAGTGGTTCCTGGATCGAATTGACCCTTTCGGAGCGGACACACTCATGATCGAGCCCAGGCTGAGCCCCGATGAACCCAGAAGGCTTCATGCGCTCCGCGAGACCGGCATGGTGCACACGCCGCTCGAGGAACGCTTCGAGCGGATCACCCGCCTCGCGCAGCGCCTGCTTGGAGCGCCGATCTCGGCCATCTCGCTCGTGGAATCCGACTACCAGTGGTTCAAGTCCATCCAGGGCCTGGACCTCACCGAGACGAGCCGCGCCATCTCGTTCTGCGGGCATGCCATCCTGGGCAACGACACGATGGTCATCCCCGATGCGCGCACGGACCCGCGTTTCTGCGATAACCCGCTCGTGACGGATGATCCGAAGATCGTCTTCTACGCGGGCCACCCCATCCGCGGCGGCGACGGCAGCAACATCGCCACGCTCTGCGTGATCGATCGCAAGCCACGCGAACTCGGCCACGACGAGCTCATGGTGCTCAAGGATCTGGCCTGGCTCGCGGAGCAGGAACTGAGCGTATCCATGCAGAGCACCGCCCAACGCGAGCTTCTGCGCGAGATCGACTCGCTCAGCCGAAGAGCCAAGATCGACCCGCTCTGCAGGATCTGGAACCGAGAGGCCATCGATGAACTGCTCGAGATCTTCCACAGCAGCGCGATCCAGAAAGGTCGCGGTATCGGCGTCATCCTCGCGGATATCGACCGCTTCAAGCTCGTCAACGACACGTTCGGGCACGGCGCCGGGGACGAGGTCCTCCGCCTGGCCGCCAAGCGCATGCTCGGGGCGATCCGTGAGTCCGACGAACTCGGCCGCCATGGCGGCGAAGAGTTCCTGATCGTGCTGGGCCGGTGCGAAAGCATCGCGATGGGCGCCAGAATCGCCGAGCGGATCCGCAGGAGCGCCAGCGAGTACCCCTTCCAGACCGAGTTCGAATCGATGAACACCTCGCTCAGCCTCGGCTTTGCCTTCGCCGAATCGGCGTCGGATGTGAGCCTCAAGAACCTCCTCCGCGAGGCCGACGAAGCGATGTACCGAGCCAAGGCCGGCGGTCGCAACAGGGTAGAGACGAGCGTGCTCCCCGCTCAGGGCACTCAGTGGCGCCACGCGGCTTGAGAGAGTCGCTTACTTCCGCGAGACCTCGACCTTGCCCCCCGCGACGTCCTTGATCGCGTAGCCCATCGCCGAGAGCTCATCCCGGATCATGTCGCTCGTGGCGAAGTCCTTGGCCTTGCGTGCCTCGGCGCGCCTGGCGAGAAGGGCTTCGACCTCCGCGCTCGGCGTGATGCCGTCGAGGAAGACGCCGATCTCGGTCTGCGTCGACTTGGCGCGCTCAAGCGAGAGCAC
>CAZSLT010000328.1:0-1858 GCA_964607595.1 uncultured Phycisphaeraceae bacterium
CGGATTCGAAGAGTGGAACAGTTGGTGGGGAGCTCATTGGCTTTATAGAGACGACCCGAAGCAGGTCTGGCCGACGCACGAATAACCCCGTGACGCTTCAGGTCAGGTGCGATCCACAGGCGCCGGCTGGCCGATGCTCGCGTTGCGATCGGAGTCATGGTCAGACTCTGCAACATCCCTTGTCGATATCGGACTGATTCGGGGCGGGATTCCGATTGGCCCGATCGGGAAGAATGCGATCGACCGCCGCAAACTCCCGATCATGCCGGTTTGGTTCGGCTTCCTCGTGAACACGCTGCTGTACGGCGCGTTGCTGATGACACCGTTCGTGCCGGGCGCGATCAGACGGTCGAGCCGCGCCCGCAAAGGCCGCTGCACGACCTGCGGCTACGATATCGCGGGGCTCGCCACATGCCCCGAGTGCGGGTCTGCGTCCGCGCACTCTCGGAGCAGAAGTCACGAACGCGGCGGGTGAGAGATGATGGCGCCCTGATTTTCGCGATGTCCTGTTGAGGTGTTGAAGCAGAAGTAGTCCATGAAGCCCTCACCCCACCCTCTCCCAGAGGGAGAGGGGGCGGAAGAGAACGACCCATGAACGAACACGAACACATCGAGCGCAAGACGACCATCGGGGGGGGCGGCGACTTCGCGCATGAGCCCATCGAAGAAGCCACGCGGCGGGAGCGGTCGGTGCGGAAGCACGAGCTGAACTTCGGGGGTGCGTGGGATTACGCCCCCGCGCCCGAGAGCGTGAAGGTCCGGATCGATGAGCGTTACGGGCACTTCATCGGCGGTGAGTTTGTCAGAGCCGCGGGAAAGTCCTTTGAGACGGTGAATCCGGCGAACGAGGAAGTGCTGTGTGAGGTCGCGCTGGGGACGGCGGGGGATGTGGACGGGGCCGTCGAGGCGGCGCGGGGCGCGCTGCCGAAGTGGCGGAAGCTCTCGGGCAAGGAACGCGGCAAGTACCTCTACCGCATCGCGCGACGGATTCAGGAGCGGGCGCGAGAACTCGCGGTGCTGGAGACGATGGACGGCGGCAAGCCCATCAAGGAGTCGCGCGATGTGGACATCCCGCTGGTCGCGCAGCACTTCTTCTACCACGCGGGATGGGCGGACAAACTCCGGTATGCGTTCCCCGGTTCAGCCGCGGGGGGGCCGGAACCGGTCGGTGTGTGCGGGCAGATCATCCCGTGGAATTTCCCGTTGCTGATGGCCGCGTGGAAGATCGCCCCGGCGCTGGCGTGCGGGAACACGGTGGTGCTCAAGCCCGCCGAGACGACGCCGCTGACGGCGCTGCGTCTGGCGGAGATCTGCGCCGAGGTCGGGCTGCCGCCGGGCGTCGTCAACATTGTCACGGGCGACGGCTCGACGGGCGCGGCGCTGGCGGCGCACAAGGGCATCAACAAGCTCGCGTTCACGGGCTCGACGGAGGTGGGCAAGCGGCTTGCGAGACTCGCGGCCGAGCGAGGCGACGGCCTGCGGCTGACGCTCGAACTGGGCGGCAAGTCGCCGAACATCATCTTTGATGATGCGAGCATCGACCAGGCGATCGAGGGGATCATCCAGGGGATCTACTTCAACCAGGGCCACGTGTGCTGCGCGGGGTCGCGGTTGTTCGTGCAGGAGGGGATCGCGGCCGAGGTCGTCGAGAAGCTCCGCATCCGGATGCGGTCGCTGCGTGTCGGTGATCCGATGGACAAGAACACGGATGTCGGGGCGATCAACTCCAAGGGGCAGCTCGAGAAGATCGAGGAGTACCTGCGGATCGGCGAGGAGGAGGGCGCGGAACTCTTCCGCGCCAATGGCAAGCCATTGCCCGACAAGGGCTCTTACTGTGCGCCGAGTTTCTTCACGGGCG
>CAZSLT010000329.1:0-1848 GCA_964607595.1 uncultured Phycisphaeraceae bacterium
CTGGCACAGATGTGTGCCACAATTCTCCTGCCGACGGGAGAAGCCCGGCCAGGGCGGGTTGGCCCGGGCCGGGCGAGCCGAAGGGCTCGATGATCGATCCGCCCACCGCTAGATGGGGATGTCTCCGGCCGGTGCCTCCGACACGTTGGCCCGCCGTAGCCCCTCGTCGGTGAGACAATGGGTGTAGCGAACATTGCGGCCGAACCGGTCGGAATCGACCAGCCCGAGGCGGCGGAGATCACACAACCGGGCGCGGACCACATGGGCGGTGAGGCCGCTACGGGCGGCCAGTTCCGCGATGGTGTTGCCGACCGGGTAGAACGCGGGCTGGCCGTCCATCTCCGAGAGTGAGACGAGCACACGCTCGGCGGTGGGACGCATCCTGAGACCTTCCACGAACAGCGAGAGTTTCATCGGACCTACCTCCGTCATTGGTGACGAGTTGGGGAGGTGCAGGCCCGTCGCCCGCACCGAGACGGCAGGCGGGTTCCCGGCGGACGGCGAACGCCAACGCCGGGATAGAAGTCCGCCGAGTCGAGGCGGCGCGACGGCTTCAGCGGGTGCTGTTCCGAGTTGGTGTGGGGGGGCATGAGGCTTCCCAACCAGTCCGTGAAAGCCCTTGTCCATGTCAGCGTCACGAGGCCGATCCGAGAACGGGTGATCGCCTTCGGCGCGATGTCGCCGTGGGGGCCCACGGTTCTTCGAGGGCTTGGTTGGACGCCAGAGCTGGACGGTCTGCTCAACGCCGCGATAGCCGCGGAGTCTTGGAGCCGCCCGTCCAGGTCGTGTGCGTGTCCCAGGCGATGACGGCCCGCCGCTCGTGGAGCATGTGGCGGTGGGCGAACTCCCAGCGCCAGCGGTGGCCGTCGGCGCCCTCCATCTCGATGAAGGAGCCGTGCTCGACGAATGGGATGAGTGGCACGAGGACCCGGCGGTGATCGCCGAGGTCGGCGGTCGCCGGATAGATGCCGTCGATGCCGCCGTTGACATCCGGATCGACCTGCCAGCCGAAGCGGAGCATGGCGTCTTCGAGAGTCATTGCGTCGGCCAGTCGCTCGGCGAACATCGCACGGAGCGCGCCGTACGCGGGTTCGGTGTTCTCGGGCCGGATGACGAACGAGGCGTGGCGAAGAAAGATGCGGTATCCCATCGGAAGTCTCCTTGTCGTTGTGCGCCGCTTGCCGCGAAACGAGAGGGAGGCGGGGGGCGGCGGGGGGCGGAGCGGTTTTCCCTCACCCAAGAGGGGGAAAAACCGGAGCGCCCCCCTCCCCCCTCCCCCGCGGACGCTGTGCGGCGCGCGACAAAGATGGGCCGATGTGCGATGCAGCAGAATCTGCACACCGCGATTGGAGTCGGAGCAGCGATGATGAAACGCCCGCTCACTCCTCGCGCGCGACGCCGGGATAGGCGATCGGCGGCAGGTTGAACTTGGCGCGGACGCGGTTGGCCTCGGCAACCAGCCGGCGAGCATCGACGGGCCGGCCGTCGAGCGTGAAGCCCTTGCACTTATCGGCGGTGGCGCGGCGTCCTAGGGCGTCGAGCGCCCGGCGGATCGGCGCTGATGGCCAGGGATCGTCGGGAGCTGTCGCGGCGGGTGGGCGGACCGGCGGACCCGCGGGCGGTGCCGCGCCGGTCGATGGCTCGTTCTGGTTATCGGCACGGGGTGATGTGTGATTCTCCGGAACGGTCCACGGGTAGACGATCCGCGTCCGGCCCCTGCGGTCGGTGATGCGGCGGAGGCATCGCGGCGGACGGGGATCGAGGAAGTCCTGCCGTGTGACTTCGCCTTCGGTGAGCGACTCGATCCTGCGCACGAAATCGTTGCTGGGGAGCCGCTCCCCCGAGACC
>CAZSLT010000330.1:0-1843 GCA_964607595.1 uncultured Phycisphaeraceae bacterium
GCCGGCAAGAGCAAGACCGTGGCCGCGGGGCTGAAGATCGGGCAGGTGGAGTTCGACAAGCCCGAGCGGACCGGGGCAGATAAGCGCGCCGCACGGAGCAAGTCCCGTGACAGCCGCAAGAGTGATTTCCGAGCTGACAAGAAAGGCAAAGGGAAGAGGCAGTAGGGGTGGACGAGCGGGCGTTCCGATGAACTTGCCACACCGGCTGGATCAACTCGATCGCGCGATCGCCGGCTGGATGCACGAATGGGGCCACGCCGCGCATCGTTACGCGCTGGGTGCATTCTTTGTGTGGGTCGGCGTGCTCAAGTGTCTCGGATTCAAGAGCGCGACCTCGTTGCTGGCGCATACGGTTTACCTGGGCGATCCCGGCACCACCGTGTTCTATCTGGGGTTGTGGGAAGCGCTGATCGGGGCGACGCTGCTCGTGCGGCCGCTGAACCGCGTGGCCCTGCTGCTGCTGGCGGTCCGGTTGCCCGCCACCGCGCTGGCATTAGTGCTCAAGGCGGATGTCTGCTGGGTGAGTCCCCCGTTCGTGCCTTCCCCGGAAGGGCAGTACCTGATCAAGGACCTCATCCTGTTCACCGCGGCGATGGTCATCGGCGGCACTGTCAGAGCGGACCATGATCGACCCTGCAAGAAATAAGGGACCGGCTTGAATCCACCGGGGGGATCGCCGCGAACTCCGGGGCGATCTGACAGGAGGCGGAATATGCGTCATTTTCATTGGTGGATCGTTCCGGCCGCGTCATCGATCTTGACGCTCTCGGTTGCCCCTGCCGCGGCCCAAGATTCAGCGGTCCCTCCGGAAGTCGAGACGGGCGCGGCTGAGCCGGAGGCCGACCCGCCCGCTTCAGTTCCGTCGCCCAGCGTCAGGGTGGGCGGCGCGTCGGAGGAGGAGGTCCGGGTGATCGAGCGATCATGGGGGACCGAGTATCGCTGTGGGCCACTACGCGTCGAGACACCGCTCCCCGTCGGGTACCCGGCCCCGACCGCCCCGGGCGTGATCGAGATCAAACGCTATCCATCGGTGCGACGCGCCGAGATCAAGGCGCGAGGTCGGGAGGACGGCATGATGGGTTGGAACACTTCGCGTGCATTCTGGCCGCTGTTCCAGCACATCAAGGACCGCGATATCGCGATGACCGCGCCGGTCGAAATGGATTACGCCGGCGTGGAACAATCGGGTGAACTTGAGGACGGCGACTGGTCCATGTCGTTTCTCTACCGGGAGCCCGGTTTGGGTGAGAAGGGTCAGGACGGAGAAATCCTCATTCGTGACACCGACCCGGTCGCTGTCGTGAGTGTCGGGGTCCGCGGCGATCTGACACGGGCGGAACTACGGAAAGCCGTCACCGATCTGCATCGCTGGGCGACGGCCTCAGACGCTTGGGAACCCGTCGGCGGCGCACGCAAACTGAGTTACAACGGTCCGGATGTTCCGGCGTCCGATCGATGGCACGAGGTGCAATTACCGATCCGCGAGCGCATCCAGAAGCCGAGTGAAGAGTCCGGAGATGTGGTCGACGACGAATCCTCTGAAGACAAAGTCGGGTCATGACACCGTCCCACACGACACCCCGTCGCTCCCGCTCGTGGCGAGCAACTCCCACGGAAAACCCTCGGGGATCACGCTCGGCACATCGTTGAGCCATCCGACGAGCCATTCGTAGGCGTCCACCAGCCGCGGCCCGGGTCGGTTGAACATCTGGTTGCCGTCCACCAATGCGACGCGCCCGGTGCGCACAGCTTTCAATGAGTTGAACCAGCCCTGCCGCATCAGTGATCCGGCTTCGCGCCGGGTCTGCTCCAGGTCCAGCCCGCACGGGCAGATGATGATGTG
>CAZSLT010000331.1:0-1835 GCA_964607595.1 uncultured Phycisphaeraceae bacterium
TGCGTGGGCGCGTTCACCGCCACATCGTATGAAGACGCTCTGCCGAAATGAAAACAGGCCCCCGGTTGCGCGGGGGCCTGTCTCTCAATGGGAGAGATGAAGGGCTATTGAGGAAGAAGTCGCGGCCTCAGGCCGAGACGACTTCCTTGGCGAGGTTCGGGGGCAGCGGGCGGTACTCGAGCGGCTCCATGGAGGAGGTCGCGCGGCCCTGGCTCATCGAGCGCAGGACCGTCGTGTAACCGAACATCTCGGACAGCGGGACCTCGGCGTGGATGAGGCGGGTGTTCCCGCGCTCTTCCGAGCCGACGATCATGCCGCGCCGGGAGGAGATGTCGCCGGTCACCGAGCCGAAGTACTCCTCGGGGGTGGTGATAACGACCTTCATGATCGGCTCGAGGAGCGTCAACTGGGCCTTGTGGGCCGCGTCGATCAGCGCCAGACGACCGGCCTGCTCGAAGGCGACCTGCGAGGAGTCGACCGCGTGGAATGAGCCGTCGACGAGAGTGGCCTTGATGTTGATGAGGGGGTAGCCGGCCATGATGCCCGAGAGAGCGGTGGCGCGGATGCCGGCCTCGACCGAGGGGATGAACTCCTTGGGGATCGCGCCGCCGACGACCTTGTTCTCGAAGGCGACATTGTTCTCGAAGTCCAGGTCCGCCTCTTCGGCCTGCTTGGCGGTGAAGGGCTCGAGGTTGATGGTGCAGTCGCCGAACTGGCCGCGACCGCCGGTCTGCTTGACGAACTTGCCGCGGACCCACTCGGCCTTGCCGGTGATGGTCTCGCGGTAGGAGACGCGGGGCTTGCCGACCTCGACGCCGATCTTCATGTCGCGGACGAGCTTGTTCTTGATGATCTCGAGGTGGAGCTCGCCCATGCCGGAGATGATGGTCTGGCCGGTCTCGTCGTCGAACTGCGAGCGGAACGAGGGGTCCTCGCGCCGGATCTTGACCAGGGCGTCGCCGAGCTTGCGCTTGTCCTCGGCGGTCTTGGGCTCGATCGACATCGAGATGACGGGCTCGGGGAAGGTCATGCGCTCGAGCTGGATCGCGTGGTCCGGGTCGCAGAGCGAGTCGCCGGTGATGGAGTCCTTGAGGCCGACGACCGCGACGATGCAGCCGGCGTGGGTCTCTTCCAGGGCGATGCGGTCCTTGGCGTGCATCTCGAACATGCGCGAGATGATCTCCTTCTTGCCGTTGCCGGGGTTGAGCACGCGGGTGCCCTTGCCGATGCGGCCCGAGTAGACGCGCATGTAGGTGAGGTCGCCGTGGATGTCGCCGACGACCTTGAAGACGAGCGCCGAGAAGGGCGCATCAACAGAATTGGCGCGGGTGAGCTTGGTCTCGGGGTCGCGCGGGTCGACGCCCTGAACATCGGGCACCTCGCTGGGCGCGGGCAGGTAGTCGATGACGCCGTCGAGCAGGCGCTGGACGCCGATGTTGCGGAGGGCGGCGCCGGTGAAGACGGCCGTGCATTCACGCGAGACCACGCCGTTGCGGATCGCCTTGCGGATCATCTCGGGGGTGAGCGGCTTCTCCTCGAGCATCGCCTCCATGAGTTCGTCGGAGAAGTGGCTGGCCTGCTCGAGCATCTCGTGGCGGTAGAGCTCGGCCCATTCCCGCATCTTCTCGGGGATATCGCGCTCCTCGACCTTGGCGCCCAGCTCGTTGGCGTCGAAGTAGAACGCCCGCATCCCGACGAGGTCGATGATGCCTTCGAGCTCATGGCCCGAGCCGATGGGCAGCTGCACGGGGAGCGCGTTGGCGCCCAGTCGCTCCTTGATGGAGTTGAACGAGAACTCCCAGTCGGCGCCGATCTTGTCCATCTTGTTGATGAAG
>CAZSLT010000332.1:0-1822 GCA_964607595.1 uncultured Phycisphaeraceae bacterium
GATGTTCGCCGAGCAGGCGGGTGAGACGCAGGACCCGTTCGAGGTGATGGCCGAGGAGCTGGGCTTCAACCCGGATACCGACCTGATCGCACACCTCGGCGACACCTACGCGATGTACCAGTCGGACACGACCGGCGGCGGCGGGCTGATGTCGATGATCGGGATCGTGACGCTCAAGGACGCCGCGGCCTTCGCGCGGACGCACGAGCAGATCAAGACCCGGATCAACCAGCTCGGGGCGCGTGAGGCCAAGGGGTATGTGAAGATTCACTCGTGGCAGGAGGGCGGGATGCAGGCGTTCACGCTGATGACGCCGGGCCTGCCGTTGCCGCTGGAACTGACCTGGACGATCGCCGGCGACCGGCTGGTGGTCGGCGCCTCGCCGGGCGCGGTGATCTCGGCGGTGAACCAGATGAAGAACGGCAAGACCTCGATCCTGGACAACAAGAAGTTGGCTGAGATGGCCGGCGGCCCGCTGGACAACCTGATGGCGATCGAGTTCGTCGATACGCCCCGGTTCGTGAAGCAGGGGTACGGCGTGGCGAGCGTGGTCGGTTCGATGATCTCCAACGCGGTGCGCTCGCCGAGCGACGCCTCACGCGACCCCGGCCCGATCATGATGCCCTACCACGAGTTTGTGAAGGGCGTGCAGCCGATGGTGGTGACGGGGCGGTGGAACGGTGACGATCTTGTGTACTCGATGCAGGGCGACCGCTCGGTGATGGTGAACATCGCCGGGGCGGGCGGCGCGATGGGCGGGATGGCGGGGATTGTGGTGATCGGCGCTGTCGCTGGAGGCCTTTTGATGCCGGCTCTGTCCAAAGCACGCGCAAGCGCGCTCTCAGTCCAGAGCATGGCGGTTGTCCGCGCGATCGGACAAGGCGCCATGGTCTACGCCGCTGACAATGACGATGTGCTGCCGGCGTCGTTGGATGTGATGATCGAGCGCGACCTGCTCACCCGTGAAATGCTCACCTCCCGGCTCGGCCCCGCGTGGGATGAGCAGGGCGATTATGGCTACCGAACCGATCTTGCGGGAACCCGCTTCGCGGCGATCACGAACCCGAGCCAGACGCTCCTGGCGATCGACCGGGCGATGCTGCTGAACCGTGGCACGACGGTCGCCGTGTTCTGCGACGGCCACGCCGAGGCGCTCGATCCCGACCAACTGATGGAATACCTGTCGATGGAATTCAATCAGGGCGCGATCGAGGCGTTCGGCGTCCCCGACTGGATGACCCCATGAGCGATCCATGCTGATGCTGGCGCTCAGCCCGTATGAACTGACAGCGCGGTCGAAGGCGGCCGCGTTGTCGCTTTTGCTGGGTGAGCAGACGCTCACGCTGGCGCCGGGGGACCTGGGCGAGGGGGACGGCGAGCCCACCGAGGTGGACGCGGGCGAGGTGATCGCGTTCGCGCGCTTGTGGGGATGGACGCGGGAACTGTGGGACGACGGCGTGCTGACGGCGGGTGTCGGCGACGCGGCGAGCGCCGGGTGCGTCCGCGCGGCGTGGGCAAGGATCCAGGGCGATGAGGCGCTGCCGGCGATGCGGCGGCTGGCGCGCGGCAAGAAGGACGCCCCGGCGGCGCTGGACGCGGGGCGGATGGTGCGGGAAATGGCCCGGGGCGGCGTGGACCCCTCGGTGGGCGTGGCGGTGGAGGCGGGGTTGATGGAGGCCGCGTCGCGGGCGAGAGTCGGCGTCGTGCGCGCGGGGGGTGAGTCGGCGCTGGCGCGGCTGATCGAGCGGGCGGGCGAGCCGATGGCGCGCTTGACGCTCGCGGCCCCGGAAGTGGCCGACGAGGCGACGGTGACGGAGATGCG
>CAZSLT010000333.1:0-1799 GCA_964607595.1 uncultured Phycisphaeraceae bacterium
GGGATCGGGATCCTGCCCCCCACGCTGAACGGCGCGGGGAAGTACACGAAGTACGCCTTGCCGAGCATCAACTGACGCGGCACGACGCCGCGGAGTTTCATCCCCGAGTCTTCCCACGAGGGGCCGCGGGTGTCGGTGAACTGCGCCAGGACCTGCGGATCGACATCCCTCCACAAACGGCCGTCGGACGACGCCGGCGAGTTGTCGCCGCAGCAGAAGAACTGGTCCGGCCCGAGGATCGCCAGGTTGTCCGGGTGCGTGCCGAAGCCGGGGTCGCCGCCGGAGTCCGTGTCGGCGCGGTAGTAGACATCATGATCCACGCCGACGCGGTGCAGCGTCAGCGGCGAGCCGGCGAAGTCCCACGCGATCTCGGGGAAGCCGTCCGCGTACACCTCGGTGCGGTTGAGTTCATACGAAGCCATCGGGCCGTCGATCGCGTAGTCCGTGCCGCGTGAGCCCGTCGCGTGCAGCAGCCGCTCCGACGGCCCCCAGTTGTACTCGGCGTAGGCGACGCGCTTCTGCCCGACGAAGAGCCAGAGCGCCTGGTCCGCGTGCCAGAACTCGATGTTCGTGACCCGGCCCGCGCGCAGCGGCTTGATGGCCGCGCTGTTGAGTTCGGCCCACTCCGACGCGCCATCGACGCGCATCAGAATCCGCGCGGTGTTCCCCTCGATCTCCGCGCGGAACTCGTGCCCCCGTGCGCGGATCGTCGCCCCGACGGCCAGACCGTCCCGGTCCGGCTCCACCCCGGCGCGGAGCCGCACATCCGAGTTCGGCAGCACCTCGCGTCCGCGCGCCCCCGGATGATCGTCGTACCACACCCAGTCGGTGATCGGCCAGGCGCGGTGGTCCCACCGCAGCGTCGTCGGCGCTTCGGTGTCGCAGCGGTACGCGCGCACATCACGGTCGTTGGCGCTGTCGTAGGTCGTCCAGCCCTCGCCGCCCCACGGCACGCTGAACCATTTGCGACCATTCACGGAGTTCGAGAGCGGCGCGAACTCCGAGGAGTACACCGGCCGCCACAGCGAGCGCTGGACGCGCTCGGGTTTGCGCCGGATCGACCAGCGGTCATCCGGCGGCGGCACCGTCCGCCCGTCGCCGAGCCGCGCGGGGACATCCGTCGTCGAGAAGACATCGCCCGCCGCGAGCCACACCGTCTCGCTGGGCAGGCCGATCAATCGTTTGATGAAGTTCTGGGTGATCTTCTCGGGGCTCTTGAAGACGACGACATCGAAGCGCTTCGGCTCGCGGAGGTGATAGAGATACTTATGCACGAGAATCCGGTCGCCGGCCGACGGGCGCAGAGAACGGGGCGATCTCTCCAGCCCCACCGCGGCGTCGGACTCCGGCAGGCCCGCCTCGCGCATCGATCGCGCGATCGGCGCCGACTGCGGCGCGGTGGCGGACGGTCGGGTCCCGTCGCGCGCCATCTGCAACGGATGCGCCACGCTGGCGTCGGGGCCGGTGCGGTGCCACACATCGGTGGACCACTCGACGCCGGACTCCTCGAAGCGGTAGTCCAGGTGCGAGCCCAGCAGCGTCGGGGCCATCGACCCGGTCGGGATGATGAACGCCTCGGTCGCGTACGACCGCGCCGCCAGCGCGATCGTCAACGAGATCAGGATCGCGATCAGCGTCTCCTTGACCGAGCCCTCGTGGTGCGCCTGCTTCTTCTGTGTTGTGTCGGTCATCGTGGGCTCACCTTACCGCACGCGGCGCGCCGGGCGCCGCGGCGATCCCCTCACTCCCCCCCACCACCACCGCCGCCCCCGCCATCCCCACCACCGCCCCCGCCATCC
>CAZSLT010000334.1:0-1798 GCA_964607595.1 uncultured Phycisphaeraceae bacterium
GGTCAAAGACCGCCTCGCGTATCTCCGCGCCGACGGCAACGACCCCCTCGCCCGCGCCCTCGCCTTCACCGTCAAGGAGCAGGAGGACAATCTCCCCGGCGTCTACAGCACGCTCGACGCCCTGCGCGCCGCCCAGAAGGGCAAGGACCGTCTCGCCGAGTTCGCCACGCTCACCGCCGCGATCTGCGTCGTCCACGACGGGCCGCTCGAGCGCCGCATCAACGAGAACCCCGTCAAGTCCGCCCCCGCGACCGACCTCTGGAGCTACTACGCCGCCAACGAAAAGAAGATGTACTACGGGTTGCGCAGCGTCCCGGCGCACCTGCTCGTCTTCGTCGTCGACAGCACCGCGTCCATCGCCGACATGAACTGGGCGCTCAAGAACTACGCCGGCGACCGCGCGGTCGGCGCGCAGTTCTTCAACATCGCCTACGACTACGAGCACTTCCTCAGCGGCGCGCCCAAGAAGGTCACCAAGGCCGGCTTCAACCTCCCCAACATCCGCAAGCACGGCGGCGTCTGCGCTGATCAGGCCTACTTCGCCGTCACCGTCGGCAAGTCCATCGGCGTCCCCGCCGTCTACACCTACGGCGCCGGCGGCCAGGTCAGCCACGCCTGGGTCGGGTACCTCCAGCAGAAGGGCCGCACCGCTTCGTGGAACTTCGACGAGGGACGCTACGAGGAATACCAGGGCGTCCGCGGCAACACCGAAGACCCGCAGACCCGCATGATCATCTCCGACTCTGAAGTCTCCGTCCTCGCCGAAATGATCGGCGCCTCCGTGGACTCCATCCACGAAGCGACCGCCTTCACCGACGCCGCGGCCCGTCTCGGCACGCTCACCGCAACGCGCGCCAAGTCCTACCCCCCCGCGCCCCCGACCGGGATCGAAGGGCTCACGCCCCGCCCCGCCGCCGTCGCCGCCCAGCTCGAACTCGTCGAAGACGCCCTCCGCAGGTGCGCCGGCTACAAGCCCGCGTGGAACACCGTCGCGGCACTCGCCCAGCGCAAGCAGCTCACCCTCGACGACAAGCGCCGCTGGGCCGAAACCCTCGACCGCATGTGCGGCGGCGCCTACCCCGACTTCACCGTCGACATCCTCGCCCCCATGATCGCCACCATCGACGACCCCGACGACCGCGCCACCTTCTGGACGCGCCTCGGAAAGAACTGCGGCAAGCGCAAGGATCTCGCCGCGTTCTGCACCATCGAGCAGGGCAAGATGTGGGAGGCCGCGGGCCAGAAGGCCAAGGCCTACGACTGCTACACCGCCGTCATCAACACCTACATCAACGACGGCCCCTTCGCGCTCGAAGCCCTCGCCCGCGCCGAGAAGATGCTCGCCGACCAGAAACGCCCCGATGTCATCCTCGAGGTCTACCAGCAGGCGTTCAACCGCACCACCCGCCCCGATTTCGCGGCCGTCTTCGCCACCCAGTCCAACTGGTACAAGATCGGCAATCGCTACGCCGGCCTCCTCGAAAAGGCCGGCGACCGCCGCGCCCAGACCATCCGCCAGCAAATCGGCGGCGTCAAGAACGCCAACTGATCGCGCCGATAGAAACCTCCGAATCCCCACCCCAAGGGACGGGGAGGGAGGGTCTTTCTCCTGTCTTATCTCTGAACTCACGAGGAACGAACGCTCCCTCCCCCGCCCCCGGCGGGGGAGGTGTCACGCTGAAAGCGTGACGGAGGGGGTCATTTCGTCGACATCAACTTCTCGCGCTCCTCGGGGCGTGCCTGTGGACTCAAATCCATCAACTCCTCCCCGACTACCCTTCCCCCACATGCCCCGCCG
>CAZSLT010000335.1:0-1794 GCA_964607595.1 uncultured Phycisphaeraceae bacterium
ACGCCCCGCAGATGATCTCGCCTTGGCAGATCACCACCTCGACCGGGTTCCCGCCGAACTGATAGGCCAGTTGCCGCTCGTCGCGGTGGCGGAGCAGGATGAGATCGGCACGCTTGCCGGGGGCGATGACGCCCCGATCATGGAAGCCCAGCAGCGCCGCACCGTTGACGGTGGCGGCGTTGATCGCCTCGGCGACGGTGATGCCGCAGAACCGTGTGGCCAGCGCGATCGCCATCGGCACCGAGAGCGTCGGCGCCGAGCCGGGGTTGAAGTTCGTGGCGATGACCAGCGCCCCGCCGGCGTCGACGAACGCCCGGCCGTCGGCGTACCGCTGGTCGGTGTGGAATCCGGTCGCGGGCAGCATCACGCCGAAGGTCGGCGACCGCGCGACGCGCCAGAGTTCCTCCGTCGAGGTCGCCTCCAGGTGGTCCACGCTCAGCGCCCCGTGCTCCACCGCCCAGCGCGTCATCCCCAGTTCGTTGAACTGATCGGTGTGCACGCGGATCGGGTGCCCGAGCCGGATCGCCTCCTCGAACAATCGGACCGCGTCCGCGAAGGACCACGCGCTCTGCTCGCAGTACGCGTCGATCGCGGCGTGCGGGAACGACGCCTTCACCGCCGGGAGCGTCTCGTGGATCGTCCGCTCCACAAAGTCATCCTGCCCGGGGTCCATCGCGTGGGCGATCAGCGCGGTGGACGACACCGTCCCCGGCCACGACTTGCCCGCCTCGTCGATGGAACGAAGCATCTTCAGTTCGTGCGCCGTCGTCAGGCCGTAGCCGGACTTCACCTCGACCGTCGTCGTGCCCTCGCGCATCATCGCCTCGAGCCGGCGCTTCAGCAGAAGCACGAGCTCCTGCTGCATCGCCTCACGCGTCGCCCGCACGGTGGACATGATCCCGCCGCCGCTCTCGAGGATCTCGAGGTAGGTCGCCCCGGCGAGTTTCTTCTCCCACTCGGCCAGCCGATCCCCCGCGAAGCACGCGTGCGTGTGCGCATCGACGAAACCCGGCATCAGCACGCGCCCGTCGGCGTCGATCCCGTCGTCGACATCGCCGGTCCACGACCCCGCCTCGCCCACATGCGCGATCCGCCCGTTCTCGATGTAGACCTCGCCGTGCTCGATCACGCTCAGGCGCGACAGCCCCTTGCCCCGGCGGGGCACCGGCCCCTCCGCCAGGGTCAGGACGCGCGCATTGGCGATCAGGAGCCCCATGAGCCGCTCACACCCCGTTCGGCGAACCCCGCGACAAAGTGAACGAACAGCATCGCTGCCACGCGCGCCGTCCTGCCTTGTTCATCGTGCGCCGGGCAGAGCTCCATCAGGTCAAAGTGCCTGACCTCGCGGCATCGTCCCGCCAGGTCCGCCACCTGCGCCACAACCGGCAGGGTCAGCCCCATCGGGCACGGCGCGCTCACGCCCGGCGCGACCGAACTATCCAGACAATCCAGATCGATGCTGACAAATCCCACACCGCCCGCCCCCGCACCAAAGGCGTGCCCGAAGGCGCGCTGCGGGCCGTACGCGCCGGCATGGATATCCTCGCCCGGCACAATCGTCACACCCAGTCGCCGGCAGTACTCCGAATGCTCGGCGGTATTGACAAACCGCCCCGTGCCCAGCTCGACGAACCGACGCGGCAGCAGGTGACCGCCCTCCAGCAGCGCCCGGTACGGCATCCCCGAGCCGGGAGTCTCTCGGACATCCAGGTGCGGATCGACATTGATCCCGCCGAGCGGCGCGCCGTGAAACTCCGCCAGCCCGCGTGCCGAGGCAAAGGTCAGGTCGTGCCC
>CAZSLT010000336.1:0-1768 GCA_964607595.1 uncultured Phycisphaeraceae bacterium
GCGCCGACTCGTCGTACCGCGGGTCGTTCATGCGGACGCAGAGCGTGGTGAGATTCCCGAGCGCTCGCTGCGCGTGCAGCGCGATGAGCGAGGAGTCAATCCCTCCCGAGAGGAAGCACCCGAGCGGAACATCCGCCTCCAGACGACGCTCCACGGCCCGGCGGAGCCGTGCATCGACCGCCCCCAGATCGTCAGCGACCGAGATGCGCCTCTTCGGCTCCAGCAGGCCCAGTGTCCTCATTACACGGGCGGGGGACATCGGCGTCATGACAACAATGAATGCGAGCGCCGCCACTACAACCGCCACCATGAACATCCCGGCGATGACGAGCACCACAATCGCCGCGCCGCCGACGAGCAGCAGCAGCACCCCCGGGAGCAGCCCCGCGCCCTGCGCCGATGTTGGAACATACTCCGACAGCACTCGCCAACGCCCCGGGGGGAGAAGTTCAACTTCCCGAAAAGTTGTCGCGTGCTCGGACCAGCCCATCGCGACCCATTCGGCCAGCGCGGAGTCTGTGAGCGCGGGCTCGCGCCCCGTCGCGCGGATCAGCGCCGCAAGTGCCGGCGCCGTGCTGGCGAACGCCTTTGTGCAGTCGTCGATCGCCGTGGTGTAGAGCGGCTTCTCGCCGAACGCGTCCCGTGCGACGATGAGCCGCGCGTTGCCGCGATCCCACAGGGCCGCGGCGTACATCCCCTCCAGCCGGTCGGCCCACTCCTGCGGGTAGGGCACGAGATCCCACGCGGATGCCGGCTCGCGGTCGTTGTCGCAATCCCGGTACAGATGAGTAAGCACTTCAGTGTCCGAATGCTCGCTGACGAACTCATGACCTGCGACTGTCAACTCCTCCCGCAGTTCGCGCGCGTTGTAGATGCAGCCGTTGAAGACGACCGCGACAAGCCCCTCGGTCGTCCCGTCGGGGCGCAACCGCCCGCGCTCGCTCACCATCGGCTGCGCGCCGCCCTCGTGGTCGATGATCGACAGCCGCCGATGCACGAGCGCGACCTCGACGATCGAGCCGTCCGGCCGCGTCACGCGGTCGCGGAACCGCCCGTGCCCGTCCGGGCCTCGCCAGGCGATGTGTTCATCCAGCGCATCGAGCCACGCCTCGGGGATGTCTTCCCGGGTCTGGCCTTTGGGAGTGATGCGGAGGACGCCCGCGATGCCGCACATGGCGTCAGGGTACCGGCGTTCGCCTCAACCGGGCTCGACCCAGGTGCTGGCCACATGCAGTTCCTTGAGCTGCGCCTCGTCCACCGGGCCGGGGGCGTCGCTCATGAGGTCCGAGCCGGTCTGCGTCTTGGGGAACGCGATGACATCGCGGATGTTGTCCGTCCCGGCCAGGTGCATGACCAGCCGGTCGAACCCGAAGGCAATGCCGCCGTGGGGCGGGGCGCCCATCTTCAGCGCGTTGAGCAGGAAGCCGAACTTCTGCTCGGCGTCGGCCTTGCCGATGCCCAGCAGGTCGAAGACCTTCCGCTGCACATCCTGCCGGTGGATACGGATCGAGCCGCCGCCGATCTCCGAGCCGTTGACGACCAGGTCGTAGCCGTCCGAGACGATGTCCTCGAGCGTGTCGCGGTCGTCGGCCCGGGCCGAGAGGAACTTCTCCGTCTGGTCGCGCCGCGGCGCGGTGAAGGGGTGGTGCATCGCGGCGAAGCGCTTGTTCTCTTCGTCGTACTCGAACATCGGGAAGTCCACCACCCACACGAACGCCCACTGGCCCTTGGGGATGATGTCCAGGTCGCGCGCGACCTTCTGGCGGAG
>CAZSLT010000337.1:0-1707 GCA_964607595.1 uncultured Phycisphaeraceae bacterium
TTGATCACCCGCTCCTGGCTCGCGCCCAAGAGGTCGTAGAGGAACGCCACGTCGAGCTTGAGCACCTCGATGAACTCGCACAGCCCGCGGTTGGCGATGCACAACTCGCCATCGAAGTTGAACGCCCGCGGGTCCGAGTCCGAGCCGTACCGCGCGATCTTGCGGTAGTTGATGTCGCCGGTGAGTTCCGTCGAGTCCTGGTTCTTCTCGTCTTTGGGCTGGAAGGTGCCGATGCCGACGCGGTTCTTCTCCGAGAGAATCAGCCGCTTGACCTTCACATGGCTCATCGCCTGGCGCCAGTCGCCGTCGTAGTGAGCCATGAGGTCGCTCATCACCTTGCGGCAGAACGGGTTGACCTCGCCGAAGAGGCGGATCTTGCCGCGGTGCTTGCCGCTCTTGACATACTGCTCGTTCAGCCGGCTCAGCAGGTCCGCCCGCGCCTCGGCGGGGACGAGCATCAGCGGCTCTTCGTGCATCGGCGAGGGGAACTCCGTGCTCTTGCCCGTCGGCCCCGCGTCCTCGTCGAGCATCCACGAATAGGTGTACATCGCCCCCGCGTCCGTCCGCGAGTACGCCTCCAGCCCCTTCTTGAGCAGCCGCGCGATCGTGGACTTCGAGCTGCCCACCGGGCCGTGCAGCAACAGAATCCTTCGATCGGTGCCGTAGCCCTCGGCCGCGGAGCGGAACACATCGACCAGCTGCATCAGTTGGAGGTCCAGCCCGAAGATGCCGTCGGCGCCGCCCTCGATCGGGTCGCTGAAGAAGTGGTACCGCACGAGGTCGCGCTTGAAGAGCCGGTACTTCTCCGTGCCGAACGACATCACCATGTCGTACACGCGCTGGAAGGCGTTGCGCGCCACCTCCGGCCGCTTCTCGACGATCTTGAGATAGTCCGCGAACGAACCCTCCCAGTGCTGATCGTGGAAGCGCTTGCGGTCCAGCTTCGAGTCGATCATCGCCAGCAGGTCGGCGCTGCGTTCGCCCGGGCCCGCACCCATCTCGGAGAAGAAATCGCTCATCGCGCTGCCTCCTGCACGCGCCACGCAACCCGCGCGGCGCTTCCGGGCCGTCCGCTGGCCCAAGCGACCGAGGCCCCCGCGCGCCCGCTCGTCGCGGGCGTGGACCGACTCGTCCTCGGAACCAGCGCCGCCGGCTCTCGCCGCCGTGCGCCCCACATCCCCCCAATCCCCCTCTATCGGGCCGCCGCCGCGCCCGAATGAGCAAACCCCGCAACCCTCAGTACTTGTACGCCCGAGAACCACGCCGTGACGCCGTTAGCCAACGCGAACTTGCGTTTCATCCCCCGCGCCCGCCCCCGATACACTCACCGCCCCATGTCCTTCGGGCTTTCACGCGGCCGCGACCTCGACCCCGGTGCCGTCGGCCTCACCGCCGCCGACCTTCCTCCATTGCCCGACACCATCCTCACCGACCCCAACGCCGCGCACCTCCATATCCGTGCCTGGTTCGAACACCCCGACCGCCCGCTCGAGATCGAGGTCGGCAGCGGCAAGGGCACCTTCCTCGTCCAGCAGGCCCAGCTCCAGCCCGAGACCAACTTCCTCGGCATGGAGTACGCCATGGAGTTCTACGCCTACGCAGCCGACCGCATCCGGCGCAACCACATCGCCAATGTCCGGCTCCTCGGCCTCTACGCGGCCGAGTTCCTCCACTGGCGCGTCCCGTCAGCGTGCGCCCGCGTCGTCC
>CAZSLT010000338.1:0-1685 GCA_964607595.1 uncultured Phycisphaeraceae bacterium
GCTGGCTCCACGCCGACAAGCCCAACACGCTGCTCATCTTCGACGAGCACGGCGCCGCGCCCAACAAGATCTCATTGATCTATTGAGCGCAATTCGAAGCGAGTCGATAAGCCGCAGTTGACTCAAGTGCTCGGCATTTGCCATTCGGCCAATTGCGACTTGGCTATTTCTCCCCCTCCGCCCCGTCATACGCCCTCATCAAGCGACGCACGCCAAGATCGGCGAGTCTCGGCGTCATCCCGCCCAGGCACATCCCGATCCGCACCGCCCACGCCCAACTCGGCCACACCTCCGGACGCGGCCGGCGCAGGCACTTCACGATCGCCCTCGCCACCGTCTCGGGCGTCTGCGTCATCCACTTGGGCGCATGGCCGTCGAGCGTCGCGCCGCAGCCGTCCGACAACTCCTTGGCCACATCGAAGAATTCCGTCCGCGTCCCCACCGGATGGATCGTCGAGGTGAAGATCCCCTTGCCGCGAAGCTCGACATTCATCGCACGACCGATCGCGTGCTGCGCCGCCTTCGTCGCGCAGTAGGTCCCGAAGCACGGCACCGGGAACCGCGCCAGGCAACTTGAATTGATCAGCACATGCCCGCGACCCGCGCTCATCATCCGCGGCAGCACGGGCTCGATCACATTCCAGGTCCCGAAGAAGTTCACCTCGAACATCGCCCGCACCTCGGCCGTCGTCTCCTTGTGCATCGGCTCCTCGATGCCGAACCCCGCGTTGGCGAAGACGCTGTACACCGAGCCGAACGCACGCTCGCAGAAGTCGATCATCTCGGCGCACCGCGCCACGTCCGTCACATCCAGCGCGAACGCCTCCGCCCGACCGCCCTCGGCCCGGATGCGCTCGACCAACTCGACAAGACGGTCCTCGCGCCGCGCCGACACCACCACCGGCATCCCGGCCCGCGCGCACGCCACCGCCGTCGCCCGCCCGATCCCCGACGACGCCCCCGTGATGCAGATCGGCTTGTCCTTCAGATCAATCTTCGCCATATCAGTCCCGATCACGCGATCCCCAAGCTCCCTCCCCCGACCCCGGCGGGGGAGGTGTCGTGCGAAGCACGACGGAGGGGGCTTCGTTCTCTACCGCAACAGACTCCGCCCCGTCATCGACGCCGGCTTCTCCACCCCCATCATCTGGAACATCGTCGGAACAATATCCGACAGCCGCGCATCACCCGCGTGGTCGTCATCGGCGCGCTCCGCGAGCGTCGCCCCGCGGAACCGCTCCCCCACCACGATCAGCGGCACATCGAACACCGTGTGCGCGGTGTGCGGCGACCCCGTCGCCGGGTCCAGCATCTGCTCCGCGTTCCCGTGGTCCGCCGTCACGATCGCGCTCCCGCCCCGCGCCAGCACCGCCTCCACGATCGCGCCCACGCCCGCGTCCACCACCTCGCACGCCTTCACCGCCGCCGCAAGGTTCCCCGTGTGCCCCACCATGTCCGCGTTCGCGAAGTTCACCACCATGAACGGCTCGCAGTCCGCGGCGCGCAGCCGCTCGAGCACCGCGTCGCGCACGCCCGCCGCGCTCATCTCCGGCGCCATGTCGTAGGTCGCCACCATCGGCGACTGCACGATCACGCGGCGCTCTCCCACGAACGGCTCATCCCGGTAATCGTTGAAGAAGAAGGTCACATGCGGGTACTTCTCCGTCTCGGCGCAGCGGAACTGC
>CAZSLT010000339.1:0-1664 GCA_964607595.1 uncultured Phycisphaeraceae bacterium
AGCGCTTCTGGTGTGGGTGCCCAGAAAGCCCAGGGAGCGGATGGGGCCGGCGCGGCGGCTGTCACGGGGCAACGTCGTCCTGGTCGTCATCCAGGTCGGCGTCCGCGTCGTCGACAAGGTCGAGATCAAGGTCCGTGCTGGGGGTACCGGCTAACCCCGACCGCACGAGACGCAGGCCCGGGCTCGCTTCCAGTGAGAGCAGCGTTGATGAATCCGGATCGTCATCACGGTCGGCTGCTTCTGCTTCGACGTTGGCGTGACGGTCGTGTGAGTCCCTGACCTCGGTACGGCCGGTTGCCGTGGTTTCGCGCGATGACACCAGCACGTCGTCCATCTTCACGGCGAGGTAGTCCTTTTGGCCTTCCCCGGCTTTCCGGGCGAGAGCATCCGCGAGGCTCGATCCGCCGTCCGAAGCATCGTCCGCAATGGGGTAGGGAATCGGCACCCCTGAAGGAGATACCGGCGGAGGCACCACCTCTTCCAACTTGATGTTGAAGTCGCCGCCAGCGACCTCGCCGCCCTCTTCCGGGTCTGAGCTTTGCAGTGCGACCCCGCTCAATGGCGGCGCGACAGACGAGACTGCGACTTCGCCTCCAGCGTCCGGGTCTTCGGTAAGTGTTGCGCCATCGACCTTGAGCTCGGTCGTATCGCGGAGTCCAACCACGACTTCGCCGCCCGCATCCGGGTCTTCAGTGATAGAAGTGCCTTCGACTTTGAGGCCCGTCGTATCGCGAAGTCCAACGACGACTTCTCCGCCGGCGTCAGGGTCTTCGGTAAGGGGAGTGCCCTCGACCTTGAGGCCCGTCGTGTCGCGGAGTCGTATCGGGATTTCCTCGGCCGGTTCCGTGTCTTCGGTATCGGGCGTGTCTTCGACCTTCGGGCCCGTCGTATCGCGAAGCCGAATCGGGGTCTCTTCGGGCGCATCGGGGCTTTCGGTGAGCGGCGTCGCCTGGACCTTGAGCTCGGTTGTATCGCGGAGTCGAATCGGGGCTTCGTCGCCCGCGCTTGCCACGTCCGCGGATGGGGCGCGGTCGTCGGTCAGGGGATTGAGTGGAGCTCCGCCCGTCCGTTGTGGCGGGAACGTCACCTGGTTGGGGTCGAACGGGGCCGAGGGGGGCGTCGTCTGGCCGCCTCCCTCGCCCTCGATCGTCCCGGTCCCGGTCCCTTCCTTGTCCGGCGTCGGTGGCCGGGACGGTGGCCGCTTTCCGAGCGACTCCGTGACGACCTGGACAATCCTCGAGAAGATCATGCTGGGCTCTCCGTTGGCTGAGCAGTCTGGACTGCGGGCGATGCCGGCGCGGTAGGCGACTTCCGGCGAATGTCGAGGAAAAGGAGCGACGAGGTATCGATGTGCGGCAGCAGCTCATCGAATCTTTCGAGCGTGACAGTCAGCAGTGTGGTGCCATTTGGGTCCGCAGTGCTGAGCAGGGTGACGGGCTGGTTTCCGGGATAGGTTTCGCCGAGCGCGGCTACCAACGGGCCATAGGGTTCCGACGAGGCGTCCGTCCTCGCAACACCGGCGAGGTCGAGCAGCAGCAACGGCATCCGGGGACTGATGACGTTCGGCCGAGCTTCAAAGCCCGAAGCCGAAATGGTCTGAAGTCCCGAGCGGCCCACGTCGATTCCCAGCTCGGCAACAGTCACATCGACCGCGGTGACGCCTG
>CAZSLT010000340.1:0-1658 GCA_964607595.1 uncultured Phycisphaeraceae bacterium
GCGAGTTGCTTCCAGGTCGCGCCGGCATCGTCGGTGCGGAAGACGCGGCCCTGACGCGCGCCGACGATGAAGGTTTCGGCGTCGATGGCCTCGACCGTCGAGAGCTGGTCGGTGTGCCAGAAACGCGAGGCGCCGCGGATGCCGCCGGCGGTCCAGTGATCACCGAAATCCGTGGTCCGGAGGAGCATCCCCTGATCGCCGACGGCCATGCCGACGCCGGTGGGGTGCATCGCGACCCAGTTGATGGTCCGGGCGCCACCGTTGCTGATCTGCGTCCAGGACTGCCCGCCGTCGAGAGTCTTGTAAATGATTCCGGCGGCGCCGGCGGCGTAGCCGACCTCGGGCGTCGGGAACTGGATGTTCCAGGTCCCGCCGAGCAGGCCGGTGGGCGGCTTGGTGAGCGTCCAGGTCAGACCCGAGTCATTCGAGATCCAGATCCGGCCGTCGAACCCGACGCCGGCGAACGAGTCGGCATCGATCCGGGTCAGGGTGACGACATCGGCCTGCGAGAACGGATCGGTGGCGTCGAACCGCTCGAGCCATGTGGTTCCGCCATCGGTCGAGCGATAGATGCTGGTGTTGTTGGCGCCCAGCACCACGGTGTCGGTCACGAAGATGACGGTGTCGAGTTGTGTTGTCGAGATCCGCTCCCAATTCACGCCGCCGTTCGTCGAGCGGAACACTCCGGTCTGATCGTTGAGTTCACCGACGAGGATCGCTTCGCCGGATGGGGACCAGTCCATGTCCATCACGAAGTTCGAGAAGCTGTATGGGACGACCTCGGTCCATGTCGCGCCGCCGTTCGAGGTGTTGGAGACCGCGCGCCGGTTCCACGCATAGCCCGTCAACGGCGACAGAAACTCGAAGTCGATCACGGACCCGATGCCCACCGGGCTCAGTTGCTCCCATGACGAGCCCCCGTTCGTTGTCCGATAGAACGCGTTGCCCGTAGCGAAGCCGTGCTGATCATCGACGAACTCGATGCATGCGATAGCGGCGCTGAACCCGCCGGGGTCGCGCGGCACGGAGGCGGACTGCGTCCATGTCTGACCGCCGTCAGTCGTGCCCATGAGGAGGCCCTTGTCGCCCGCGATCCATCCCTGTAACGCGGTGGTGAAGAACACCGACTCAAGGTCGGCGTCCGCCGGGTAGGGGCTCTGGCGCGTCCACTCCTCGGCGGCCGCGGCCCCCGAAGCGGCCATGATCACGATGAGTCCTGTCGCGATGATCGATCGGCGGGTGGAGTCGGCGTTGATTGTCATTTTGATACTCCCGGGGCGAAGTGGATCCGCGGACGGGGCCCCCGACCGCGGAGGACCTCCTTGGAACAGGAGGCCCGGGCCGCGGGACTGATACACCCCTTAGAAAAAGACTGCCCGTGCCGGGTGCCACCGCTTCGACTCGGTGCGTTGCGGCGCCTTAATCACGCCCAGAGTGATTGCTGGAGCCGGTGGCGGGCGACATCTCGGTAGTTCGCGGTGACATGGACCGGCCGCAGAGTACCTCACTCAACCTGCTGGGTGCTTTCTCTATCTTGAACATTGTCGATCGGAACTGGCTCGTCGGCCGGGTCGGATGCCGTACCCCTCAAATCCTCGATGTATCGCATGGCGAAGTATGCGAGCACTGTGCCACACACTGCAGCGAGCCACGACTTG
>CAZSLT010000341.1:0-1641 GCA_964607595.1 uncultured Phycisphaeraceae bacterium
GGTGTAGGTGTATGACGTGTAGTCGTCGCAGCCGGGCAGGAGCAGAGAGATCGCGGCGATCGACAGAACGGCGAGGGAGCGGCGGGTGAGGTTCATGGAACGCAGTGTAATGTTGCGACGGCATCCGATGCAAGCGCGAACATGACATCACGGACCGCGCGGGGGGAGCGTCGACAGGAGATGGTTGACGGCGGCCTGCAACTGCGGGTCGGCGCCCGCGGCGTCGTCGGCGGGGGTATGGGGCACGAGGATGTCGGGGATGCACCCGTTGTTCTCCATGTCGGTCCCGTCGGGCAGGTACCAGCCCCGGAACGGGGTCCGGACGGAGGCCCCGTCGATGAGCGAGGCCGCGCCGGTGGAGATGACGCCGCCGAAGGTCTGCTGCCCGACGACGGTTCCGCGTCCGGTGGTTTTGATGGCGTGCGAGAAGATCTCGGCGTTGGAGAACGAGTTCTCGTTGCACAGGACAGCGATCGGTCGCGTGGACCCGTAGATGAGGCGCCGGTCGCGCGGGTACGCATCCACAGGGATGGCTGCGGGGTCGGCGCCGCGCGGCACGGTGCGCGCATGGTTCGGCGCGGTGAGGCTCGAGAGCAGGATGTCGGCGGTCGAGCTGCCCCCGTTGTCGCGCACGTCGATGATGAGGGCGTCCTTGCCGTGGGCGGCGGCGAAGAGGTCGCGCTCGAAGTCGCGGACATAGCGTTCGGACATGCCGCGGATGTGGAGGTAGCCGATGCGGTTGTTGGAGAGGGACTCGGTGAGTTTGCGTCGCGCGAGAGTATTGTCCTCATATCGGAGCGCGTCGAGGCGGCCGTAGGAGATGGGCACCGTGAGGATGTGGACGGGCGCGGGGGCTTCTTGGCGCGCGACCGTGAGCAGCGTTTCCTTGCCCGCGGTGTTGAGGAGCGCGGCGGCGAGGTCGATGACCACGCCGTCCGGGCGGAGGAGGGTCGTGTCGTTTACGGCGGTGATTTCGTCGCCGACGCGAAGGGGCGACTCTTTGGAGTCGGCGGGGGACTGCGGGACGACGTAGGTGACGCGGTGGCCGTTGGGGGTAGGCGTGGTGTCGATGCCGAGGTACCCCGTGTTGTGCGGGGGCGGCGAGTACTGGGGTCCGCCGGAGATGCCGGTGTGCGAGCCGTCGAGTTCGCCGAAGAGC
The DNA here is from genome assembly GCA_964607595.1 of uncultured Phycisphaeraceae bacterium. GTDB lineage: Bacteria > Planctomycetota > Phycisphaerae > Phycisphaerales > UBA1924 > JACKHC01. The sequence goes on from CAZSLT010000341.1 coordinate 1,160, forward strand.
ATGTTGGCGACGCGGTTGAAGGAGGCGGTGGTGCGTGTCTGCTCCGCGAGCGAGGCGTACGCGCCGGTGATCGCGGGCCAGTCGAGTCCCTTGAGAGTGGGGTGGTAGAACTGGGTCCCGATGATGCGGGCGGCCTCCAGGAACTTATGCCGCTGCTGCTGCGCCACGTTCACGAGGATCTGGGCGTCGATGGTCAGGGCGTCGGTCTTGCCGCCGGCGGGGGGCGAGGTGGCCGCCTGGCCCGACTTGATGTAGAGCACCTTGTCGCCGGTGAGCGAGACGGACACGCCCGACACTCCGCCCGTTGTGACGGTCTTGCGGTCGGCGCCCTTGTGATCGATGGAGTAGAGGTTTGCGGAGCCGTCCGCGGACGCCGAGAAGATCACCCGGTCCGCGGCCGGCGTGACCGCGAGATTCGAGTTGGAAGAAGCGTCGCGCGTCACACGGGCGACGCGCAGGAACGCGTCGGCGGCGTCAAAGAC
>CAZSLT010000342.1:0-1638 GCA_964607595.1 uncultured Phycisphaeraceae bacterium
CGGCTACGAACGCGCCATCGGCGACGACGAGCAGTTCGCCGTCATCTGGCACGAGTCGTTCGGCGCAATCAACCTCCAGTCCTTCCTCGAGTCACGCGGCGTTGACCTCGGTCTCTTCTCGCTCCGCTCCGTCGAAGGAGTCTCCGGCGACGGCCGCACACTCGTCGGCACCGCCCTCGACATATTCGGCAACGCCCAGGCCTACATCGTCACCATCCCCGCGCCCTCGTCGGCGCTCGCCATGCTGCCCGTGCTCGCGCTGGCCTCATCCCGCCGGCGCCGTTGATAGAGCACGGTGATCCCTCCCCCGACCGCGGGGGGCGGCGGGGGAGGTGCCGACCGGAGTGAGGCGGAGGGGGTCCAAGTTTCCCCTCCCCGTGAGAGGAATTGGGGAGGGCTTGCCCTCGCGCTCCCGTTCTCTGTGCCATGCGTCCACTCCCGCGAATGCAGCGGCGGCACGCAACATTCCTGGAACCGAAACGCATCAACACGCGCAATCTGCACGGGGCCGATCGAGGGTCGGCCGTTCCGAAGGGAAGACACACCAATGCGTCACTCCATGCGTCTGATCGGCGCCATCGCCCTGGCGATGGCGGGGGGATCGTCCTGCGCCGCCGCGCCCTCAATGTCATTCACGCTCCTCGGCGGGCTCGAGACCAACGGCTCGAGCGCCGCGCTCGGCGTCTCGCGCGACGGGACGACCGTCGTCGGCTCCGCGAGCGTCAACGGCGAAAGCCACGCCTTCCGCTGGCGGCACGACACCGGCATGATCGACATCACGCCCGAGACCGGCGGAACCGCGCACGCCGTCTCCGCCGACGGCTCCGTCATCATCGGCCTCGGCGAGTTCAGCGCATTCCGATGGACCGCCGACACCGGCGCAATGTCGCTCGGTTCCCTCGCCGGGCCGGAGTTCTTCAGCAACGGCTGGGGTGTCTCGGGCGACGGGCGATACGCGACGGGCACCTCGAGTTCGCCGCTCGGGAGCTTCGACGCGTTCCGGTACGATCATGCCACCGGCGAGATGATTTCCGTGAGCGGGTTCGAGGGCCGCGCCGTTTCCGACGATGGGCAGGTCGTCGCGGGCTTCGACTTCGACACCGGGGCCCCGCGAGGATTCATCTGGGAGTCCGGCGTGTATACACCCATCGGCAACCTCGGCGGCGGATTCCAGTTCAGCGAGGTCCACGCGCTGACGCCGGACGGCTCGCGCGTGGTCGGTCGGTGCAGCTCCACCGCGGCGGGCTTCGGCAACGCCGAGGCGTTCTATTGGTCCACCGAAACGGGCATGGTCGGGCTGGGCTCGATCGACTCCGGGTCCCAGGGCCCATATCACACCGAGGCGAAGGCGGTGAGCGCAGACGGCTCGGTCATCGTGGGCACGCAGCAAGTGGTCGGCGATGACGAGCTCACCGCCTTCCTCTGGACCGAGTCACGCGGCATGCTCCAGCTCACCACCGCCCTCAGCGAACTCGGAATCGACTACGGCGGCGCCGATCTCCTCACCGCCACCGGAGTCTCCGGCGACGGCCGCACCATCACCGGGCTGGCGCAAACGATCGACGGGCGAACGCTCGCGTATGTCGTCACCATCCCCGCGCCCTCGTCGGCGCTCATCATGATCGCTGCATGCTCCCT
>CAZSLT010000343.1:0-1616 GCA_964607595.1 uncultured Phycisphaeraceae bacterium
CGCTCCCCGCCGATCACGCGGTGGTACCACATCCACGCCTCGGTGTTGATCGGCTCGCCCACCGTGCCCAGCACGCGCAGCGACGACAGATCGTGCTTCCCGGGGTGCTCATCCCCCCACTTCATAAACGCGCGGATCGCCGTCGGCGCGGTGTAGAACTGCGTGACCCTGTGCCGCTGCACGATGTCCCAGAATCGATCGGGGTTCGGCCAGTTCGGCGCGCCCTCGTACATCAGCGTCGGCACGCGGTTCGGCAGCACGCCGTACACGATGTACGAGTGCCCCGTCACCCACCCGATGTCCGCCGTGCACCAGAACACCTGACCCTTCCCGGGGTGCAGGTCGAAGGTGATCTTGCTCGTCAGGTAGGTATGCACCATGTACCCGCCGGTCGTGTGCATGATGCCCTTGGGCTTGCCCGTCGTGCCCGAGGTGTACAGCACGAAGAGCAGGTCCTCGGCGTCCATCGGCTCGCAGGGGCAGTCGTCGCTGGCCGCGGCTGTCAGGTCGTGCCACCAGTGGTCCCGCTTGTTCCCATGCGAGGCCGACGGCGTGTGGTGCCAAGCGACTTGCTGGCCCGTCCGCTGCACGACGATCACATGGTCGATCAGGCCGGTCTGGGCGCACGCCGCGTCGACCTGCTCTTTCAGCGGCACGATCTGACCGCGACGCCAGCCGCCGTCGGCCGTGATGATGACGCGGCTGCGGGCGTCCACCACCCGATCCACAATCGCCTGGGCGCTGAACCCGCCGAAGATGATCGAGTGCGGCGCCCCGATCCGCGCACACGCCAGCATCGCCACCGCCAACTCGGGCACCATCGGCATGTAGATCGTGACGATGTCGCCCTTCTTCACGCCCAGCGACTTCAGCACATTGGCCATCCGCGAAACATCGCGTTTGAGGTCCGCGTAGGTGATGCGGCGCGTCTCCGCCCCCCCCGCCCCGCCCGCACCCCCTGCCGCGGCCGGCGCGCCCTCCCAGATGATCGCCGTCTGGTCGCCGTGCCCGGAGTCAACCTGCCGATCGACGCAGTTGTGGCAGAGATTCGTCTTGCCGCCGACGAACCACATGGCGTCGGGCGCGGTCCACTGGAGGACCTTCGACCACTTCGTGAACCAGTCGAGTTCCGACGCGACGCCGCCCCAGAACCCCTCCGGGTCGTCGATGGAGCGCCGGTACAGCCGCTCGTACTCGGCCTGCGAGCCGATGTGGGCGTTCTTGGAGAACTCGGCGCTCGGCCGGAACACCCGGGTTTCGTGAAGCCCGGACTCGATGCTGGTGTCGGCGGGATGATTGCCCATGCCGCGGCGTCCTCCGATGCGTTCCTCGTCGGAACACCACGAAGGTACGCCAATCACGCCGGTTTCGGAATCGAAGCCGCTCGGCCCCGCCGACGACGCAACGCCATCAGGCCCATCGGCAGCATCAACGCAAAAGCGCCCGGCGCGGGAACCGCCTCGACCCAGAGCGACCGGTACGCGCCGTCGTGCTGCACCAGGCGATACGGATGCGAGGTTTCCCCGCCCCCGACGACCGTGCCGATCACGCCGATCCCCAGGAAGCGCACATTCTTGTCCGCGCCATTGTCGCGGATCAGCACGCGGGCCTCGCCC
>CAZSLT010000344.1:0-1615 GCA_964607595.1 uncultured Phycisphaeraceae bacterium
CACGCAGGTGATGAACATCACCGACGTCGGCCACCTGACGCTCGACGACATCGAGGGCGGAGAAGACAAGATGCAGGCCGCGGCGAAGAAGACCGGCAAGACCGCGTGGCAGATCGCGGAGTTGTACATCGCCGAGTTCCGCGATTGCCAACGAGAGCTCGGCGTGCGCACGCCTCACCACATGCCGCGCGCGACGGAGTTCATCCCGCAGATGGGGGCCATCATCGACGACCTGCTCACGAAGGGCATCGCCTACGAAGTGAACGGCAACGTCTACTTCGCGATCGAGAAGTTCCCGGCCTACGGCCGACTCTCGGGCAAGGTGCTCGACGAGCTCGAGGAGGGCGCGCGCGTCGCCGTCAACGAAGAGAAGCGGGACCCGCGCGACTTCGCGCTCTGGAAGGTCGACCCGCAGCACCAGATGCAGTGGGACGCGCCGTTCCGCGGCGGCACGCGCGGGTTCCCGGGCTGGCACATCGAGTGCTCGGCGATGGCGATGAAGTACCTCGGGCGGCACATCGACATCCACACGGGCGGCGAGGACAACGTCTTCCCGCACGGGCACCCGGACGAGGCGCACCCGCTGACGCTCGCGCCGGTGATCGCGGCGATCGACGAGTATCGGCGGATGGATCTCCTGAACCGATCGACGACGCTCGGGGAGAAACTGGGGGAGAAGCTGCGAGGGCTGGCGGCGAAACATCCGTGCGTGGGGGACGTGCGGGGGTTGGGGCTGTTCTGGGCGCTGGACCTGGTGAAGGACCGGGGGACGAAGGAGCCGTTCAACGTGCCGCAGGACAAGTTTCACAAGCGGCCGACGGTGGTGGACGGGGTGGTCGCGGAGATGAACAAGCGGGGGGTGAGCGTGATGGGGTGGGTGAGCCACCTGGTGATCGCGCCGCCGCTGATCATCACGGAGGAGCAGATCGACGAGGGGATCGCGGCGCTGGACGCGGCGCTCTCGGTGGCGGACGCGAAGGTCGCGGCGGCCTGAGGCGGAGCGGTGATGGACAAGATCAAGCAGTTCGTCGATATCTTCCTGCACCTCGACAAGCACTTGAACGAGTGGGCAGGGAGCATGGGGAGCGGGCTCTATGTGCTGCTCTTCGCGATCATCTTTTGCGAGACGGGGCTCGTGGTGACGCCGTTCTTGCCAGGGGACTCGCTGCTGTTCGCGGTGGGGGCGCTGGCGGCGAGCGACGGATCACCGATCAACATCGTGGCGGTGTCGCTGGTGATGTTCGTCGCGGGGATCCTGGGGGACGCGGTGAACTACTCGATCGGGAAGCGGATCGGGCCGCGGGCGTTCCGGAGCGACAAGAGCTGGCTGCTCAACAGGAAACACCTGGAGCGGACGCAGGCCTTCTACGAGAGGCACGGGGGGAAGACGATCATCATCGCGAGGTTCATGCCGATCGTGCGGACGTTCGCGCCGTTCGTGGCGGGCATCGGGCAGATGCAATACCGGCGGTTCGCGATGTTCAATGTGGTGGGGGCCGCGCTCTGGGTGTTCTCTTTCAGCTTCCTCGGGTATACGTTCGGGAACATCCCGGCGGTGAAGAAGAACTTCACGTACGTGATCATCGGGATCGTGATCGTGTCGGTGCTACCAAAA
>CAZSLT010000345.1:0-1607 GCA_964607595.1 uncultured Phycisphaeraceae bacterium
CTCGTACACCTTGATCTTGAACACGCGCCCGCTGTCCGTGAAGCACAGCAGGTCGTCGTGCGTCGACGCCACGAACAACTGCTCGAGGAAGTCGTCGTCGTGCACATCCGACGCACGGATCCCCCGCCCGCCCCGGTGCTGCTCGCGGTAGGTGTCCAGCGGCACGCGCTTCATCCAGCCGTTGTGGCTGATCGTGACCGCGACTTCCTCCTCCTGGATCAGCGAAGCGATGTCGATGTCCGTCGCCGACTCCTCGATCGCCGTCCGCCGGGGTGTCGCGAACCGCGCCCGCATCTCCGCGCAGTCGGACTTGATCATCCCCAGCACCAGCGAGCGGTTGCCCAGGATCTCCTCGTACCCCTCGATCTCCTCGACCACCGTCCGGTAGTCCGCCGCCAGCCGCTCGATCTCCAGCCCGACGAGCTGAATCAGCCGCATCGCGCCGATCGCCTCGGCCTGCACCCGCGTCAGCAGCACGCCGTCCCCCACGGACGCCGCCCGCATCATCCGCTCGGGAATCTTCGGCGCGTGCTCGTGCGTGGGGGGGATGCGGAACCGACGGCCGGCCAGCCGCGAGATCGCCTCCTCGCGCGTCCGCGACGAACGGATGATCTTGATCACCTCGTCGATGTCGCACACCGCGAAAATCAGCCCCTCCAACACATGGGCGCGCTTCTTCGCTTCGTGCAGCAGGTGCTTCGTCCGACGCGTGATCACCACTTCGCGGTGCAGGATGTACTGCTCGATCAACTGCTTCAGCGTCAGCGTCCGCGGCTGGCGGTTCACCAGCGCGATGTTCATCAGACTGATCGTGCCCTGCAGCGGCGTGAACTGATACAACTGATTCTCGACCACCGCCGGGTCCGCGCCGCGCTTGAGCTCGCACACAATCCGTGTCTGCGCATCGCGCCCCGACTCGTTGCGGACATCCGAGATGTCCTTGATCCGCTCCTCCTTGATCGCATCGACGATCCGCTCCATCAGCGTCGTCTGGATCAACTGGTACGGAATCTGATCAATCACCAATTGCTGCCGGCCATTGGCCATCTCCTCGATGTGCACCCGACCCCGCACCGACAGCTTGCCCCGACCCGTCGAATACCCCTCGAGAATCCCCGAACGCCCGCAGATCACGCCCCCCGTCGGGAAGTCCGGCCCCGGCACGATCGCAAGCAACTCCGCCAGCGACAGCGCCGGGTTGTCCACCACCGCGCAGATCGCATCGAAGATCTCGCCCGCGTTGTGCGGCAGCAGACTCGTCGCCATGCCCACCGCGATCCCCACGCCACCGTTGATCAGCAGGTGCGGGAACTTGCCCGGCAGCACCAGCGGCTCCATCAGCCGGTCGTCGTAGTTCGGCTGGAAATCCACCGTGTCGAGTTTGATGTCCTCAAGCATGTCCACCGCGGCCTGGCTCATCCGCGCCTCGGTGTAACGCATCGCCGCCGGCGGGTCCCCGTCGATCGAACCGAAGTTCCCCTGCGGGTCGACCAGCGGCACCCGCGTCTTCCACGGCTGCGCCAGGCCCACCAGCGTCGGGTAGATCACCGACTCGCCGTGCGGGTGGTAGTTGCCCGAGGTGTCGCCGCAGATCTTGGCGCACTTGA
>CAZSLT010000346.1:0-1597 GCA_964607595.1 uncultured Phycisphaeraceae bacterium
CGCCGCGAGCCCCGGTTATATAAAGCGACTCGTCGCCCTGTGCAAGGGTGCCACGTATCGAGGAGAAACGATCGATTCTGGTCTCACGAAACCAATTGTCACCATTGTCACCGATAGATTCAGCAATCTCTATCAAAAAAACGACACTGAAATCGCAGAGGCTGTGGTCGCCTTCATTAAGAGAGATGATCGCTTGGCCGCCGATCTAGCTAGAACAATAGTGGAGTCGGCGATGCCAGCGGCATCCGTTCTAAGAAATCGTCTCACTGATAGTCTGCTTGCGCACATTCACCAGTTCCTGGGCAGCAGTACCGGCTCGACTCTAAGTGGCACCTTGGGCAAGACAATGGGGATCTCTGATCATTGACCCCCTCGACCGGCAGGAACCTGTTGACGAGTTCACGACGCGGCCTCGGCTTCCCTCGCGGTCATGGCGTCTCCGCGGCGGCTCAGGCCGCCCCCAGGCTCAGGCTCCGTTTGATGTTGCAGGCGGTCATCAGCAGGGCGAAGTCGAACGCGTTCCGCTCCAGTCCTCTGTATCTCACCCGTCGGTACCCCAGCTGCTGTTTCAGCATCGCCGTCGGGTGTTCCACTCTCGCCCGCAGCGGCGCGACCAGGTCGTTCCACCGCTGCTGCCAAGGGTGGAGCCGGGCCTGCCCGCGCCGACGCTGGTAGCAGATCCCGTCGATGACGCCGCGGGCACGCAATCGCTCGCGTCGCTCGTCCTTGGAGTACATGCTGTCGGCGAGCACGCACCGGGTCTCGCCCTCGGTGAGCGCATCGAAGTGGTCGGCGTCGTGCTGCTTGGCGGTGCCGAAGGCGTAGCGCACGACGATCCCGCTGAGGTCGGCGCCGAGGTGCCCCTTGTACCCGTGGTGCGGCACGCCGTGCTTGCTCGTGAAGCTCGCGTCCTGATCACGCGTCGTCGTGCCGTCGGCCCCCCCACGCCGCGGGCCGCCGCGCGGCGCCTCGATGATCGTCGCGTCCACCATCGTCCCCTGTTTCACGAGCAGACCCTTGCTCTCGATGTGCTCGACCACGGCGTTGAAGATGGCGTCGTGCAGGCCCGCCTCCCGCAGCCGCTGGCGGAACCGCACGAAGGTCGTCTCGTCGGGCGTGGCGTCGGTGAACGAGAGGCCGACGAAGCGCCGGAAGCTGATGCGGTCCTTGAGGGCTTCCTCCAGACCGGGATCACTCAGGTTGTTCCACTTGGCGAGCATGAGGCACTTGAGCATCAGCACCGGGTCCCAGGGGGAGCGCCCCGCGCCGGCGTTGTGGTACTCGGGGAGCCGGCGGACAGGAGCCGCCAGCTTCTCCCAGGGCGTGGCCGCGTCGAGCCTCTCCAAGAGCGCCGCCGACCGCGGCCCGCCCAGCTCGGCCATCATCGAATCCACGAACCCCATCGACTCGTTCTTCCGCACCGCCATCGTCGCCTCCAGACCGGCCCAGCAGGGCCCGCATCCGGTACGATCACTTACGCCCGTCGGTTGCGCGATTGATCAGAGATTCCAAACGCCGAAACCTCGACGGCTCAGACCGCATCAACGAGTTCGGCGGCTACACCGGCGTCTCCTTCGACTACACCATGTTCGGCCGT
>CAZSLT010000347.1:0-1587 GCA_964607595.1 uncultured Phycisphaeraceae bacterium
GGGTCGGTGCGCCCTTCGACCCGCGCATGCGGCGCCGCCGCGGCGTCGGCGACCCCGACGTCATCTGGGCGCCAGTGCAGACGAAGCAGCTCGCCGAGTTCGTCCACGGCATCGCCCGAGAGCTCAGCAGCAGCCTCTCCGAGCGGAAGATGACCGAGTACGTCCTGGACGTCGCGTTCGGACCTAACGGGCAGCCGCTCATCGTCGAGTTCAACGGGATCCGAAACTCGGGGCTCTACGCCTCCGACCACGGCGCCATCATCCGCCGGCTCACCGGCCGCCACGACGTGTGGGGTCGTGCACCGCACGCGCGTCCTCGAGCTACGGTCGACACCGGAACGGGGGAGTGATGGCGCGAGGACCGCAGATCCGCGGCGGCGAGTACACGCTGCTGACAGGCCCGGAAGGGCGGGAGCAGAAGCTGTTCGCCTATCCGACGCTCGGCAAGGCGCGGGAGAACGCCGAGACGCTGCTGGAAAGCGGATTGGCGACCCGTGCCGTCATCGTCCGCCCCTCCGGATTGGTCGACGAGCCGGATTACCGGGAGGTCATCGAGCGGGAGTAGCCGCTGCACGTGCCGCGCGGCGGGCGCGCAGGCAAGCCAGGCCCACGTTCTCGTAGGCGCGCGCGGCGGCGATGCCACGGCGGCTCAGCGCCTCCCGCTCGACCCGGAGGAGCGCGCGCTCCTCAGCCACTGAGGCGGTCACGAGCTCACGCCATCCGGTGATGGTGTCGGCGTTGAACCGGGCCACCTCGAGTCGGACCTCCGCCATCAGTTCGGCCTGCCCGCGCTCAACATCCCGGTCGAACAGCAGGTGCTTGCGCCCCTCGGACCAGACCAGCATCAGCAGTGACTCACCGGAGGACCGCGTGGTGAGCTCGATCTCCGGGAACTCGAAGACTTCGAAGTCGATGGCGACCGCGTCGGCCGGGGTGAGGGTGAGGTGAGCCATGGTCGGTCCTTCTTTCGTGTCCTCTCCCACATGCGCGGTCCTGCGCCGCACGCGCGCCCGCGCATGGGCGGAGTATGACGAACGAACGCCGCGGCCTGGACCTGATGCTTCCCATTCGCCTGCCCGCCGACCACGGCGTGAAGGCGACCCTCGTCTCCGCGCCGGGCGACCTGCTGCGAGAACAGCTCAGCGAGCTCGGGTTCTGGCAGATGCGCTACGCCGACATCCGCATCGGGAAGATCGGCAAGCTCGACGCGGCCATCGACGCCGTCGACGCGAGCCCGGGCGGATCCGTCTGGAAGACCGAGACGGTCGGCGACTACAACACCAGCAAGCAGGAAGACATCGTCGGTGAGATCGTGGCGCACATCCGCGCCTACGAGCCCGGCGCCGCGGGCGCCCGGGTCAAGGCCATCATCGCGGTGCGCACCGGCACCTCGGTCGTGAAGTTCCGCGGCGAGTGGGTCGCGTGGACGAAGGTGTGGGTCGAGCCGACCTTCTGACGCATAGGCGGACGTCTCATCCCGCCAACCGCAGAGGTTCCATGTCCGACAACGTCACCGGCCCCGGTGTCCCCCTGACCACAGCCCAGCGGGTTGCCCGCTACGGCGCCCGCAATCGCCCAACGCTTCGC
>CAZSLT010000348.1:0-1587 GCA_964607595.1 uncultured Phycisphaeraceae bacterium
CGGACCGGGGATCACGCGCCGTTCTCCGCGGCTGCGAAGCACTGACCGCTCAGCCGACGATGTCCGGCAGCCCCTGCATCCCCTCGGTCAGGTCCCGCGGCCCTTCCTCGGTCACGAGCACATCCGCTTCGTAGTGCACCGCCAGCGACCCATCGGCGATGAAGATCGGCCATTGCCGGTCGTGATCCTTGATCTCACCAGTCCCCGCGCCGATCATGGGTTCGACCGCCAGCAGCATCCCCGGCTCGCACATCGAAAGCGCCTCGGGCCACTCGCCGGGGAACGACGGCACGACATTCGATACCCACGGCTTGGCGTGCAGTTTCCGGCCGTAGCCGTGCCCGCCGAGGCGGCGCACGCAGTGGAAGCCGTGCTTCTGCTCGACAATCGTCTGCACCGTGCGCGCCCAGCTGAGGAGCGTGTTGCCGGGCTTGAGTTCCTTGATGCCCATCGCCAGCGACTCACGCCCACAGGCCATGAGCCGAAGCGTCAGGGGGGAGGCCTCGCCGATGGCGTAGGTCCACGCCGCGTCGCCGATCCAGCCCTTGTGCGTCAGGCCGATATCGACCTTGAGCACATCGCCCCGCTTCAGCGGCGCCGTGTGCGAGGCGGAGGTGCCGTGCACGACGCAGTCGTTGACCGACAGGCACGCGTGATTGGGGTAGGGGGGCATCGAGCCGCCGGCTCGATAGCGAATGAAGCAGGACTTGCTGTCCAATTCGTCGAGGATGCGGGCGACCTCGGCGTCGATCGCGGCCAGCGTCCGCCCCTCGCGCAGGAACGGCACGAGCATCTCGTGCGTCCGGCGGACCCGCTGGCCCGCCTCCCACGCCGCCTGGACATCGACTTTCCCGACTCGGTTGGGCTGAATCATGGCGGACAGATGGTAGCCGCGAGAGGGGCAGCCCGTAGGATCTCTCTGATGGGGCTCTTCACGGCTCGACAGCCCGACGACAGGGGAACGCGGGTCCCGATCATCAACATGCACCGCCGGCGGCCGCCCGCCGAACTGCGGGAAGTGTTCTCAGACCGGGAGTGGAAGCGCATCCGTGATTTTCTCCATCAGCGGTCTTCCAATCTCTGGCCCTTGATCATGCTGGTTCTGATCGTTGTCGGCGTGCATGTCGGCGCCGGGGTCGGCGCGCAGCGATTGGGGCTGACGGGGAAGCATGAGCAGATCGGGGTCGGGTTCGTACGAAGCGGCGTCACCGTCGGCGGCATGATCGCCATCGCATGGCTGCAATGGAAGATGGGAGCCAAGCACACGCGCGCCGAGCTCATTTACCGCCGCCGCTGTGCCTCATGCGGCTACTCGATCGATGGCTTCAAGCCCGATGAGGACGGCTGCACGGTCTGCCCCGAGTGCGGCGCGGCGTGGAATTTGGCCTCAAGGTCATCATGATGGCTCCGTGTCCCCGTCGCGCACGGTTGGCGAGCACGGGCTCCCGCCGGCGAGCGGCATGAGAGGGGGGCGCGAGCCGATCTACACCTTCTTGACTCGCGTGGATGCGCAGTGTCCACGCGAAGTTGCTACGCCCCGCAGATGATCTCGCCTTGGCAGATCACCACCTCGACCGGGTTCCCGCC
>CAZSLT010000349.1:0-1583 GCA_964607595.1 uncultured Phycisphaeraceae bacterium
CTCCAGCGCGGCGCCGGTGTCTGGTACTCGGATCAGTGGGACGGCCCGCCACGCCTCGTCGTCGCGCTCGGCGATGATGACCGCCGCGCCGCGCTCGATCGCCTGCGCGATGAAGTCGTGACCGTCGAACCGCTCGCCCCGCAGCGCCAGGTAGGCGTCGCCCTGCTCGATCGCGCGCGTGTCGGTGCAGAGCCGCGTGACCGGCGTTCCGCCCGAGACCCCGGCGCGCAGCACGCCGCGGCAGGCGTTCGCCAGCCCGCGCGGCGTCCAGAACGGTCGCGGCTCAGACGCTGACACGCCGGCCCCCGTCCTGCTTGGCTTCCGTGATCGTGCCCCGTCGCGCCGCCAGCGCGGCGCGCGCTTCCACCCGGTCGTCGAAGTCGATGCGCACCGTCCCGCCCTGACCGTCGGGGAGAATCTGGTAGTCCTCGTGGCCCTTGCCCGCGATGAGCACGACATCGCCCGGCCGCGCCTCGGCGACGGCCGAATAGATCGCGACGCGCCGGTCGGCGTCCACGCGGCAGCGGTCCAGCGCCGCCCGATCGATCCCGGCGCGGATCTCATCAATGATCGCGCCCGGCTTCTCCGTCCGCGGGTTGTCGCTGGTGATGAACACCACATCCGCCCCCGCGGACGCGGCATGCCCCATCCGCGGGCGCTTGGTCCGATCGCGGTCCCCGCCGCACCCGAACACGACGATCACCCGCCCTTGCTCGCGTGCCGCGATCGGGCGCACCGCCGCCAGTGCGTGGGCGAGCGAGTCGTCCGAGTGGGCGTAATCGACGAGGACGAGGAAACCGTCGCCCGGCTCCGACACGCGCTCCAGCCGCCCGGCCGGTGTGGTCATCCGTTGCAGCGCCCGTTCGAGCGCCACACCGCGAACACCCAGCTTGTGCGCACAGACCATCGCCTGCAGCGCGTTGGAGACATTGTGCGCGCCGATGAAGGGCGAGCGGGCCTCGACGCGCCCCCACGGCCCTTCGTACACCGCCAGCGTCCCGGCCGCGGCCACGCCCAGCACCGCCGCGCGGGCCTCCGCCGGCGCGTTCGTAATGGTCGTGCGAACCACCGGTGCAGCACACCGGGCCACCATCCGCGCGTGCGCGGGGTCGTCGGCGTTGACCACCGCCAGCGCTTCCCGCGGCAGCAACTCGAAGAGGTGCGCCTTGCAGCGGGCGTATTCCTCCATGGACTTGTGGTAGTCCAGATGGTCGCCGGTGAGATTCGTGAAGACGGCCGCGTCGAAGCGAACGCCGTCGGCCCGACCCTGGTGCAGCGCGTGGCTGGACACCTCGATGGCCGACGCGGTGCAGCCGGCGTCCACCATGTTGCGGAAGAGGTAACTGAGCTCGGTGGCCGGCGGCGTGGTCATGCTCGCCCTGGCGACCTCGCGCCCGTCGTCGATCTCGATCGTGCCCACCAGCCCGCAGCGGGCGGTCCCTGAGTCATTCAGGAAGCGGTGGACCATGTTGGCGACGGTGCTCTTGCCGTTGGTGCCGGTGACGCCCACGACCTTGAGCGCGTGCGAGGGCGAGCCATAGAACCGCTCGGCGATCACCGCGCCGGTGCGCAGGACATCGTCA
>CAZSLT010000350.1:0-1579 GCA_964607595.1 uncultured Phycisphaeraceae bacterium
GGAATTCGGGCGCCGGGGATGAACTCGACGGGATAGGTGACGCGGGTATTCTCGGTGTACTTGGCGCTGTCGTAGTTGACGGTGCGCGCTTCGACATCCATGTCGACATTCTCGAGCACGGAGCCGAACTTGATGGCGTCCCAGATCTGGGGCTCGCCTTCCTTGGTCAGGTTGATGCACTTGGCGTAGCAGCCGCCTTCGAAGTTGAAGACGCCCTTGTCGGACCAGCCGTGCTCGTCGTCGCCGATGAGCGCGCGGTCAGGGTCGGCGCTGAGGGTGGTCTTGCCGGTGCCGGAGAGACCGAAGAACAGCGCGACATTTGCGGGATCGTTCGACGCGACATTGGACGAGCAGTGCATCGGGAAGACGCCGACATCGGGCATGTCGTAGTTCATGGCGTAGAAGAGCGACTTCTTCATCTCGCCGGCGTACTCGGTGCCGAAGATGACCACCGTTTTGCGCGTCAGCGACTGGGCGATGCAGATGCCCGTGGGGTTGATGCCGACGCGGCGGGCTTCGTCCTCGGTGAGCTTGCGCTTGCCGCAGTTGATGATCGTCCAGTCAGGCGAGAAGGACGCGAGCTCGGAGGCGGTGGGCTCGATGAAAAGCGTCTTGACGAAGAGCGCGTGCCAGGCGTGCTCGGTGAAGGTGCGCGACGAGATGCGGTACTTGGTGTCGGCGCCGACGAAGCCGTCGAACACGAAGACCTGCGGGCGCGAGGTCATGTAGTCGTTGGCGATGGCCAGCAGCTCGGAGAAGCCCTGCTCCGTGACGGGCTGGTTGACTTTGCCCCACCAGATGTTGTCGTGGATCTCGGGGGAGTCGACGAGGTATTTGTCGTTGGGGGATCGGCCCGTGCGGGCCCCGGTCGAGACGACGAGCGTCCCGTTGGCCGCGAGTCTGCCCTCGCCCTTGGCCAGCGCCAGCTCGATGAGCCGCGGCGTCGAGAGGTTGCGGACGACATTCTTGGAGGAAATGCCCAGGCCTGCGTGCGCTGCGGAGGGACTCATCGGTGACTTGCTCCGTCGGTTGGCTCGTCCGCCCGGTTCCGTCCGGGGTGGATACATGCGGTCAGGGGGCGGTTCTTGAAATCGAGCGTAAAGGGGGAACAGTGTAGCAGGACGCCCGGTTCCCGAGGTCGGGGCCGGCTCGCCGCCGTGCCGGGCGGCACGCCCGAAACTTCCCGGACGCCGGGACGGACGGGCGGATTGACGAGCGCCGGGTCGGCTCTTAGTGTCATCGGCCCGGCGGAGGCCCCGAGTCCACCCCCGGACGGTCAAGATGGTGGCTATAGCTCAGTTGGCCTAGAGCACCGGGTTGTGATCCCGGGGGTCGCGGGTTCGAATCCCGTTAGCCACCCTTTTCCGCATCTTCCAGCTCGTGGTCAGACCCAATCCAACCCCTCCGGGATGGAATTGAGGTTGTCGCACCCCTCCTTGGTGACGATCACCATGTCCTCGACCCGGACGCCGCCGATGGCGCGGCAGTACAGCCCCGGTTCGATGGTCAGGCAATCCCCCACAACCAGCTCCGGACCCTTGTCGTCGAGCAGCGGCGGTTCGTGGACATCGAGCCCGAC
>CAZSLT010000351.1:0-1577 GCA_964607595.1 uncultured Phycisphaeraceae bacterium
CGGAGCACCCGCACCAGGCGCAGCAGCCGATGCCGCTGGAAGTCTGACCCCGCTCCTCCCATACCTTGACCGGATCAGCACGCAGGAACACGCACGAGACACTTTCCCCTCTCCCCCCCCCGAAGGGTTTGAATCGATGAACGACGAGAAAACACACGCCCCTTCCTCTGCCCCGCAGACTCTGAGCGAACTGACGGCGAAGATGGCCTCGGCGGCCCCCGCGGCCGGCGCGACGGCGATCAAGCCGACCGGCCCGGACAAGCAGGGCTGGTACCGCGGGACGGGCCGCCGCAAGACGGCGGTGGCGCGTGTGCGGATCAAGCCGGGCAAGGGCGAGTTCAAGATCCAGAAGACGCGCAAGGCGTTCAAGACGATCGAGGAGTACTTCTCCGAGCTGCGCGACCGGAACGACGCGGTGTCCCCGCTGGCGGTGACGAACAACAAGGGCAAGTTCGACATCGTGGTGCGCGTGACGGGCGGCGGTCCGATGGGCCAGGCCCAGGCGATCCGTCTGGGCATCGCCCGGGCGCTCAAGAAGTTTGACCCGAACACCGAGCCGGCGCTGCGTGACCACGGGTTCCTGACGCGCGACCCGCGCGAGGTCGAGCGGAAGAAGTACGGCCAGGCGGGCGCCCGGCGGAGCTTCCAGTTCTCGAAGCGTTAAGCCAGACGCACCACAGAGACACAGAGATCACAGAGAGAGCCGCGGAAGCGGCTCTTTTTTATTGGGGATCGGTGCCCGACGAGTACTCACGCTCGATGTCCGCGATGTGGCGGTTTAGCCACGCATCCATCGCCAATCGATCGCGTTTCTTTATGGGCGTCAGCGCCGTCCCGAACGCGAACGGCTTCGTTCGCGCTCCCTTCACCGCAATCCAGTGGATCACTTCACCGTATCGCACCCGTCGGCGTTTCACTGCGACCTCAATGCGGGGTCCGACAAACTTTGGTGCCAGCACAAGCCGACGCAGGAACCAACCGACGCCCGGCTCGAAGGTCAGGCAGTAACGCCCCGATCTGCGCGACAAGAACAAGCTATCCGCAACAAGCAGAATGAAGAAGGCACCGAGAACAATAAACGGTCCGGCGAGCAGGATCGCGAGCAGATTCGACCACTGAAAAGGCGGCAAGAACATCGAGATCAGCATGTACATGCCAAGCGACACGAACCCGAACGCAAGTACGCACGCTCCCGTAAAGATGACCGTACCGAAACACCCGGCATAGAGCAGCGATCTCGCCTGGATGCAGTTCCGATCCCGGACGATCTCGATCTCGGAGGTCGAGTAAACATGACCCGGGAGCTCGCGCTCAGCGTCGCTCATCCGAGGAGTCTACGGACCTTACCCCCCCACCAGTTCCGCGTTGGTCGGGAAGCGCTGGAGGGCGGCCAGGAGCTGCTCGATCTGCTGTGGGGCGGGCATGTTCATGAGTCGGCGGCGGAGGGCGGTGATGGTCTTGAGTTCCTGCTCGCTCATGAGCAGGTGCTCCTTGCGGGTGCCCGATGCCGCGAGATTCATGGCGGGGAAGAGCCGGCGTTCGGCGACCTTGCGGTCCAGGACGAGTTCCATGTTCCC
>CAZSLT010000352.1:0-1536 GCA_964607595.1 uncultured Phycisphaeraceae bacterium
AGCCGTTGCGTTGATGAACGCCCAATACTGCCCGCTATTGGCGGTGCTGGTCCACCACCCATCCGCAATAAGACCCGAAACGGGGTCACTCTCCCCATCCACAACAGAAATATCATGCAGCCGATTGCCGTGAATAATGATCGCGCCGCCCGCCGGAACCTCGATATCCGAGAGCACCGTGTCAGTCTGGTTGCTCCCGTCCTGAAGGGCATAGTACAGCCCGATCTTCTCAAGCCCCTCGACCGCCCACACGCTGAACGTCGAGTTGCTGCCGATGCCTGAGATGTCGATATCGACCTCGGTGCCCGGAAGATCGTCATCCGACTGCGCCCCCAGACCGAAGCGTCCGCTGGCCGCGCCCCCGTCCTGCGTGTTGCTCCATGTCTTCGAAGGATCAGAGAACTGCGGCGTGGAAACCACTACGCTCGCACTCGTGGTCCTCTGCCCGCCGCCCACAACGACGGTCCTGCGATCTGCAGAATAGGTGCCGATCGGGACATCCTCGACGGTCCCGGAAGCGTTGATGAAGAAGTGCCCGGCGAAGGCAATGGCGGCAGCGACGCCCTCATCGGTCGTGAAGCTGAGCGTCGTGTCGTCGGTGATGCCGGGCGCTGCCCCACCAAAAGTGCTGACGACCGCCGTGCCAGCGATGCGCACCGCGTACTCCGTTCCGGCCGCCCGGTTCTCGCCGGGGATGATCCGCAGCGTGTCGTTGGCGACGTTGGTGGTCACGATGGTGAGCGTGCCGCCGTTGTCGCCCGCGCCGGTCGCGGCGTTGAAGGTCTCCCAGTCGGCGAACCCCTCATCATTCTCGCGGACCACGATGTTGCCAGTGCCGAGCTGGATGGCCTTGTTGTACACGATGTCGATCGGGGCGCTGACCGACACCCCGGTCGCATCGTCGGCGGGGGACGAGCTGATGGCCGCAGGCAGCGGCGAGACGTCGATCGCCGCGCTGGTCACATCGTCCGTGCCAGCCCCGTTTTCGACCTCGAGGTACGCCGCGAGAAAGTCCTCACCAACGTCATCCGCATGCGCGGTGTAGGTCGCGGCTGTGGCTCCGCCGATGGGCGTCCCGTCCCGCTCCCACGCCCGCTCACTCACCGTCGGCGTCGGGTAGCCGGTCCCGGACGGCGTGACCATGCGGAGCACCTGCCCCACCTCGGCCTCGGTGATCGGCGTGTTGGTGCCGTCGCTGTCGAGGCAGATGATCAGGCTGCCGGTGATCTCGGGCGCGACGAAGGCAGGGGTGGTGTAGGGGTCGGTCGGCTCGGTCACGAGCTGGAAGTAGACATCCTCTTCGTTCAGCGCCGTCAGGTCGAACAGCGAAGGGATCGACGCGAGCGGGATGTAGGGCTTGCCATCGGTGGTCGGCAGCTCGCCCGGAACCTCGATCTCATCGAGGAGCGAGTCGTCAGCCACCAGGCGCATCTGGATGGTGTTAGGCATAGGTGATCTCCAGCCCGTTCTCGGTCAGCGCCAGTTCCGTCGCCCCGCCCTCGATGACGAGGCCGAGTTCGGTCAGGGTCAGGCTCA
>CAZSLT010000353.1:0-1527 GCA_964607595.1 uncultured Phycisphaeraceae bacterium
GCCACCCCTTCGTTGCGAAGCAACAAGGGGTGGATCCCACACCTTCCCGCGCCTGTAGCCACGGGTGAAGCGCAGCGCAACCCGTGGAGCCCTCACCCCATCTTCTTCATCGCATCATCGCGCGTCGGCACGATCGTGATCATCTTGTCCACCTTCGTCATCCGCAGGATGTCGTGGATGTCCTCGTGCAGGTGGCAGATGATCAGCCGGCCCTTGTGCGCCTTGGCGTCCTGCACCAGCGTCAGGATCAGACTGATCCCCGGCGACGACATGAACTGCACCTCGCCGAAGTCCGCCACGATCCGCCAGTGCGCGTTCGGCGCTTCCTTCTGGATCTGCCCGACGACAAGCCCGGACTCATAGTCCGACAGCGAGCCGGTCGTCAGCACGGCCAGCAGCACACCATCCACAGACTCGGTACGCACAAGGTTCGTCGCGCTCATCGGCCGCATCCTACACGGGCGATCGCCCGCCCGGGCGTGGGTCATCCACCCCCACCGCCGTGCGGTCCCCCACGGCGCTCCGTGCCGCAAACCGTTCAGCAGCACGAGTTTGTCATCCGCACGCGCAGCGCCCCAGGCCGCGCCGCCACACACATTCAAAACCATGCTCCCGCTTGCGACTCCACGCGGCAGTGGTAGCGTGTTGTCATGGCAGACCCCTCGCCGCAGCAGCCGCCGCTTCCCGGAATACCGCCCGGACCGCACATCGCGCCCTCGACAACCTCCGACGCGAATGTCGTCGCCGCATGGGTCCACGCGCGGTTCACATTCCACTCAAGCCAGCCCGGCGCCGCCGCGCTGCCGACAAAGGTCCGCAACTGGCTGCTGGCCGATGTCAACGGCGGCTGGGACATCCCGCCCGATGTCTTCGGCCACATCATCACACCGATGGCGCTGCCCGGGTTCCCCTCGCCGGTCGCTCTGCCCCCACCACCCCCGCCGCCGCCGCCTTCAGGCCCCTGACCGGCGCACCCGAACTCGCACACGACACCGGGAGTCACACGCATGCCGCCGGAGAACGAAATCATGGACGCCCGCATCACCGCCGAGGCGCTCGACCCGCTGACCCCAGTGTCCTGGACCTTCAAGCAGTTGCAGATTCACGGGCTCAGGGGCGGCACGCCCATGCCCGCCACGGTGCGCAAGTGGTTCAGCGACAACGCCACCGGCACCGGCGGCGCCCCGCCCCCGCCCGAAGTCATCGGGTGGCTCACCAAATCCCTGCAATCACCCGGCTGGAAGGGCTGAGTCCGACCACCGCTCCGCCTCGGCCCCGCGACCCCACGCCCCGTACAGCGCCCGCAGCGCGGCCCGCGCGTCACTCCGCCGCGCCTCGTCCTGATCCAGCACCCCGACCGCAGCCAGAAGGTCCCGCTCCGCGTCCTCATACCGTTCCAGCGCCGTCAGCGACTTGCCCCGGGCCAGCCGCGCCATCGCCGTCCGACGATCCCGAGGACCGAACCGCAACTCAAAGATCCGCACCGCATCATCGAGCGCGATCGCCGCCGCCGCGTCATCACCGCGC
>CAZSLT010000354.1:0-1518 GCA_964607595.1 uncultured Phycisphaeraceae bacterium
GGTGGATGGGTTCATCGCGGTTCCTTTCTGGATCCTCCCCTCCGGGGCCGTTCCCGGCGGGCGAGCGACGTACTCTCAGCCGACGACGGCTGCGCGACCTAGGGAATCGCTGATTATTGTGCGACTTGTTTGGCGGGTGTTGGTGGGGTGATTGTAGGTTTGGCTAGGTAAAATGCTTTCATGAAGGGTTCGCAGCCGAGTTTCACTGATGCCGAGTACTCCCAGCGTCGACGGGTCACCCGCCGTGAGGAGTTCCTGACCGCAATGGATCAGGTGATCCCGTGGACGGAGTGGATCGGTCTGATCGAGCCGCACTACTACAACAAGGCTCGGGGACGCCGGCCGGTGCCGGTCGAGACGATGTTGCGGATGTATCTGTTGCAGGTGTGGTTCCACCTGTCCGATGAGGCGGTCGAGGACCAGATCAACGACTCGTACGCGATGCGACAGTTCATGGGGCTGGACTTCACCCAGCGGCAGGTGCCGGACGCGACCACGCTGTTGCACTTTCGGCACCTGGTCGAGAAGCACCAGTTGGGTGAGGCGATGTTCACCGCGTTGAACCGGTTGTTCGAGGCCAACGGCTGGATCATGCGCGGGGGCAGCATCGTGGACGCCACGATCATCGCCGCCCCGTCTTCGACGAAGAACGCCACCGGTACCCGGGACCCTCAGATGCATCAGACCCGGAAAGGGAACCAGTGGTACTTCGGGATGAAGGCCCATACCGGGGTGGATGCCGGCACCGGCTACGTGCACAGCGTGACCGTGACCGCGGCGAACGTGCACGACCTGGACCAGGCCGCCAACCTGGTCCGGTGTGACGACCAGGTGGTATATGCCGATGCCGGCTACCAGGGCGTCGACAAACGGGCCGACATCGTGGCCGATGAGCACCTGTCCCGGGTTGAGTGGCGGGTCGCGGCCCGTAAGGGGGTGTTGAAGACGATGACAGCACCCGACCGGGAGGCCGAATCCCGCAAGGCGTCAGTGCGGGCCAAAGTCGAGCATCCGTTCCTGATCCTGAAACGTGACTTCGGCTTCGCCAAGACCAGATACCGAGGCCTGGCCAAGAACCTCAACCGGCTCCACGTCGCGATGGCATCGGCGAACCTGCTGATGAGAGCCCGCGCGGTCGCAATCATGACCGGGTAGACCCGGCGCCAGCCTGCCCGAAACCGGGTCAGCGGGGCCGGAAAGGGACCAAGACAGCGATCCAGAGGCCCACAACGGAGCCATCCGCCCCCGACCAGCGAAACCAGCCACATCCCGGCCGGTCAACCCGTGATGATCAGCGATTCCCTAGGATGAGGAGTTATGGCAACCAAGACCCTGCTGGTGCTGCGGCACGCGAAGTCGTCGTGGCGGACGCCCGATCTCGACATCCGCCGTCCGCTGGCGACGCGTGGCGTGCAGGACGCGCGGGCGGCCGGGGAGATCCTCTCCGGCTACGACCTCGGCGTGGTGCTGTGCTCGTCGGCCACCCGCGCCCGGCAGACCTGGGAGAACGCGGCGGCG
>CAZSLT010000355.1:0-862 GCA_964607595.1 uncultured Phycisphaeraceae bacterium
CCACCCTTGTATCTCTGGATTGCCTGCTGGGTTGGAGCGGGTGAGCCAGGTGCGGCCTTCGTCTCTGCAGTCCCGAATCCGGACAGCCGCTCGGGCCTGAGCCCGCATTTGCAAGGCAGGGTCATGGACGCACCTCGCACCGTCTTTGTCGGCATCGACGTTTCCCGCGACCGGCTCGATGTCCACCTGCTCCCGTCGGGCGAGGCGTTTGCCGTTCCCCGCGACGGCACCGGCCTGGACGAGCTGGCCAGCCGCCTCGCCGCGATGGCGGTGGCCCTGGTCGTGCTCGAAGCCACCGGCGGCTTCGAGACCACCGTCGCCGCCGCGCTCGCCGGCGCACGGCTGCCCCTGTGCGTCGTCAACCCGCGCCAGATCCGCGATTTCGCCAGGGCCATGGGCCGGCTCGCCAAGACCGATGCCCTCGATGCCGAGGCCATCGCCCTGTTCGCCGAGTGCATCAGGCCGCACCCCAGGCCCGTGCCCGAGCCGCAGGCCGTCAGGTTCGCCGAACTGATCGCCCGCCGCCGCCAGATCGTCGAGATGATCGGCATGGAGACCAACCGCCGCCGCCGCACCGCCAACCGCCACCTCGCCGGCGGCATCGACCGGCATCTCGCCTTCCTGGCCAGGGAACTCGCCGAGACCGACCGCGATATCGGCGACGGCATCAAGGCCTCGCCCGCCTGGCGCGACAAGGAGGGACTGCTCAAGTCCGTCCCCGGCATCGGCGACGTCACCGCCCGCACCCTGCTCGCCGAGATGCCCGAGCTCGGCATGCTCGATCGCGGCGAGCTCGCCGCCCTCGTCGGCGTCGCCCCGCTCAACCGCGACTCCGGCCTCATGCGCGGCCACAGGACGATCG
>CAZSLT010000355.1:872-1508 GCA_964607595.1 uncultured Phycisphaeraceae bacterium
TACATGGCCGCTCTCGTCGCCATCCGTCACAACCCCGTCTTCAGGGCCTTCTACGAACGACTGACCGCACGCGGCGCCCCCGCCAAGCTCGCCATCGTCGCCGTCATCCGAAAGCTCCTCACCGTCCTCAACGCCATGCTCAGGGACAACGCATCATGGAAACCCCAAAACGCTTGACACCCAAGACAGCCGCTCACCCTGTCCCTCTCCCGCCGGACGGGAGAGGGGACTTTGTGTGACGCACCTTGCCTTCTGCCTCTCGTCCATCTCCCGCTCCATCCAGTCCCTCCGCAAAGCCCCACAGGCGGGAGAGAGAACGGGCGGATGGCGAGGGTTGGGGCCAAGGAAACACGGCGACGGCCGAGCCAACGCATAATACCGCGCGCATAACGCGCATAAGACGCCGCACGCAGCACCCAACGCTCCTCGCCCGGGCCGCTTCAACTCCCCCGCGGCATCGGCCAAGTGTCGGAGAGCCGGTAACCGCCGGGATAGGGATCGGACGGGTCCAGCATGTGCTGGTGGGTGCCGGTGATCCAGGCCTGGCCGGAGATCACGGGGATGACGGCCTGGCGCCCACCGAGCGTTGTCTCCGCCTCGATATGGCAGTGGAAGGTGGACCCGATGATCGAGTGG